>JBDTBU010000079.1:0-11161 GCA_039923935.1 Ktedonobacteraceae bacterium | reverse complement strand
AGTATAGTATATTACTCACACAAACGAGAGAGCTTCCAACGAGGTTCAAATCGATGTGAAAAATGCGGGAGTGGCTCAGTGGTAGAGCACTTCCTTGCCAAGGAAGATGTCGCGGGTTCGAATCCCGTCTCCCGCTCCCATTTTTCGCTGTAACAGGGCGACGTCGCCAAGTGGTAAGGCACGGCTCTGCAAAAGCTGCATCAGCGGTTCGAATCCGCTCGTCGCCTCCCCTTGAGACGTGATTTATGGATCACGTCTTTTTCTTTTCAGGGATCAAGTATGCGCCAGCAACACAGTTACTCCAGCGAAGCTATTGTGCTCAAACGTCGCGACCTCGGCGAGGCTGACCGCGTAGTGACGCTCTTTACCCCGCACAAGGGCAAGTTTCACGCCGTCGCTAAGGGTTCGCGCCGTCCCGTGAGTAAGCTGGCTGGTCATCTAGAACTGCTCAGCCGCAGCCAACTCCAACTTGGTCTTGGCCGCAGCCTCGATATTATTACCCAGGCCGAGGTGCGTGAAAATTTCCTGCGTCTGCGCTCCGAACTTTGGCATATGACCTGTGGCTTCTATCTCGCTGAACTAGTGGATCGCTTTGTCGAAGAACGTGTGCAACATGCCGATATCTACACCCTCCTGCTGGAAACGTTGCGCTACCTGGATGCCGATGCCAGTGCACTCGCGCAGCAGCGTGCTCAGAATAGCGAGACTGTGGCATCTCAAGTGCATGGCAAAACCTCGCTTTTGCTGCGGTATTTTGAATTGCAGCTACTCTCCGCTGTGGGCTATGCTCCCTCATTGCACAACTGCGTCTCCTGTGCTAGCGAGCTGTTGCCCCAGGAGAATGGTTTCAAGGCTTCGCTGGGTGGTGTGCTTTGTCCACAGTGCTCGCATCTTTGGGAGCGGCACCTTTCGCTCAACGCCTTCAAGGTCTTGCGCTATTTGCAAGAAAAACCCTGGAGCGAGGCCGCACGCGTGCGCCTCAATGCACCCTTGCAGGCGGAATTAGAAGCGATCACGCACAGTTTGTTGCGCTTTCATCTTGAGCGCGACTTGAAAGCATGGAGTTTTCTCGATATGCTTAGCCAGTCGCCTGAATAGTTGCCCTGCTTCACCATGAACCGCCCCGTACTTTCGGTCATCTTCCTCTTCCATTTCCACCTCTTCTATGGTACAGTTGAGATATTCAGTTCTAGCCAACAAGACTGGAACTCCCCCCCTATTTTTGGAGGCGCACATGAGTGATTTTTCTCCTTCATCCAGTGCCAAAACGGGTGCCACGAAGCAGGCATCATCGTCCTATCCCATGTATGTGTTCTGGGTTATGTTCGGGATCAGTTTCTTGAACTATTTGGATCGTAACGTTCTGACCGGAGCAGCTACCACCATTGCCCTTGACTTGCACTTTGGAGTGGACGGCATCGGCTACATCGCATCGGCCTTTCTCGTCGCGTATACGCTGTGTACCATTCCCATGGGTCTTTGGGCTGACCGTGTGAAGCGCAAAAACATTGTCGCGATCTGTGTGGCCATCTGGAGCGTGATTACCGCGCTGACAGCCTTCTCTTTTAGCTTCATCTCGCTGTTCTTCTTCCGCATGCTCCTGGGTGTTGGGGAAGCTGGCTATTTCCCCGCTGGTACTGCGCTGATGAGCGATTATTTTAATCGTGAGAAGCGTTCGCGTGTGATGAGTTGGTGGAGCGTGGCTCAACTGGTGGGTATCCTGGTTGGCTTTGCGATAGGTGGCGCGTTAACCAGCGGCACCTGGCGTCTGGGCTTCCTCTTTACAGGTATCCCAGGCCTGATTTTGGCATATCTGGCCTGGAAATTGCACGAACCGCGCCGTAACCAAGCTGATGAAGAAGAGACGTTTGAGAGCATTGGCGCTACCAGACCCGATAAACCTTTTGCCATACCAGCTATGCCCCATCCTTTCGCACAAATGCGCGATCTGCTGCGTATCAAAACGCTGGTTGTGCTGATCGTGATGCAGATCTTCTCGTTTTTCGTTTTGAGTGTAGCTATTGTTTTTCTGCCGACCTTTTTGCAGCAAAATGATATGTATGGTCATGGCCTCACAAGCGGCCAGGCGGGACTTTTCTCTGGCGGCGTGATCGTGCTTGCTGGGCTGATTGGCACGGTGTTCGGTGGGTATCTGGCTGATTGGCTCAGTCATCGCCATCCAGGATCGCGTATCCTGGTCTGTGGCATTGGCTTTTTGCTTAGCGCTCCAGCTTTTGCCCTTTCTGTGACCGTCAACAGTTTTATGCTTTTTGCCCTGTTCTTTGTGGTGACGACGATCCTGATTACACTCTACACTGGCCCCTCGACTGCTGCGACTCAGGACGTAGCTCCCGCCGCTTTACGAGCCTCGGCTGTGGCCGTCTCTCTCTTAATCGCCCATATGTTAGGTGACGCTTTCTCACCAACGCTCGTGGGTGTCCTGGCTCAGTCTTTCGACCCAACTGGTGGCACGCATTTCATTCATCATATCGCAGGTCATGATCTTGCGTATGCTATGCTCATCACCTGCACACCAGCGTTGGTCATTGCTGGTTTGGTCGGCCTTTTTGGCGCTCGCTGGATGAAGGCCGATGTGGCCGCCGCTCAGGAGCAGGATCAGTTGGCCGCCGCCGCTTAGTGTTTGTTTTGAGAGGACAAAAGCATGAAATCGGTTCTGCCGATTTCATGCTTTTGTCCTCTCAAAACAGCCGTTTCTTACACAAAAATAAACTAATACATCCGTCTTGGCTTTCGCTTGCGTGCATTGGGTAACAGCACGTCTAGCGCGTCATCAACAGTGATGACTCCTTCGAGGATGCCGCTTTCGTTGATGACGGGGACGGCGAACAGGTTGTATTTGGCCATGACTTCGACGACGATACGCGGCTCGGTGTCGGTGCGTACGGCCACTACGTCGGTTTCCATAAGTTCGTGCAGTTGTTGGGTGGGAGACGCGGCCAGCAGATCCCAGAGCGAGACGACGCCCAACAGGGGATTCTCGTCCAGCCGCTCGTCAGGGACACAGTAGACATACGTGGCGCGAATGTCGTCCTGAATGTTCGCACGTACCGCCTCCAGTGCCTCGGCAACACTCCGCGAGGCGTCGAGGGCGATGTAGTCAGCGGTCATCAGTCCGCCAGCAGAATTTTCTGCATATTCTAGTAGTTCTTGTACATCCTCGGATTCTTCAGGGGTCATCAGGCGCAGCAGTTGTTGAGCGCGTTCAGTGGGCAGTCTGGCCAGCAAGTCGGCGGCTTCGTCTGGACCCATAGCCTCCAGCAGATCGGCGGCACGGTCGTTGTTAAGCTTTTCTAGGATCTGCACCTGGCGGTCAGTATCGACTTCCTCGAAAGCGTCGGCAGCAATCTCATTCTCCAGACCCTCGATCAGACGCGCACCCTGGCTAGGTGTGAGTTGGTGTACGATGTCGGCGATATCAGCGGGGTGCAATTCTGCCAGTTGCCCGCTGGTCGTCCGCATCTGTTCGGGGATGGTGCTGGTTGGACTCGCTGGCAATGGGGTTGGCTGTTGCTCAGGTTGCTCTTCATTTTGAGCAGGGCTGAGCAGTTCAATGCGCTCCCAGGGGATATATTTGGTTGGGGGATATTTGCTGCGTGCTCCCAGGAGCCAGGGCGGCGCGAGACGGCGTATCAGGCCCAATGGACTGTTATCCACGCCCAACACCTGCCAATTCTCGCTCAGACAGACATCATTCACACGCACTGGTCTCTTACGCGCAAGATCAATGACCTGTTTATCCAGAACATCTGCGACCAGAGCCACTCGACGTTGGGCAGGAGCCTGTGTCGCTGATGCTAACTGAGAAGCGTCAAGAGGCAGGTGCAGGGTATGGTTGCGCCAGACGACCCCCTCAGCAGGAGCATACCAGGATACATCGTCCTGCCCTTCGATGAGAAAGACACAACTGTGTGAAGGGTCATCACGAAAAGCTAGGAGATCGCTGATTTTGCCGAGGCGCACCCCGTGGAGATCTTCCACGGGTGCACCCTGCAACTGACTCAAGTACAACATCTTTACATCTCAACGCGGGCATCGGACGGCGTGCCGCGCAGCGCCTTTTCAATCGTCTCGTATGCTTGTGGCTTGCCCTCGCGGGCCTGCTTCAAGCATGCGCCAATAAAATCACGGAACAACGGATGTGGACGAGTGGGACGACTCTTAAATTCGGGATGGAACTGGGAAGCCACGAACCAGGGATGATTGGCTAGCTCGATCACTTCGATCAAGCTGTTATCCGCCGAACGCCCGCTGAGAACAAGGCCGTGGGATTCCATGCGTTTGCGATACTCATTGTTGAACTCATAGCGATGGCGGTGGCGCTCAAAGACGATGGCCTCGCCATAGGCTTGATGCGCCTTCGTGCCGGGAGTCAGGCAGCAGACCCAGTTGCCCAGGCGCATCGTGCCGCCCTTGTCAGCCAGATTACGCTGTGCCACCATCAGGTCGATCACCGGCTCAGTTGTCGTCGGATCAAACTCGCTGCTATTGGCCCCTTCCAGACCCAACACATTGCGTGCAAACTCGATCACGGCTACTTGCAAGCCTAGACAGAGGCCC
Source organism: Ktedonobacteraceae bacterium (assembly GCA_039923935.1). Taxonomy (GTDB): domain Bacteria; phylum Chloroflexota; class Ktedonobacteria; order Ktedonobacterales; family Ktedonobacteraceae; genus Paraktedonobacter. Next base: position 6,583 of record JBDTBU010000079.1, on the reverse strand, counting down.
AGATATGGCTTCTCCATGCGCCGGGCAAAATTCGCGGCCTTGATCTTGCCCTCGATGCCGCGATATCCAAAGCCGCCAGGCACCACAATCCCGGCTACATCTTCTAACAACTCGCTATACTTGTCGCCCATGCTATCCAGCGCCTCCGAGTTGATCCATTTGATGTGCACATCGACATCGTGGAACCAGCCAGCGTGACGCAGGGACTCAGCCACAGACATATAGGCGTCATGCAGTTCGACGTACTTGCCAACCAGACCAATCACCAATTCCGGGCGTGGGCGTTTGATCTTCTCCACCAGTTCGCGCCACTCCTGCATTTGTGGCTCGCGATCCTTCAAACTCAGTTCATCTACCAGAAATTTGCCTAGACCAGCCTCTTCCAGGATCAGCGGTACTTCGTAGATGGTATCGGCTGTAGGCAGGGCTATCACCGCACGCTTCTCCACGTTGCAAAAGAGGGCGATTTTCTCGCGCAATTCATCGGGAATGGGCAGATCAGAACGGCAGAGAAGTGCATCCGGCTGAATGCCAACGCGCAGCAGTTCTTTGACACTATGCTGTGTAGGTTTGGTTTTGAGTTCTTTACTCGCTGCTAGATAAGGCAGTAGCGTCACATGCAGGTAGAGCACGTTATTGCGTCCTACGTCGTGGCGCATCTGGCGAATAGCCTCCAGATATGGTTCGCCCTCAATATCGCCAACGGTCCCGCCAACCTCAACAATTACCACATCTGCATCCGAAAAGCGAGCCACGTTATGCATACGCTCTTTAATCTCGTTGGTGATATGGGGAATCACCTGGATAGTTCCGCCCAGATACTCGCCGCGCCGCTCTTTGCCAATCACCGAGGCATAGACTTGGCCAGTCGTGAGATTATTGGCCTGGGAAGAAGGCTCATCGGTGAAGCGTTCATAGTGACCAAGATCAAGATCGGTTTCGGCACCGTCGTCCGTCACAAAAACCTCACCGTGCTGATAGGGAGACATCGTGCCGGGATCGACATTGATATAGGGATCGAGCTTCATCAGTGAAACCGAGACGCCGCGATTCTTCAGCAAACGTCCCAGAGAAGCGACGCTGATCCCTTTCCCCACCGAAGAAGCCACACCACCCGTTACGAAAATGAATTGAGACATAGAATCCTCCTTACCGGAGCCTGGACACACGGGGGTACGGTACTGTTGTAGGGCAGTCCCTTCTCTCGTGGGTGACGGCCACATTCTCCCGTATCTCCGTGTCGGGGCACCATAAAGCGCCCGCTCTCAGAGATCAGGCACCCACCAGGGGTACCCTACAGTTCAAAACTCTTTTCCGATTGAGCATTAAAAACAACGAACGAGTTGTCTTTTATCCAGATCGAGCAAACAACTAGATCGTTGTTTTCTTCGCCCGATCTGATTTAGGAGCTGTTTGCTCAATCGGAATAAGGATTTACTTTTGACGTATTTCTAACATGACAACCTGCATTTCGGCAGGAAGAGTTGTACGCGTAATCGTCAGCTTTGGTTGACTACGCACCGTCTCTATTCCCATCTCGCGGCAGAACTTGTCGAGCGGGTTGGGTGCGTCGCCCTCGGCGGGCTGATAATGCATCGGAATGACTAGACGCGGCTCAATCTGGCTGATGACTTCTGCCGCTTGAGTCGCATTAATCGTGTGCTGTCCGTTGACAGGGATCAACAGCACATCAGCGTCAGCCACCTCTTCCAGTTGTTCTGCTTGTAGAGTATGGCCCAGATCTCCCAGGTGACAAATAACCATATCATCCATATGGATGACATAGATCGTATTGCGGCCAAGTTGTTTGCCCCGCTCATTATCATGATACGAAGCCACACCTGTAATCAACACGTCGCTGATCTCGTATTCTCCCGGTCCCTGCACCACGCGTGGATTACCGCCAACGCCCTGCGCATAATTATGGCCTGGGTGGGTGTGGCTGATGGTCACAATAGAGGCAGAGAACTTACCCAACCTGGATGCTTCTCCGCTTGGAGAGTCAGCCTGGGGAGAAAACGGATCGGTAATCAGGGTACCATTTTTGCCTCGCAGTTGAAAGCAAGAATGTCCAAGCCAGGATATTTCCATGATGTCAAAATCGCTTTTCTCAAAAAGTACAGGCGGGGACTAAATTGTGTCCTCGCCCGGATTCAATTGTACCACAGGGCCAATTCTTCTACAAGGGAATAGCTCTCCCCTTTTTCCCAAGCGTGGAATAATACTCACCAATACAACGTTCATAAATAAGAGATAACCTGTTCAACGAGCTATCTTACCTCTTTCGTTTCTCACACCTATTCCGCAACTAAGGAGATTTTTGATGGTCAATCCACACAATTCATCTCAGACAGCTATTTCCCTAAACACGCTTGAGGATGCTGCGCCAGCCCCTCTCTTTCGCCCTTTGAAGATCCGCACGATCACCTTGCAGAACCGCATCATGGTGGCACCCATGTGTCAGTATTCTTCCGAAGATGGTTTTGCTAACGATTGGCACCTTGTCCATTTGGGTGGCCTCGCCAGTGGTGGTGCTGCTCTAGTGATGACTGAGGCAACGGCGATTGAGGCTCGCGGGCGTATTTCACCGCAAGATTTGGGTATCTACTATGATGCGCATATAGAGCCTCTTACACGTATCACTCGCTTTATAAAGAAGCAGGGTGCAGTACCCGCTATCCAACTCGCTCATGCTGGGCGCAAGGCCAGTTGCTATCGCCCTTGGAGTGGTAAAGGCGAGCTATCCACAGAAGAAGGTCGCTGGCAAACAGTTGCTCCGAGCGAGCTACGCTTTGCAGAGAATTTTCCTCTGCCTCACGCGTTGACACAGATCGAGATACAAGAAATCGTTGCTTGCTTCCAAACCGCTGCGCAACGAGCACTCAAAGCTGGCTTTGAGATTGTCGAAATTCATGGTGCTCACGGCTATCTTATCCACGAATTTTTATCTCCACACTCCAATCAGCGCACTGACGAGTATGGTGGCTCGCTTGCAGGGCGCATGCGTTTCCTGCTGGAAGTGGTCACTGCCACCCGTCAAGTTTGGCCTGCCGAACTACCATTGTTGGTGCGGCTCTCCGCAACCGACTGGACCGAGGATGGCCTGAGCATTCAAGATACCGTTGAAGTTGCCAAAGCGCTGAAAGAGCATGGCGTTGATCTCGTTGATGTCTCTTCTGGCGGAAATACGCTAGCGAGGGTGCCACTTAAACCGGGCTACCAGGTGCCATTTGCTGAACAGATACGGCGTGAGGCGGGTATACTAACCGCTGCCGTTGGTTTGATTACCGAGCCACAACAGGCCAACGTAATTATTGCAAATGGCGAGGCTGATCTTGTGGCACTGGCACGCGAGTTGCTGCGTAACCCTCACTGGCCGCTTTCTGCTGCTCATGCTCTCCGGCAGGATGTGTCATGGGTCCGTCAGTATGAGCGTGCCAAGCGGCCTATTTAAGGAATTGCAACACAACTATTTATCGTAAATTCTTCAATACGTTGAAACATGCTGCCTTTTTCATGCGTATATATTGTGTTAAGGGTATTCATCGGTTCGAGATAGAACTCTAGAGCATAGGGTAGAAACGTTGGTAAAGGATGTGTTTATTCGCTCGATAGTTCCGAGATGACGGACGGAGAAGCTCTTTCTTCTGAATGTGGCAAAAACTGCTCGATCAGATAAGGAGTACCTGTGCGCCGAAACTTGACTGAGAAGACTGAAAGGACAGAATGAATTATGGCAGATGTGAGACAATCCGTTGTTGTAGGGGCTTTTAGCAGTCGAAAACAGGCAGAAGATGCCATAATCGCGTTGCAAAAAGCTGGTTTTCAGAACGATCAGATCCGGCAATTTGCTGGAAAAGGTGCTGAACGTAGTAGTTTGTCAGGGATTAAGGGGATTTTTTCGTCGGAACGTATGGCTCGTGGAGATATCTCGCGTGACTTGGTGGATATGGGAGTTTCGTCCGAAGATACTCCTTTCTATCAACAAGAGTATGAGGCAGGTCATCCGTTGGTTTCGGTAGCTAGCAGCAAACGTCTACCGGAGGCAACTGCTATCCTGCTCAACCACGACGCGTATGTCCCAACCTCTGCTCACGCGAGCAGCGGGCAGATGGCACAAAGAGAGACACGAACTATGCCTGATCAGGATCAATCACGGACCATGTCTGGTCAGGAGCAATACGGAAACTTACACGACGAGCAGCATATGCGTTTGCACGCGGAACAGATCCAGGCGTATAAGCAACCCGCGCAGGTTGGCGAGGTTATCTTACGCAGAGAGCTTGTAACCGAACAGCAGACCATTGATGTTCCAGTCAATCACGAAGAAGTTGTGATCGAACGCCGTGCAATTACGGGTGAGGCTTCTGCCTCTGACGAGATTATGGGTGAAAATCAGACGATCCGTATTCCCGTGAGTGAAGATCGGGTCAATCTCACAAAGCATGTGGTGACGACTGGTGAGGTGGTGGTTGGCAAGCGAGATCGGCAAGAGGTTCAACATTTCTCGGATACGGTTCAACATGAGGAAGCTCGTTGGGAGCAAAAGGGCGATGCCCATATTATATGGGAGAAGGGTTCTGAGCCTCCTCCCGCGCAACGTGGGCTTTAAGGATGTGATGGCTTCAAACAACTATGGGTAAAGGGTGTCCAGTATTGAGGAATTTATGCAAGAGAGGTCCAGGTCGCAAAACATGTGCCCTGGACCTCTCTTGTGCTTGCTTTTACGACGATTAGAAATACGTTTGCCTTGACATTTAGACAAAATCTATGCACTATCGGGGTTGTGTGTTATAATCGCTTCCTGTAGGGGCAACCCCACGCAATTTTTTCGTCTCTGCTCTCGTCATTATATATAGCAAGGAATGTCGTCCGGCTGAGCTGGCTCCACTACTCCTTGTTGAGCAACTGTTAGATACCATACTCTTGGCTGAGTCGTGTACTCTGCCTAGTATGGTGTGTATGAAAGCGAGGAAGAGCCTTGAACGCTCTAGCATATCTTCCGGCGATTCGCGTCATTCAGATTATTTTAAGTATAGCCGTTATTGGCTTTATTCTCCTCCAGGCGAGCAATGGCGGGCTAGGCAGTGCTTTTGGGGGGTCCAGTTCCGGTTCAACATTCAAAACACGCCGTGGCGTTGAAAAACTGATTTTCAATATTACGGTTGTTTTTGTGGTCTTTTTCGCGGCAGCCTCTCTAGTTGGCGCGTTGGTGATTCGCTAACGATGCACGAGAGCAAGGGCAGCAGAGCAAGGCTCAACTGCTGCCCTGCACTATTCGTGTGCTGATGGCGCTCTTGAGCAGAACAGGCCAACGCTCGCACATCTCCTGAACCTCTACTAGGCAAGCACCATTGTACATTATGCTCATCCTCACCACATTTTTGTGAACTATTTCTCTTTTCTCTTGCTCGATTTCATGCTATGGTAAGCGTGGGTAAAAAGACATTCTAGAAAAGTACCCGGAAGTTCTTTTTTTTACGATACGAGGTGTGAACATGAACATGTACTCTATCAAACAGCTCTTATTAAAAACAAGCATACTCGTTGGTTTGGTGCTTCTCCTTGCTGCCTGTACGGGAGGCAATAGCCCAAACGGGACTGGTAGTAACGCGACGCCAACTACACAGAGTCAGGTCACAGCAACTACAGGTGTCGCCGCCACATCCACACCGAGCATTGGTCTGGGTTCGCAGCATTGCCCGGCGGCTGTGAGCAGTCCTGCCCATTGGAACGCGCTCATTCCCACGCAAGCGAACGTTACAGAAGTTGTAAGAGTTCTCTGTGGCAACCTCAAAGGTACGCCAACGCTTCAGGCGCTTGTGACAGTGCTTCATGATGGTACTGGCGCGATTGTAGATGCCTATGTGTACGACAATCTGACCAGCGCGACCCCCACGCAGATTTTTAAGGTGCTCAACCTCTACAAAGGAGACGCAAAGATCAGTGGGTATAACACAGTAATCACTGCCGAGGTCGATCTGAATTCGAGCGTGAATATCAATAAACCCGGCGTTGCACTGAACCAAGATCTGACACGCGAGTTCAAATGGTCCGATGGTGCAGGCACGCTCGTACAGATCATTTTTTCCGGTATTTTCCCCGATCTGACACGCTATCAAGCCGAGGCTGACCAGGTGCAAGTCAACCAGGGGCAGCAGTCGTGGAAGCTGAGCGCAACCACCACTGCCCAGAATTTTGGCGCAAGGTTGCTAACGTGGGACTCTAACGCTCCGGCCACTATTGTCAGTGGTGGCGGACAGGGTGACGCTCAAGCGGTAGTCAAACTGAAGAACACTACTGCCGGCAGCCAAGAGATTACGCTCACTATGTCACGCCTGGAGGGCAACACCAACGGCGGCATCTGGATTATCACCGCAGTTGCAGCCGATGGCATGTCGATCACCCAGCCGCAAAGCGCCAGCCTGTTGAGCACGCCCGCGACAGTCACCGGGATGGGCAACGCCTTCGAGGGTGTGGTTGGTCCAGTGACGATCCTGGATCATCTCTATGCCGATATCGGTCACGTCAGTGCGCACGGTGCTGCTGGCAATGGCAACACGACGTTCTCCGCCAGCGTCTC
>JBDTBU010000078.1:0-6227 GCA_039923935.1 Ktedonobacteraceae bacterium | reverse complement strand
TAGACTTTGCCGAAGATACTGAGCGTGCGCTGCTGGCCGTCTGTGTGTTGCAGCGCCAGATCGTAGCGGATCACACAACGGCTGGCCGGTTTATAGCGGATAGGCACGGCCTGAGCGCTACGCAGTTGCCAGTCGTCATTGGCTAGAAGCAGACGTGCGGCCTCTTGCAAGCGGGCAAAAAGCTCGCTTGTAGCGGATGTTTCGCAACTGGCCGCCAGTTGTGGCAGACCGCTATCAGTCGGAAAAGCCTGAAGCGTCAGTCCAAGCTCCATCGCTTGCACAATACCTGTGGGCTGGATCGTCAGGACAGCGTTGCTAGCCTGCTTAGATGTGATGCGGATCGCTGAACCTGCCAGCGCCGATTCATCCAGCGTCAGGCTGACCGTCCGGTGCACAGCAGAGGCGCGTTGCTGCCGAGGGCGGATCTCACTGGCATCGAAGATAACGGCTAGGCCACGTTCTGGCTTGCGCCGCAGATAGCGCACAAAAACTCCCCAGGGCTGGCTCGTCTCTGGTAGTGGCTGTTGGTGGGAACGGACAAAGATTGCCCGTACCACGTCCGGCAATTCCTGGATAGTCAGGTGAGAAGCGCGTGAAAGTTGTTCATCTGTGCTCATGCCACATCAGTCCTTTCTTGTAGTAGGCGTTCAACAAGATCAACCAGAGCCTCGCTTGCACCGGGGACGCCGCGAAAACCTGGGAAGGCGTTGACATCCACGATGATTGGTCCTTTTTCAGTAATCAATAGATCAACGCCATAGAGGGGCATTTTCAACGAGCGGCCTACAGCCAGCGCGAGACGTTTCCACTCAGGCGGCAGGTCGTGCTCAGCAATAGGAAAATCCTGGGTCGAGGCGTTGGCCTCCAGGGGAGTGCGGCGGCGAGCCGCGAACACATGCTGGTCGATGACCCAGAGCTTGATATCCCAGCCATCGCTGACGCTAAACTCCTGGAAAACGATGGGTTCCTTCCCCCATTGCGCGATCAATGCTTGAAGGTGTGCGATAGTGTCCAGCTTATCCACCAAGTCGCCACGATGACTAAAACGACTTTTGACGATCACGGGCCAGGAGAAGACCTGCGACAAGCCAGAATCATGTAGCACGGCGTCCAGGGTTGGCACATGCCAAGTGTGCGGCCAGGGTAGGTTTGCTGCACGCATCTGATCCGTTAAAAGTACGCGGTCCTGACAGGCCAGAGAAGAGGCGTGGCTATTCACAACCAGCCTGCCTGCTTGTTCCAGCGTTTGGGCCAATTCTAGCGCCTGAAGCGCGTGGGATTTTAGCAGATAGAGATCGGCTGGATGTTGCTCTTCTTCACGTGCAATAGCTTCAATGCCTGTTAGTCCGCGAACATCGAGCAGGCGTACCGTATGTCTGTTGCTCAATTCTTGCAGTGCCACAGCAATAACCGGGTGGCGTGGAGTTTCGGGATTATCCATAATCAGACAGATATGCATGTTGCTCTCCTATTATCCTGTAGAGTGATATACTATCCTAATGGCTTGTATAGCGACAACTAGCTACGTGCTCTTGTGAGAGTAGCGTCTCAATAGATGGCACAAAAATAGGCGCGGGCTGTTTCTTCAGACGCTCCTGTTGACGGCGTTGCGTGCGTTGTTGGCGTTTTTCTCGTTGGATTTCAGCGCGTTTGGCCGCGTGCAACACATATTCAGCGATGCGTGGTACAGCGCGTGGTACTTTAGCAAAGCTGGGGAAGTCGTTGATATCCAGGATCGCTAGTCCATGCGGGGTTTCCACGATATCCACACCATAGATATCCAGCCCGAAAAGCCTGCCAACTTGCAGGGCCAACTTGCGGATCTGTGGTGTGAGCGGCACAAAACGTTCTTGAATGCTCTGGTGGAGTGGAGATTTTTTCGCAATAGCCGCGTAGACCTCTCTGCCGGTCACATACACCTTAATATCAAAGCCCGTATTTTCCGCGTAGCGCTGAGCGAGGAAGAAACTATCGTTGGCTTCGGTAATTTGTAGGGCCGCGAGATCAGCCGGGCTGTTCAAGCGATAAATGTCCCTGCAAGAACTGCCATTGCTGGGTTTCACGACCAACGGGTAGGCCGTTTCCGGCAATTGCTCTAGCAAGCGTGGGTGGGCAACGAAATAGGTCGCGGGAATAGGCAGTCCGTGAGCGTGGGCGAAGGCCGCCGAGACGGCTTTGTCGCGCACCAACCGGACCGCGCGGGAATTGTTGATCGTTGGAATACCCACTGCCTCCGCAGCCTCCAAAATGCTAATGCCTGGTCCATCAGCCAGTGATTTCAGAACATAGGCATCATAGCCCCGCTCCGCCAAATCTGAGAGACAGGTGACGGCGGTTTGTGGTTCAAGTAGATCGACTGCATGGCCCCATTGAAGAAGCTGTTCCGCAATGACCATTGGCATCGCGTCGTTGCGGTATTGTTCTTCAACAACAAAACAGAAGCGCATATCCGCCCCTTCCTAAAAGCATAGTGAAATTGGTCAGGATTCTCTCATTCGTAGGAACTATAACAGCTTCTAGCCTCTCTCTCTGTCAAATGCTTCACTATTCAGCAGTGGAATTCCTTACCCTAGGGATAGGTTTCGGCGACCTGAAAGGCTAGAAAGAAGACTATGATCGATATTTTTACGTATTATAATACAATTCATAGTCGAATAAAATAGTCAATGTTCCCCTTTTTTAAACTGAATAGCCAGCAAGAGAGAGATCTGTCTTTCTTGCTGGCTATTCGGTTTGCGATGTTTCTTAGTTGTCCTTTTGCGAAGGAGAGCGTCGCATACGAGTGAGCCAGGATTGGCGCTCTGGTTGGACCGTAAGTTCCTCCCCTGGTGCCTCAACGTTGGGTAGTCGAGCGCTGAGGATCTCCTCGACCTGGGCAGCGATACTGGCCTGGCTTTTCTCGATCTCTAGAGAGACAGAGAGAGGCTCGACCCAACTATCGAGCGACTCTTCGAGCACACTTTCAGTGTTTACTGGATCATGTGGATTGGGCAGGTCTGCTGGCCCCAAGTTGCCCGTCAGGATTGGCGGTTGCCTCTTAATATGTTCAAGACGCATGGGCTGTGTTTCCTGCTTTTCCATCGCTAGGCGACCATCAAGTTCCTCCAGCAGACGGGTAATATCCGGGCGCAACGTGCGATTGCCAGCGGGAATACGCGTCCATTGGGCGAGTGCTGCTGGATAGTAGCCAGCACGATAACAGTAGAGGCCGAGCATGGCGCGGGCATCGAAGATACTCATACGTTGCCAGAGCGCCAGTTCCTCAGCGGGCGTTTCAATAACATCCTCGTTGGCTTCGATTACCTCTACTAGGTGATAGAGACGCAAGCCTATGATGCGATAAGGGAAGCCGTAGAAGAGGGCCAAGCGACGGCGGCGCGTGCGTTCTGCGGGATGTTTGCCCACAAAATAGCGGCGTGTCCAGCCACCGCTTGACCAGACCAGCCAGGCCAGGACCAAGACCAGGATACGAGCTAGGTAGCGTTGCCACGTTTCTGGCCAGATAACGACGAGTACGCCCAGCGTGGAGAAGCAAGCACCCAGCGCCCAGGCTCCGTAGACTAGGCGACGGCGATCCCAGCCCAACAAGTCGAAGTGATGGTGCAATGGAGTCGCTAAGAATGGCAGTGGAAATTCTGTGTGTGGGGCGCGTTCGTAGGTGCTGGCGAAGCGCAACAGTTGGAGATGGCGACGATAAAAGCGTGTGATCGCACGCGAAGAGAAGGCGGAGAGACCTTCGAGCACAAACGCGCAACCAATCATCAACAGCAAGAATTCTTGACGCGAGAAGATTGCGATCATAGCGAGAATGCCGCCCAGCGCCAGCGCTCCACTGTCGCCCATATAGATAGTTGCTCGACGTTTGGCGCTGCCCCGGCGTGCTGCCCAGGACGACGGCCAGTTCCAGAACAAGAAGCCCAGCACGCCAGCCGCAGCCAACAACGAGAGCACTTCCAAGACAATCCGTTCGGGATGGATATTCGTTGGGACAATCAGCGAGACAATGATGCCAAAGGCCAGGGCCGCGCTAAAGACCAGACCCCCAGCCAAGCCGTCCAGGCCATCACTGAAGTCCACTGAGAGCGAGGTTACGCTGCCGATAGTCCCAGTGATTAGCATGAGCGCGATCAGCCACGTAAAGGGAAACCGTACGAAGAGTGCGCCGAGAATGTCCGAGTACGGCGAATAGGGCTGGCAGCCGCTGGGAGCATTCAGGAGAATAAGATGAGGTAGGCAACTGCCGGGCCTATAGAGAAAATAGTAACAAGCTGCGGCGGCAATCGAGACGAGAACAACACCAGCAAGTTTGGCGCGTTCCGAGAGACCTTCTTTGCTAAACACTTTATGCCAGTCATCGAACAGGCCCACCAACATATAGCCAGCAGTTGCGCCTAACCCGATCAACAGCAGGTGCCACTGGTCTGTTGTGAACTGGAAGATGTAACCAGCCGCGATACCAGTACCGATAATCGCCAGGGTTAGGGCGGGTCCACCGACCAGAGGCAACTCTATCGTCTTGATCTCGCGTCCACTGGCCGGGAGTATGGGCATATCAGAGCGATGGGGCCCAGGTTTAAACTCGCCGCTGCGGAACTTGGGGAAGAGAATCTTCGCTACCCAGCAAAGCAATAGGCTCAGCAGCGCACATGCGAGAAAGAAGCAAAACAACCAGATCGGCTCTGATAACCCAAAAAACTCCATATCAACTCCCAAAAACGAAAGAACATACTAAGCGAGTATGGCCTTGCTAGTAGAAATACTCGTCTCTATTTAAAAAACGTCGGAACTTCAAGTTTTCATGATGTACGATGCAACAATTCGCGTGCTACTCGACGATCATCCCAAGGTAATTTTGTGGTGCCGACGATGATACTTTGTTCATGGCCCTTGCCAGCTAACAGCACCGTGTCGCCTGGGCCAGCCTGCGCGAAAGCGGCGGCGATGGCCTCGCGACGATCTGCGATACAGAGAAAATCCTGTCCTTCGCACTTGCCAATCGTCCTGGCACCCTCAGCGATCTCTTGGAGGATGGTGAAACGATTTTCCCCGCGAGGGTCCTCATCAGTAATAACGAAGAAATCAGCGAATTGGGCAGCAATACGACCCATAATAGGACGTTTTTGTAGGTCGCGTTCACCAGCAGAGCCAAAGACTGCCATTAGCTTGCCATTGGTCAGCGGGCGCAGGATATGCAGGACTTTTTCCAGGCTGTCGGGTGTGTGAGCGTAATCCACGATAACCGTAAAAGGCTGCCCCGCGTCGATGCGCTCCATACGCCCGGTGACGCCCTGCACAGTGGCTAATGTCTCAGCGATTCGCTCAGGTGCGATCCCCAGGCTGTAGGCTGTGGCGATAGCTGCCAGACAATTACTAACGTTGAAGTGACCTACCAGATGCGTGACGATCTCGATCTCACCGTCTGGCAGGATCGCTCGGAAGCGCGTCTGCTCCGCGTCAAGCCGGAGATCCACTGCGCGAATCATAGCAGGCGTCTCGATACCATAGCTGAGTATGGGCACGCGACAATACGGCTTCAAAATTTCGTACGAGACATCATCCTGATTGAGAATCGCGCATGGTGCAACCCCTAGACCTTTGTCGCGTTCAGGATCAAGCATTTCAAAAAGCCGAGCTTTGGCGCGTCGGTAGTTCTCGATAGTTTTGTGAAAATCCAGATGCTCATGGGTGATGTTCGTCACCACGCCAATATCGAAAGCACAGCCACGTACACGTTGAAGTTCCAGGCCGTGTGAAGTCGATTCGAGCACGGCGTGAGTCGCGCCCTCGTCGAGCAGGCGGCGCAGAAATTGCTGGATCTCTAACGCCTCTAACGTGCTCTGGCGCGTCGTATTCTCCCACTCCTGACCGTTGATTTTAAAGTTAGCGGTGGTTAGCAGGCCGTTGCGTTTGCCAGCGCCTTCCAGGATGGTGCTAATCAGGTTGCTCGTGGTGGTTTTGCCGTCAGTCCCAGTCACGCCAATGGTGCAGAGATGTTGGGCTGGGTACTCATAGAAGGCACACGCTAGATCGGCCAAAGCTGTGTGCACGTCAGCTACCTCAATATACGGCAGGGGCAATGGTTCGCCTTCATAGTGCGGCCCCAGTGCCACTAACGCGCCACGTTGAGCAGCATCCGCCACAAATCGTTGCCCATCCGTGTGCTCGCCTGGTATCGCGAGAAACAGCCCACCAGGATGTACCTGACGTGAGTCATACGCCAACGACGT
>JBDTBU010000077.1:0-14224 GCA_039923935.1 Ktedonobacteraceae bacterium | reverse complement strand
GTGCCGCGCCAGGAGTGGCTGAACGTCGCACACCGCATGATTCTTCATGGACGGGCTGTGTGTGCTGCACGCAAACCAGCGTGTGGGCGTTGTGTACTGGCTGAAGTGTGTCCATCGGCTGAGGTATAGTGTGTTCCATTGCTTCAGCCGATGGACAAGCTACAGTTTGTGTATGTAGTCTGTAGAACGAGAGCGATAGGCAATCTCCTGAAGTAATGTTTGCCCTCTGTTAATGTAGCGTTCACTCGTTATCTGGTCATGATGGCGCAGTGACCAGTCCACTTGGCGAAGGATCAGGTGGGCAAAATATACGCTCAGCAGCGTGAGCGAGGCTCGCTCTAAGGCATAATTCCAAAGCTGCTCACGCACTTCAATAATGTCATAGGAGTAAAATAACAAGGTTGTGATATCAAAGATGCTATCTCCTGCAAAAGTGTTATCCCAGTCAACAATGCCGCTGATTTGCCCAGCCTGAATGAGGATGTTCGAGTGTTGGAAGTCCCCATGCACGATATCGCTTGTGCGATGGGGTTCATCTCGATGCGCCATTACCAATGCTTGAAGCGTTTGCAGAAGATCAGCCGTGTTCTGCGAATATTGCTGTAAAGACGGGTGAAGACAATATCCATTTCCACCCACAAGCACAGTTGTGATTACTTCCTGATGCCAGTCTTTCCGACCTGTAATTGCTTGTCCAGCCTGGAGTTCATTGAGTTCCAACAAGCGGGGCAAGAGTGCTAGCGTAGGAGAACGTAGGGGGACACCGGGAAGAACGCTCTGAATGCTATAGATCCCTGTTGGTATGAGTCCTATGAGTAGATAGTATGGTGCTGGGTAGCCGATGCTTCGTAAAAGATCGGTGACTGTTTTTGCTCCCTGCATCCAATGCAAGTTGCTAGCTCCTGGTGCCCACTTGAGCACCCATCGGTTGTTCAGATGATCTTCTACCATAAAAGCTCCCTGCTCGCCGTCTGGATATTTTTCGACTAACGCAAAGGTTGTTTCGTGGAGCACGTTGATGTGCTGAAGAAGCTCTGCTAGATTCATGTTATGAATAATTCCTTTACTATTTGCATAATTTAGGAGACACACTGAGAGATTTGTTCCCAGAGGGATAGCAACCATTCATACTCTATGTTATGCTACAGTGTAGAGACGCTTGTGTAGTCAGCAGTTTAGGAGGTGCGCGGTAATGAAATTTGAGAGGCAAACGTTGGCTATGGCCTATGACGAACTCGCTTCAGGCAAAGAGGGATTTCGTGTAGCCGTGGGTAATTTTATGAACGCCTTTTTCCTCTACTATACAAATGGGCGGCAGGCACTGCTTGACGATCCCATCCTGGTAGCGGAGAATCCCACAGAGACGCAATCTGGGTGGGCGGCTTTTTGCGCGGGGGCAGCAGAATATCTGGCGGAACGATATGACCTACAATGCCCAGCTTGGGCGTTCAATCCAGCATATACATTGCGAGAGGCATGGTATCATCCTGCCTGTGAAGCCTTCCCTGGGTTGCGCAAGAGTTTTCTGCAAACAACTCCTGAACCATTTAGAAGGCGCAATGTGTTTTGCAGTGATCGTGTTTTCAGCAATCCTCATCACTCATCGCGTGAACCGGGCGACTATCAGGATTTGCAGCGCAGGCGTCTGGAGATGCTGACCATGATGGAGCCAGCCGAGCGTGACGCATTTATTGCCCAGCACAACTCGTATATGCCCAAAGAGCTTCACCTGTCTTTCTAAACACGGGATGTTTTTTCATCGTTTCAATGTCAAGCGTACTGAAACCCTGCTTCGTCGTGAGTTAGAGAGCTTCAATACGCTTGCACTAAGCAGCTTTACAAGTATACTCGACATTTTTGAAGTTGCTTTATTTTCAAGTGCATTCAACCACAAAACCCTCTCTTCTTTTTCGTTCAGGGAACGCTTGGCAGGAACGTTTGAGATACTCACCTATCTAGCCTGAAGCATGGTATACTTCCTATATTCTAGCCTGTTCCATTGTACGGATCACGATGATATCCAGAAACAAGGAGTTTGGTCTATGACAACCTCAGAAAATACCCCAAAGTTACCGCATCATCTTGATATGCATGCTCTGGTGCGTCCCGACAAAGTTGCGCTTCTTTGCGGAGAACGCGAGGTGACGTATGCCGAGTTGAATGCGCGGGCCAGGCGCGTCGCGAACGCGCTGAGCGGGTTGGGCGTGCGGGCTGGTGATCGCGTGGCCGTGATGGCCCACAATTCCATTGAGCTACTGGAAATTGCTGGCGGCATCTCCAAGCTTTCGGCGATGTCAGTCCTGCTCAACTATCGCTTGCACGCCAACGAAGTCGCCTATATCCTCAACGATTGTAGCGCGAAGGCGGTGCTGGTTGGACCGGACCTAGTGGGCGTAGTCGAGCAGGCGCGGGCCAGTGTGGTCAACGAAACGCTGTGGATCACTCTTGGCAACGAGGCACCTGATGGCTGGCTGCATTACGAGGATATACTGAGTAGTGCCAGCGAAGAGGTGTTTGTGGGCGAAGTCGGTCTAGGTTCTGCAATAAGCTATACGTCCGGCACAACGGGTAAGCCCAAGGGAGCCTATCGCCCGCGTGGTACGTCCGTTGAGGATGTGATTGGGCTGATCCAGGGGTTTAAACTGGCCGAGTCGGATGTACATTTGCTGGCCGGTCCCTACTACCATAGCGCACCAAGCGTCTTTGTCTCGCTCCATATCTTGCTGGGTGCGACGATTGTGGTGCAGCCCAAGTACGATGCCGTGGAGGCACTGCAACTGATCGAGCGTCACAAGATTACCACAACCTTTATGGCCCCCACGCTCCTGCAACGTCTATGCGATGTGCCGGAAGAGATATTTGCGCGTTACAATACTAGCTCGTTACACTCGATCATCTTGGGCGGTGCACCCTGTCCGCATGTCTTGAAAGTGCGGGCTAGCGAGCGTTTTGGGGAGTGCTTGTGGGAGTTTTATGGTGCGACTGAAACGGCTGTGGTGACGCTGCTCAAGCCCGTCGATCAGTTACGCAAACCGGGTTCGTGCGGCACCGTCGGTCCAAGCCAGGAGATTCGTCTGTTGGACGCGGAAGGTCAAGAGGTGCCCGACGGCCAGCCGGGCGAGATGTGGGCGCGTAATCCCTGGCTAGCGGAGTACTATAACAAGCCAGAGGCCACGGCCAGCAATATGCGCGATGGCTTCTTCTCTGTGGGAGATATCGCGTATCGCGATGCCGAGGGTTATTATTTCATTTGTGACCGCAAGATCGACATGATTATATCTGGTGGTGTCAACATCTATCCGGCTGAGATCGAGGCAGTGTTGACCGCACATCCAGCGGTGGCCGACGTGGCCGTGATTGGTGTGCCCCACGAGCAATGGGGCGAGTCGGTACAGGCCGTGGTTGAGTTGCGTGTGGGGGCCAGTGCCACTTCAGCAGAGTTGATCGCGTTTTGTGCGGAGCATTTGGCCGATTACAAGAAGCCACGCAGCGTGGATTTTGTGGCTGAATTGCCGCGCAATCCTGCTGGCAAGCTGCTCAAAACGGCCATTCGTGCTCCCTATTGGCAAGGTGTGGGAAGGCAAATCTAGCTCCTTAACGTGTTCTATCATGAAGGGAGTTAAAACGAGCAGGATAAAAGCTAAAGGGAAATTTCGATGCAAGATGCTTTGCACTATTTGCAAGAATATTACGTGCTCAAGCGACTAGGGGATATTACTTGGGCGCACGCAGTGAATAGCCGGGAAAAGTTGCGGCATGCGTTGGCTGATCCACAGATGATGATGATTGAAAGCGATATCCGGCTTTCGCCAGCGGGTGAGATTATTGCCACTCACCCGCCGCTAGAGGAGAGCGATCTGAGCTTTGTTGAACTGCTAGAGGCTGTTCAGACAACCAAGCAGGGACTTAAGCTGGACTTTAAGGATGTGGAGGCGATTCGCCCATGTTTAGCCCAACTTCAGGCACGGCAGATGCAGCGACCTGTGCTTTTGAATGCGAACATATTGCAAGGCATGGGTGGCTGGTCTCCCCAAATCCAGGCTGCTGATTTTTTGGCCTGGTGCAAAGACCTGTATCCGCAGGGCATTCTCTCGATTGATTGGACCATGGGCTACTATTCCACCGCCTATTCACGCGAAAACGTCGAAGAAATGCTCAAGCTTTGCCGCGATCACGATCTTCAACGCGTAACATTTCCGGTGCGGGCCACATATCTGCCCGCTTGTTGGGAGCACATTGCTCGCTTGCTCCAGATGGAAGGCTATTCGCTGACCATCTGGGATGGTGGTCCGCTGCCCAAAGATCTGGTGCGCTGGCTCCGGGAAGAGACCGATCCTACCCGCGTGTGTTATGATTGCCAGGACGAAAATGGTGAACTGTTTCGGTTCGATTAAGCTTCATGCGGTGCATATGCATAAGCTAGTCGGGATACAACCTCAAGTAGCTTATGCATATGCACCGCATGAAATCGCGTCCTAAGCTGTCTCAATCGAAGCTGCGCTCTGCAAGCCTAGCTCCTCGATAGAGGTCTGGCGCATCAAAAATTTCTGAATCTTGCCCGTGACCGTCATGGGGAAGCCGTCTACAAATTTGACATAACGTGGAACCTTATAGTGGGCGATCTGGCCCTGACAGAAGACACGCATCTCTTCTGTTGTAGCCGTTGCGCCAGGCTTGAGCTGAACCCAGGCCATGATCTCTTCGCCGTATTTGACGTCTGGCACGCCGATGATTTGTACATCGCTGACCTTGGGATGTGTGTAGAGGAATTCCTCAATCTCGCGTGGGTAGACGTTTTCGCCGCCACGGATAATCATGTCTTTGATGCGTCCGACAATCTTGATATAGCCCTCTTCATCCATCGTTGCCAGATCTCCGGTATGCATCCAACGAGCACTGTCGATGGCGTTGGTGGTGGCTTCGGGATTGTTCCAGTAGCCCAACATGATGCTGTAGCCACGCGTGCATAATTCACCCGACTCGCCGACAGGTACGATGTTGCCACTGGCGGGATCAACAATCTTGATTTCCAGGTGTGGACCGATCAGGCCGACAGTGCTAACGCGTTTGTCGAGCGGTGAATCGCTGCGTGTTTGCGTCGAGACTGGAGCCGTTTCTGTCATGCCATACGCGATCTCGACCTCGTGCATATTCATGAGCGTGTTGACCTTTTTCATGACCTCGACTGGGCAGGGAGAGCCAGCCATGACACCTGTACGTAGGCTGCTGAAGTCATATTTCGCGAAATCGGGATGGGCGAGTTCGGCGATAAACATCGTGGGCACACCGTAGAGCGAGGTGCAACGTTCCTCTTGCACGGTATCCAGCACCGCTTGCGGCTCAAAACCCTCGGAAGGATAGATCATCGTGGCCCCATGCGTCACGCAGCCAAGATGACCCATGACCATGCCAAAGCAGTGATAGAGCGGTACGGGGATGCAGAGTCGGTCTTCATGCGTGAAGTTTTGCAGGCGTGCCACAAAATAGCCGTTGTTGAGAATATTGTGGTGGCTGAGCGTCGCACCCTTGGGGAAGCCGGTTGTGCCGCTGGTGTACTGGATGTTGATGGGATCGTCGAACTCCTGCTCACGCTGGACTCGGTGCAACTCTTCCGTGCTGACCAGTTCGCCCAGGGCCATCAGTTCGGCCCAGGGCAGCATACCGGGCACACGATCCTCGCCCAGACGGATGACTGTGGTGAGTAGAGGGAGTCGGGCAGCTTGCAGCTTGCCGATCTCGCTCTGTGCTAGTTCTGGGGCTAGTGTGGCGATCATTTCAGTATAGTTCGAGGTTTTGAAGGATGCGGCAATCACGATGGCACTGCACCCAGATTGGTTAAGGACGTACTCGATCTCGTGCTGACGATAGGAGGGGTTGATGTTGACGAGAATCGCGCCTATTTTGCTCGTGGCAAACTGAGTAATGCACCACTCTGAGCGGTTCGGTGCCCAGATGCCAACGCGCTGACCTTTGGTGATGCCCAGGTGCAACATGCCGCGTGCGCAACGGTTAACCTGCTCTTGCAGTTCGCTATACGTCAGGCGAATCTGCTGATGCCGTGAAATAAGGGCTGGATGGTCAGGATAGGTCGTAGCTGTTTGATCGAACAGGTCGCCGATGGTCAGGCCCAGCAAAGGCGTGTCGCTGGTGCCGCTGGTATAGCTCCATTGGCGTGTATTTGGCTGAATTTCGTTCATGATGCTTTCCCTCCACAATCGGTAAAGAGACGTTGGATGTGTCCACAGTATACGCTTACAAGCGGTGTATTGTACACATCCGATTGTATCTATTTTACGAAGAGAGCAAGGCGGGTTCGCCCCAGTTCCCAATCCGTGTGGGTACTAATTTCCAACCGAGCATTGTATTTTTCTGGACGGTCAGGGTCAGGATATTGCCGCGCCGTACGACCTCTTCATACATGTTGTCAAAGACGAAATTTCCCAAGCTGTAGACGATCAGCTTCCCCTTGTAGAACTCATACGGTTGGATCACATGGGGATGACCACCGACGACCAGATCAGCGCCCGCGTCAATGGCGATCTGAGCGAGAGAGCGCTGATGGGCATTCTGCGTGGTCACGTATTCGATGCCCCAATGCACAAAAGCGATCAGAAAATCACAGGATGGGCGGGTCTGGGCAATATCGGCCTGGAGATCGGCGGCAGTCAGCCATGCGTGCCCCGGCGTTGTATCAGTGGCCGCAAAGGAGTATGGCTCAATCTCATCGTAGGCCAGCAAGCCAATGGTGGTTTCGTGCACTGTCTTGAAGACTGGTTTGTGGGCCTGCTGCTTATTTTTGCCACCGCCGACAGAGGTGAGGCCGCGTGTCGGTAAGGTGACGAATTCATCGAGGAACGCGTCTTTCCCATAGTCGCCACTGTGATTGTTGGCGACTGAGAGCACATCGAAACCGGCGTTCAGTAGACGATCATAGGCACGAGCGTCGCCGTGAAAGTTATACGATTTGGGAACTGGTGCGCCCAATTGGGAGATGACACACTCCAAGTTGCCGATAGTGAGGTCAAAGCCACGCAAAAAATCGGCGGTATAGGTGAATGGATAGGGATCGTTGGAGGCTGTGGCGAGCATGTGACTATTTACTGTGCGGCCAAACATCACATCGCCAGCAAAAGCGAGGGTGATCGGGACAGCTAGCGTGGGCGAGGCATTTCCTGCCGCGAGCGTCGGCTCCATATCGCTGGGCGGAGTCGCATTGCCACTGGTCCTGCTGAGCGTGTTCTGTGTCTCGCAACCTGCCAGACCAAGCAAGGCCAGACCGCCAGCCGCGAGTGCTTTGCGACGCGTCCAGTTGCTATTGAGCACAGTGAAGCTGTCCATCTTTTTCATGGCCCTATTGTACTACAAACCTCTTGTGTAGAACCAGCCAATCAGCATAGTGTGGTACTTGTTGGTGCAGCTATATGCAAACATTGAAAAATACTATTTCACCTGATGGAATACAGTAAAAACAAGAGGGCGGTGATGTTCCTAACAAATGGAAGGAACGAGTGAGGGCGAGCAAAGAGGTTGCAAAACCTGAGGCGCCAACTCCTTCGACCAGGAGCGATGGAACAATGTGCTGACTCTTCGTTAAACCATTTGTACAGTAAGAAAGGAAAACTTGATGCTCAAGTTGAAAAAAGTTAGCGCCGCGTTTGTGTTAAGCCTGATCCTGGGTGTATCACTATTTTCGACGGGCGCCTTCGCGAACACTCATGCGGCCAATTGGGGCGGCAACTGGGGTGGCAACGGCGGTTGTGGCTGTGGCAACAGTAGCTTTGGGGCTTTGGTCATTCCCTTCACCGTCATTGCTGTGCCGGTGTTCAGCTTCAATATCATCCCTTGGTTTGGTGGCTTCGGCGGCTTCGGCGGCTGGGGCGGCGGTTGGGGATGGTAGTCGAGTAGGGTTACGACTTTACTCCTAGATTTGCCAATCCCGTGTGGGGGCGGCCTGCTAAAGCGGTTCTCTGGTCAATATGTGGCCAGAGAACCGCTTTTTCTTTGGGCGAACATGACAATACGATCAAGCTGAATACAGAGTGGCTGCCTATTGGATAGAGAGCACGAGAAAACGTCTCTATGCTTATACACCAGAAAATCTCTGGAGAGTGAGCAAAGCAGAGCATGTATAGGCTACATACGCTTGAAAGGAACGCAGATCCGTGCCAGTATCATCTTCTATCCACATTCTCATTATAGGCGGTGGCCTCGGAGGTCTCTGCCTCGCTCAAGGGCTGCGACAGGCAGGTATCAGTGTCGCTGTCTATGAACGTGACGTTACTTCGATCTTTAGACGGCAGGGCTACCGTATCCATATTGATGCTCGTGGAGCCACAGGACTGCGTGCTTGCTTGCCACCTCGCTTATTTGAATTGTTCGTTGCGACAACATCTCAGCCAAGTCATCAAGTTACAGTGATAAACAAACACCTCAAGCAACTGAAAGTCATAGGTTCCCCCAAGGTGGATACAACCGACCCAACTCGCTTGAATACCGCAGTAGACCGACTCACACTCCGCGAAATTCTCCTGGCGGATCTTGCTGATGTTGTCCATTTTAATAAAGAATTTGGTCACTATGAGGAGCAGGCAGATGGCGGTGTGCGGGTATACTTCTCCGATGGGACAGCGGTGAGTGGTGATGTACTTGTTGCTGCGGATGGTGTCAACTCGTGTGTCCGTCAGCAATTTCTCCCTGCTGTCACCTTCGTCGATACTGGGATGCGCTGTATCTATGGGAAGACATTGCTGACAGAAGCCACGCGGCCTCTGATCCCCGATTTCGTTCATCATGGTTTTACCATCGCTGTCGGCTCACAGCAGCTCAGTCTGGCCCTGGGCCTTGTTGAGTTCCTACACCCACCTGTTGAAGTAGCAGCTCAGTTCGCTCCTGATGTGCAGTTTCACACCAACGGTGACTACCTCATGTGGTCCCTCAACGCTCCGCATGTGCAATTCGCTGCTTCCGATGCTGAGCTATTTCAAAAGGATGGTCTTCAGCTCCAACACTTGGTGTTGCAGAAGATGAAACGCTGGCATCCCAACCTATGCTCACTGATTGCAGCGGGTGATCCTGCCGAGATTTTTCCGTTCGCCGTTCGCGTTTCGACGCCTTGTGATCCCTGGGCAAGCACACACATTACCCTACTGGGGGATGCTATCCATGCTATGAGTCCGGCAGGCGGTTCTGGCGCGAATATGGCTTTACTTGATGCTCATCTGCTCTCCCAGGCTTTGATTTCCGTTGCCCACGGAGAGAAACCTCTCTTGCAAGCTTTGCACGACTACGAAGCGCAGATGCTCAAAGACGGTTTTGAGGCGGTCCGTTTCTCTGCACAAGGAGGCGTTTTTCGTGCGGATGAGGCACCAAAGAAATCCCTCCTCCAGAAATTGTTCAGGATTGTGAGTCACAAGCATCAGCCTGCTTCACAATGAAACGTACCCCAAGGCGCAATCTCCATACATTTCTCTGCACAAAACTGCTACAATACAGAGGAACAAACTACAAGGAGACTCTCTCGTTATGCTGCATACGCCAATTGGGGCGCTGGTTTTTGATTTTGATGGTTTAATTGTTGATACGGAATGGCCGGAGTTTCAAGCCTGGCAAGAGCTTTGCCTGGAATACCATGTGGAACTTTCCCTGGAAACCTGGTTGCCCTGCGTGGGCACTGGCGCGACGACTCAGGTTTTTGATCCACACACGTATTTAGAGACGCAGTATGGGCAACCGCTTGATCGGGCAGAGGTTCGCGCTCGCTGTAGGCCACGCCATCTTGCGCTGATCGAAGCACAGCCGATTTTGCCGGGTGTAAAAGCTTTGCTAAGCGAGGCCAAACAGCGCGGGCTGGGTCTGGCCGTAGCCTCTAGCTCACCGCGTACATGGGTGAATGGTCATCTCAGTCGGTTGGGGTTGCTGGAGTATTTCGACACGTTGGCCTGTGGCGACGAGGTTGCACGCACCAAGCCTTATCCCGATCTCTATCTGGCCGCTCTGGAGCAGCTTGGTGTGCAGGCGAACCAGGCCATCGCTTTTGAAGATTCGCTCAATGGGATGCGGGCCGCGCAACAAGCTGGCATCTTTTGCGTGGTAGTGTCCAATCCTCTCACGCAACATCTGGTTTTCGAGCCACTGGATTTGCGACTCACTTCGCTGGCAGAATCGACGTTGGATGAACTGATCGAACATTCCAGTCGCCGTTTGTGAGATAATAATCGGCATGGATCACGAAAAAAAGAGT
The DNA here is from genome assembly GCA_039923935.1 of Ktedonobacteraceae bacterium. Classification (GTDB taxonomy): domain Bacteria; phylum Chloroflexota; class Ktedonobacteria; order Ktedonobacterales; family Ktedonobacteraceae; genus Paraktedonobacter. The sequence continues at coordinate 3,984 of JBDTBU010000077.1, read as the reverse complement.
GTGCCCGCTCGTGGGCTGTACTGGCGCAATCTCGCAGCTTTCCCGGCGCTGTTGCGTCGTTTAGTGTTGCGGGGTATCCTGGCGCTATTAGCAGTGCAAATCCTGGTGATAGGTGCGCTGGTCATTATCGATGTCTGGCGCAAACGCTACCACTCGCAGGGTCTTTTTCCACGTACCACTTCTGAGCCACTTTGGATTGGCCGTTCACAGGTGCAGCTTTATACCTATGGCGAGGATCTCTATGCAGCCATGTTAGAGGCCATTCGCCAGGCACGGGAACGAATTTTCTTTGAGACGTTTATTTGGAAAAACGATAACGTGGGTCAGCAGTTCAAGCTTGAGCTGCAACGCGCATCTGAGCGCGGGGTCGCGGTCTATGTGATGTACGATAGCTTCGCTAATCTCGTGGTACCGCGCCATTTCAAACGCTTCAAGCCCACGATTTTAGTGCTGCGCTACCCGCTCTTTGCTTGGTTACGCCAGCCTTTTTATCTGAGTGGTTATGCCCGCGATCATCGCAAAATTTTGGTAGTGGATGGTCGTACCGCTTTTGTCGGTGGTTATAATATCGGCACGCGTTATGCGACAGAGTGGCGTGATACGCATATTCGCATCGATGGCCCAAACGCGCGTGAATTGGAAAGTGTATGCATCGATTTCTGGAATATGTATCGCGAGCGCACATTGCCACTGTTGCCTGAAATAAAGAGGCGTGATTGGGACCCGTTGCTGGTCATTCACCGCAATGATCCCCATCTGCTGATTTTTCCGATCCGCAATTCCTACCTGGAGGCGATTAACCGTGCCAACCAGCATATTTACCTGACGCACGCGTATTTTATCCCTGATCGCGTGATCCTCCATGCCCTGTTGCAGGCTGCCGCACGCGGGGTTGATGTGCGTATCCTGTTGCCCGCGACCTCTAACCATGTAGTGGCTGACTGGCTGGCCCGTGGTTTCTACACACAATGCCTAGCTGGCGGTGTCCGTCTCTTCCTCTACCAAAATGCTATGGTCCACGCCAAAACAGCCACTATCGACGGCATCTGGTCCACCATAGGCACAGCCAACCTGGACCGTTTGAGCATGCTAGGTAATTTCGAGGTCAACATCGAAATTCATGACGAGGCTCTGGCTCATCAGATGGAAGCAGTTTTCTTGCAAGACTCAACGAATGCCCGCGAGTTGATGCTGAGTGGCTGGAAAAGCCGCCCACGCCTGTGGGTTTTCGCCGAGACAATTCTGTTGCCGCTGCGCCCGTTGTTATAGGCGTGGGTGGAGAATAATCTGCCCCACCAGAGATTGCTTTCGGCTCTAGTGGAGCTTGAAAAGACCAGACAGGCAAGGTATAGTTGTTATACAAACTGTTTGTTCGACAGCCAGGAGGATGTTTCTATGACCCATAACGATTTGAAACGCTCTTTTTCCGAAGCTCCAAACAGAGAAAATACCATGTGTGTTGCTTGTGGAGATGCGGCTGAGGTACGCCTTGCGCTGTTGAAGGGAGCATCTCAGCCAAGCAGAAATTTCTGTTTTTCCTGCGGAGAAGCGGTGATTCGCGATTTGCGCACGCAGAGCGCTAAGCAGGCCAGTGGTGTGCTTGTGCCCGCTGCTCACCAATCGTTCCTGCGTGTTGACGCCACACCTGATGATGGCGAGCATGGGATTATTTTCTGGGAAGGACACGCTTGGTCTAGCGATGGGCCATTCGCTGAGGGGTAGCAGTTCACTCGCAAAAATCCCGTTCTCCAATTATAACGGGATAATCGCGCTGCTTGCCGCAATGAGGCGTTCGAGCAGCACTGACAGGCCAGTACTATCCCATTTGCCCATACTTCAACCATCCACCTTTCTCGAAAATATGATCTCTATCAGTATACTGACGCATCCAAATGCGCTCGCATTGAGGACAGGCAAGCGCGTGGCGACCAGATGGAGAGAACTGGCCTGCTTTGATACTTGATGCCTATACAGTATCACTCCTCCAAAAAAGAAGTATTAGACAGATCATCTCGCAGCCAGTATACTCACCAATAGACACACACAAACTACCTATACTCGTCCAAACGAAAGGAATACGTATGTCTGATATTAATCGTGATGCAGCCGCACAGGAGAAGATGCGCCAGGTGCAGAGCCAGTTTGGCGCAGTGGCGGCGGATTATGTGACTAGCAAAGTACATGCCAGTGGGCAGGATTTGGCCTGGCTCGTCGAGGCGGCGGTCCTCACTGGCACTGAACGTGTGCTGGATGTTGCGACGGGTGGTGGCCATACCGCGTTCGCTCTGGCCCCGCACGCGTTAGAGGTGGTGGCACTGGACCTCACCCGACCCATGCTCGAAGTTGCGCAAGCAGAAGCCAATGCCCGCCAACTGTCCAATATCACCTATCTTGAGGGCGATGCTCAAGCGTTGCCTTGTGAGGATCGCAGCTTTGACGTGGTGGCCTGTCGCCACGCACCGCACCATTTTCCCAATCTGCAACAGGCTGTGCACGAGTGGGCACGTGTGCTCAAGCTAGGTGGCAAGCTTTTGCTGGTCGATTCGACTTCGCCAGAGGAGCCGGATGCAGACGCGCTACTCCACGAGATCGAGACGTTGCGCGACCCCTCGCATGTGCGCAACCACCGACTCTCCGAGTGGACAACCTTGCTAAACGAGGCAGGTTTCACGATTCACGAGGCTCGCGAGTGGAGTCTGTTCCTGGACATTCCTGCTTGGACCCAACGTATGCGCACGCCACCTGAGTCAGTCGCAACCATCGAGCGACTTATGCGCACTGCTTCGCCAGTCATCCGCGAGCGCCTGGGCATTGCGGAGCAGGACGGCGTGCTGGGCTTTGTGTTGCCTGTGGCGCTGATTATGGCGGTAAAAACAGTATAGGTATTTATTATCTAAAAAAGGGTATGTGGCGTAAATCACATATTTACGCCACATACCCTTTTTTAGATAATAGTCATAATAGCTTTATCCTCTGCCACTAGCCAGGCGCGGTGCCAGACTGAGGACAAACTCTCGATCAGCGGGGACATAAGGTCGTACGCGAATCATACAATCTCTCCTATGGCTGTTTTTTACTGGAAAATCGCTTTTCTTTTGTCATAGTGTAGCACATCTTATACATTTTGTGATAGTAAAATCCTGCTTTCACCATTGCGCAAATATATGCTATACTTCGCCTATGAATATCCACATCAGAGATAGAGGCACTGCGGATTATGTACAAACGGCTCGTGATCTCTATGAGAAAAGCAATTTGAGGAAGATTTACAAGCGCTACTGGGATATTCATTTTTTTGTGCATAGAAAAGAGACAAATACTATATGGAACATTGGATTTGCATAACATGTGGCACACAATTCGCGCTGAGCGAGCATCCGCCAGAAACCTGCCCGATCTGCTCGGACGAGCGCCAGTATATTGGCTACAAAGGGCAGCAGTGGACCACACTGGCCCAGATGCAGCGCGATGGGTTGCGCAACGAGTTTCGCGAGCACGAGCCTGGCCTGATCGGTATCGGGACCACGCCATCCTTCGCGATTGGTGAACGCGCCCTGTTACTGCAACATCCACAAGGCAACGTGCTCTGGGACTGTATGAGCTTGATCGATGACGAGACCGTCGCCGAAGTGAAGCGCCTGGGCGGTCTCAGCGCCATCGCCATTTCGCATCCTCATTTTTACTCGACGATGGTGGAATGGGCCAAGCGTTTCGACGCACCCATCTACTTACACAAAGCGGATCGTGAATGGGTCATGCAGCCCAGCAAGCGCATCACGTTCTGGTCGGGCGAGACGTTGGTGCTCAAGGATGGTGTAACGTTGCTGCGCCTGGGTGGGCATTTTCCTGGCGGGACCGTTTTGCACTGGCGGCAGGGTGCTGGCGGACAGGGTGTCTTGCTCAGTGGCGATATCATTCAGGTCGTGGCGGATCGCCAATGGATTAGCTTTATGTATAGCTATCCTAACCTGATCCCGTTGCCCG
>JBDTBU010000076.1:0-4287 GCA_039923935.1 Ktedonobacteraceae bacterium | reverse complement strand
AAATGTCTTCAAGAAAGTTCGCTGGCTGAACATCAGCGCCACTGGCGACCATTTTGGCAGTTGTGCATCCTTTACCCGTTTGGAAAACGTCCGCAAACGCTCACCTTTCATGAGAATGGCTTTTGATGAGATCCGCACTGTTTCAGTGACTACGCCGCTACCTGAGTTGGTTGAGGAGGTCAATCGCTTCCAACCAAGCCTGCTCTTTGGCTACTCAACGGTCATCGTCAGCTTGGCCCAAGAGCAAATTGCAGGTCATCTGCACATCAAACCGTCTATCGTCTCAATGGGTGGTGAATGGATCTCTGACACAGATCGCCAGCAGATCGCCACTGCTTTCCATTGTATGGTTCGGGACGCGTATTCGAGCGTAGAGTGCGCTGCGATTGCTAACTCCTGCGAACAGGGTTGGTTGCATGTCTGTAGCGAACGCACCATTGTCGAGCCGGTAGATGAGAACTATCAGCCCGTTCCGCCTGGTGAGCAGTCCTACACCGTACTCATCACCGATCTGATCGGCCATGTGCAGCCAGTGATCCGTTACGATCAAGGCGATAGCGTCACTCTCCGTCCCGATCCTTGTCCTTGTGGCAATCCCTTTCCCGCCATCCGGGTGATGGGTCGCAAGAACGATATGCTCCGTATGCGCTCTGCGGATGGTTCTCTCAAACAACTCTCCCCTATGACCTTTTATGTGCTCCTCGATATGATTTCAGGATTGCGCCGCTGGCAGGTCATTCAGAATGGTCCTCTTAGCGTACGCTTGCGGATTGAAACAACCTCGCCTGAGATTGATGCTCAGATCTGGGAGATTGTCTATCAACGTGTCACAGACTATTTTGTGCGTCAGGGTTTGCCTGCCGTTACGGTTGAACGCGCCTCCGAACTGCCTATGCAAGACCCTAAGACGGGGAAGTTTTATCAGGTACGCGTGAAGTTTGAACACGAAGAATTGCCTTCACCTCAGCGTTCGTGATTGGGCAACGTACGAGAAAAGAAAGGATTTGTGCAACATGAGTACAGAAGTCAATGTCCCAGCTATCCGTCGTCCGCTGGATGAAGCAGAGTTTCGGGAGATGATGAGCACAAGAATGGCGCATTATCTTCAACGTCGCGCTGAAATCGGTCATGAGGCAGCTTTTGAGGAATTGCTGATTGGCTATCCAGAGCTTCAAAAAAAGCTCATTGGCCCACGGATTACGAATCAAAGTTTAAGTACAGGCTTCTCATCAGGAAAAACAGCCTTTGCGAAGCTTGGCCTGATCGACGATTTCGTTGATATCTCAACCAACGATACCGATGCAGTCATCGAAACATTACTCACCTGCATGTGTGAGAATGCGATGAGCGATTGTGGTGTAACCGAGCCATGCTCTGTACTCTGTGCTCTCGATCAAGAGGCGGCACGGCGGGCCTTTCCTGAAATGCAGATCCAACAACTCAGGAAAAAGGTAGATGGTGCTCCTCTGTGTATCTTTCATTGGGCACGTAAACGCTTGCACGAGGAGTGAGTACCAAACAGATGCACCAGAAAAGTTCCTAAGTCGCTTTCGCACGTTCCAGGGACTTTGCTGGTGCTACACATCTTTGCTATTCCTCCGCTCTCTTATCCAGAGCCAATCCTGACTTGGAGAAAAGGAACTATTGTATGAAAGCATATAAAACTGGTAGTATCAAGCGACAACCACGCCGAAATTTCGGTCTGCTTTTACTCGGCCTGCTTGTGCTCGCAATCATCGCCGTGATTGCCATTCCGCTTTACTTTGGGCGTATGATGATGGGTGGCAGCCCTCCCCAAACAGCCCAACAATTTGCTCTGGCTTCGCCCGGCACAAGTATGAGTGTCGCACTAGAAGTCACTTCGTTGCCCACCACAACCCTCTTTGAGGGGACACTCTTGCAAAGAAATGACGATGGCTCCTACTCCCGCACATCACAGCACGTCAGTGTCCAGTGGAATCCCTCACAATCCATGACCATGGGCAGAAGTTCTGATATAAAGGTCGGTGGGATTCTTCAGATACACGGTACACTCGGCACGAATACGTTCCTGACTGCGAGTCAGATCGTCGTTTTAACCGGTTATGTGCAGATCAAGTGAAGGCAGGGAATATACGATGATGTCCTATGAGATTACTAGCGTCACTGGGTGGCTTATGCTAGTCCTCCTGATCGCTGTTATCGCCTACCCTTTCCTGCTGCGAGCTGGTTTCCTGGGACTGACTCAACCCTTTCTGGTACGCATGCGTTTCCATTATTGGATGAGTTATATCTTTGCTGGAACGTTAGGTGTTCATATTCTGGGATCAATGTCCCCAGCGCTGATGGCTGTCGTCAACGGTACTGGCCTCTACTTCGCCACAGGAGCGCTGTTTTTCGTGGCCGTACAAATCTGGCTTGGGCGTCAACTCGCTTTGCCCAGGCGAGCTTCGCGCCGCCGTATGCGCCGCTGGCACTTCTGGACGATGCTCGTTTTGGTCGGCTTCATCTGTGCCCATGTGATGCTTGATAGCCCCCTATTCCAGGTGGTATTCAGATAGGCACAGCAAAAAACAACAGCTTCTCTGACCCAGCAGAGAAGTGATGAAAATGGTGAAAAGAATGACTATTGGTGTTGTTCTGATTTCTCCAGTTTCCTGAGTATCATTATATATGTTCAAGCATTCAGATAGATTGTTTGAGTACTAACAGCAGAAAGAGCATTCTCTACACCATTATTGCGGGAGATTGTATCTTGTGCTGTCAGTAGATTGCCCTACCTACTGTTGTGAACGTTATAGTTCTCTTTGCTCCGATTTAGCATACAGCTTGAAGCGCTGCTTCTTGCACCAAATCGCAAAGGAGAACCTCGTATCTGAAAGTGAGACTACGTATGCGTTCTTTCTCGCGTTTCCGCTCAAGAATGAGCATCGTACTGTCGCTGGTTGCTCTTGCTTCGATGATTGGTGGTTTCGTGTTCTTGACGGGCACTGGAATCGCAACGAACAAAGCATTGGCAAAAAGCGTAACGTACTCGAACCTTACCCCCAGGCAAAAACTGCTTCTCTCTGGTCTGAGACGTTCCGAACTTGCCTCCCAGAAAGGCCAGGCACGCACAAAGACAACCGCTTTTAGCAACTACTTCCCTACGAGCGATGATGGTTGTGCCCATAACCAGGGGGACAACATCCAGGTCAGCCAGCATTGCTTGAATCTTTCAGAGGTTCCCAGTACCAGTCTGCAAGGGCGCGGGCAAGCGCAGGTTGAGGGTTCTATCGCCTCAGATCCGCTTCACCCCAACCATCTTGTGAGCAGCTACACCGATTACAGCAGCGGCGACGGCAACTGTAACAGCTCGTTTAGCCGCAATGCCGGGCAGACCTGGACGCCGTCAACACTTCCGATAGGCTTTACGAATGGCGCTACCTTTGGCACTGTTGAACGTCAATACTGGCAGACCGGTGGAGAGGCGGCAGTGGCCTGGGATACAAAGGGCAACGCGTACCTCGAATGCGAGGTTTTTATGCGCGGTCTCGGCACCTCTAATAATCCCGACCAATCCGATGCCATGTATGTCTTCCGTTCAACCAGTAACGGCGGCGCTTCTTGGGACTTTCCCGGACGTCCCGTTGTTGAGAACTCCAATCCAAACATCATTGATGACAAATCCTATCTGGCGATTGACGACCAGGTTGGCAGCCCTTTCCAGGATCGTGTCTATGTAACCTGGACGTTGCTCGCCAGCGACGGCAGCGCGTATATTGTTGCGTCGCATTCGTCAGATTATGGACAGAGCTTTAGCGCACCAGTCGTAGTCAGTACGAGTAGCACGCTTTGCGCAAATACCTTTGGGGCAGGCATCGCTCATGGCACGTGTAACGCGAACGAGTTCTCCCAACCTTTCACCGGTCCAGATGGCGCACTCTATGTCATCTATGACAACTTCAATCCCGCCGAGAGCAACACCAATGACAACCATTACCAGGTGCTTCTCTCCAAGTCTACTGATGGTGGTGTGACGTTCAGTTCCCCGGTCCTGGTGGCAAATTACAACGACTTCCCCGACTGCGCGATCTACCAGAACGGCCAGAATCCAGGCGAAACCTGCCTGCCGGAGAAGGGCACGACCACGCATTCGGCTTTCCTGACCACCAACTACCCGGTGGGCGCGATTGATCCGGTCAATGGCTCTGTCGTCGTTACCTTCGGCTCCTACATCAACGCATTCTCAAACCCAGCCAACGGGTGTGCTCCGCAAGGCTTCTCGGTGAACGTGCGTAACCTGTACACAGGCGTCAAGACGGCGGG
>JBDTBU010000075.1:0-30087 GCA_039923935.1 Ktedonobacteraceae bacterium | reverse complement strand
GCGCCCGCACCAGGGCCATACAAATAGTTCATCGTTTGAGAGCGGGACACCATAGCATCCCAATCCAGGCCATATAAACGTACAGCCAGACCCAACAGGGCAGTGATACACAGAGCCAACGGACGCCACCAGAGGGTCATCCTTCTCAGTGCAGTGGTATCCTCATCTGTGATAGTGCCCATTAGGGCGGTATGCTTCTGTAGCTTCAACGCTCTTTTCCTCGTTCCTGGTCAAGGGAATACACCTTCCTCAAAAGCCATGTAAACTTGGCTCTAGTATAGAGAATGGAAGAGGGAATGGTCAAGAGTTGAAAACTATAGTACGCACTTAAAAAGCAAGGGTAGGTGTGGTGAAGGCAGCATCACCACATTTCCAGGCCAAAGACCCATTGTTTGCCTGGAGTGCGAATAAACCATTACTACCGCCTATATAGACTATTCCATCTGCCAGGATGGCCTTCGATGAAATAGCACCGCCTGTTTGATAACGCCAGAGTACAGAACCGTCCTGGGTGCGTAAGGCACAGACAAAACCATCGCTTGAGCCAGTATAGAGCACGCTATCAGATACCGTTGGCAATGAAGCAACTGCATCTCCCGTCTGGTAACGCCAGAGTACAGAGCCGTCCTGGGTGCGTAAAGCATAGATAAAGTGATCCAAAGAGCCAATATAGATAACCCCATCGACAATTTCAGGGGCCGAATAGATCGCGCCGCCTGTCTGGTAACGCCAGAGTTCACTACCATCCGCAACACCTCCTCGCAGTTCCGGCAATTGCGCCGCAGTTTTCCTGGGCGCGTACTCTACCAGCTCGTCGTGAATGCTGATGAGTCGGTACGTTATGTCGAGATCAATCAGTGATAATTTGGCAGGCAAAAATTTCCGATCTTTAGGATATCATCAGGATGAGTATTATAAGTGGTATAATAGCGCAAACGCTGAGTGCGTAGATACAGGTTGTCAGGGAGAGATTTCGCTACAATTAAGGAGTACATTTTTATGCTGAGCAGTAAAATAATGAACACAGAAACGCTATCTATCAGCCAGCTTACTCTGGATTACAAGGCAGTGCAGATCGGCCAGGCACAGATTGTACTCGCAGATTGTATTGAATGGTTCAATCGCCTCCCAGAAAATAGCATCCACGCAATTGTAACAGATCCACCTTATGGCGTAAAAGAATATGAATTTGAACAAATCGAGAAAAGAGCCAATGGTTCTGGTGGTATCTGGCGCATTCCTCCATCATTTGACGGAAGTACCCGATCTCCTCTGCCGCGTTTCACTGCGCTTGACCAGAAAGAGCGTGAGACGTTGCGTCAATTCTTTATGGCATGGGGGAAAGCAACAAAACGCGTATTAAGACCAGGTGGACATATTTTTATCGCCAACAATGCGTTTCTCTCACAACTTGTTTTCTCAGCACTGATAGAAAGTGGGCTAGAATTTCGAGGAGAAGTCATCAGGCTGGTACGTACATTGCGCGGCGGAGATCGCCCCAAAAACGCAGAACAAGAGTTTCCAGGCGTCTCATCACTGCCCAGAGGATGTTACGAACCCTGGGGCATCTTCCGTAAAACCATGCTTCCAGGCATGAAAGTCAGCGATTGTCTCAGAATCTTTCAAACTGGTGGCCTGCGCCGGACACCTGATGATAAGCCGTTCGGCGATGTTATCGAGAGCGAACGTACACCACAAAACGAGAAAGAAATCGCCAACCACCCCAGCCTTAAACCGCAAGCTTTTTTACGTCAACTCGTTCATGCCTCGCTCCCCTTAGGTGAAGGAATTATTGTAGATCCATTTATGGGGTCGGGTTCCACCATAGCCGCAGCCGAAGCTCTTGGACTACAAGCAATCGGTATTGAGCGCTTTGTAGATTACTTCAATATGAGCATTGAAGCCATACCCCTACTAAGTAAAGTGAAAACATCATTTGACACTCAATGGCGGCAACTCCCTCTTATTGAGTAATACATCTTGATAAATCCAATTGGCTAGCATCTTTTGATAACCAGATTGCATCACACTGGCAGTAATTGTGCGGCGGCTCTGTTCTGAACGACCAGAAAAGAGCCAATCTTCTTTCATAATATATGCTCCATATACTGCAATAAAACGGAATGGTTTCGGTTTAATGCCCTTCGCTTCATCGACTGGACGATTGCTCTCAAAAACAAAAACCATGAGCCAGGTATCCTCTGGATTATGTCCCTGCCATCCTTTCAAATAGCGCGAGCCTTTAATCTCAATACCTTCATTCCCATACTGAGCCGCATTACCAGGAAAACGACCTGCTGGTAATAGATCTGGATGACCGTTGTGATACGTGTTTTTCACAACGCCTGTACAATATTTAGGAATGCTAGAATTCATAAATTCCCCAACCATGCTACTAAAATTTGCAGGCATAAGGATTGTCTCAAGGCGCTCAATACTTTTGACGTGTAATTGTTGGTTGATAAAACCAAGGAAATCGACAAAATCATTCATCGCCGCCTGAATATGAGCGATACCACATCCATAAGGGATAACTGCGGCAGGATTAAAACCAGCAGCATCAACTGGATAAGGCACACATGCAGCAGTCTCTAAATCGTCTGGAAACATACAGACCCTCTTCTCCAAATAATAACAGTGCATAAACCAGTTTTCCTAGTACATGCACTGTATTATAGCATTCCTGAGAGACACTGCTAGCCTATACGACGCCTGACATAACCCGTCGGCCCCTGATGCGTCCCGTACCAACCACAGGCTCCAAGACGTGCACTACAAGCTGATCGCCCTCGGCATCGATCAGTGCCAAGTCGCCAGACGCGAGCGTGTTGTGCAAGATGGACTCGGCCAGTAGGTCGTCGAGAAGACGCTGCACAGCGCGACGCAAGGGACGCGCACCATAAGCCGGTTCATACCCTTGCGTGATGAGCAACTCGCACGCAGCCTCGCTCACCTGCAACCTGATACCATGCTGAGCCAGACGTTTCTCTGTATCTGTGATGAAAAGATCGGCGATGTGCCGCAGATGCTCATGCTCCAGGGGATGGAAAAAGATTATCTCGTCGATGCGATTAAACAATTCAGGCGGAAAGAAGTCTTTCACCGCGCTCATAGCCTGGGTACGCATCGTTGCGAACGACGTATGTGTGGTCGCGGATGGATTGGCAAAAGTGAACTGACCCGGTTGGCGATGTTCTGTGCCAAGGTTCGAGGTCAAGATAATGATGGTATTTTTACAATCCACCACCTGCCCACGCGCATCCGTAACCCGTCCATCCTCACAAATCTGCAATAAGAGATCATAGACATCCGCATGAGCTTTCTCAACCTCATCAAGAAGGACGATGCTATAGGGATGACGGCGCACAAATTCGGTCAACTGACCACCATTGTCATAGCCTACATATCCTGGAGGTGAACCAACCAGACGTGCGGCATTCTGTCGCTCCATAAACTCTGACATATCCAAGGTTAACAAAGCGTTTTCGTCCATGAACAGCGTACGGGCCAGGGCACGCGCCAATTCAGTTTTGCCCACGCCACTGGGTCCAACAAAGAGAAACGAGCCAATGGGACGATTGCGATCACGAATATCGGCATACGCACGCCGCACAGCACGCGCTACAAGTTGCACAGCTTCATGCTGCCCGACCACACGCTGATGCAACGTATCTTCCAATTGCAACAGACGCTCAACCTGCGTGGTCGTAATCTGCCCTAAAGGAATGCCGGTCCAGAGTGCCACAATCTCGGAGATTTGTAGTGCATCTACAACCGGACGATCCTTGGTACGCAGGGTATGCCACTGTTGCTCTGATTCGCGTAACTTCTGACTCAAACGCATCTCCTGATTGCGACTACATAGAGCCAGAGGATACTCGTGCTGCTGGATTGCTTCATCTTTATACAGCCGAACGCGCCCTAGAGCCTCGCGCAAATGGCGCACAGACGCGGGCACGACGGACAGGTGAACACAGGCGCGAGCCGCAGCCTCGTCCACCAAATCAAGAGCCTTATCAGGCTGAAAACGCTGCGGCAAGTAACGCTTCGAGAGATGTACCGCAGCCTGCAAAGCCGCGTCGGTAATCGTCACATGATGAAAGTTGGCATAACGCTCACGCAATCCATGCAGAATCTCCAGGGTCTCTTCAGGCGTTGTCTCGGCCACCATGATCGGTTGGAAACGCCGCTCAAGGGCAGGATCGCCCTCGATAGCCTTGCGATAATCGTCGAGCGTGGCCGCGCCAATACAGCGAAACTCGCCGCGTGCCAGCATAGGCTTGAACATATTCGCCATATCCACAGAGCCATCCGCCACACCCGTACCCAGCAACGTTTGTAACTCATCAATCACCACAATCAGGTTGTTCGCCTGCACAACCTCTTTCAGCAACAATTGCAGCCGCTCCTCGAAGTCTCCACGGAAGCGTGCACCCACGGTCAGCAGACTCACATCCAGCGAGACGACGCGTGCATGTTGCAAGTTGTCTGGCACTTGACCTTCAATAATGCGCTGCGCTAACCCTTCTGCTAGGACTGTTTTGCCAACGCCAGCGGGACCAATCAACACGGGATTATTCTTGGTACGCCGTGAGAGAATTTGCATGGTCCGTTCCAATTCAGGCACGCGCCCAATCAGCGGATCAAGCGTGCCCATCAGAGCTTCGGCGGTTAAATCGCGGCTCACCTTGTTGAGTAGAGGCGTCTCAGCGTAACGCATCTGGTATTGAGCCAGGAAAAACGCCTGCTCGTGACCATAGCGGAACAAAAACTGCAAATGTTGGCGAACCGCAAAAAGAGTCACATCAAAACTTTCCAGTACACTGGCCGCGATACTTTCATCGTCGTCCAGCAACCCCAGTAGCAAATGTTCAATACCAACCCAGAGTTCGCTCGCAGCGGCGGCTTCGTTCTCCGCCCGCGCGAGAGCTGCCTGCGTCAATGCATTCAACACCGGCTCACTGGCAAGACCCCGATTCCCACCACGCCCAATCACAAAACCAATGGCCTGGCAGAGACGCATCGTGTCTACTTGCAGACGCGCGAACAGAGACTCTACAACCAGATCGCGTGTCCTGATAATTCCCAATAAAAGGTGCTCAGGACCGATCATGCGATGCTGAAACTGCAACGCAATCTCACGCGCATGGGCCATAGCCTGCTGGGCCTGCGGTGTATATTTCTCAAACTGACGCATAGCTCTTCTCCTATTCCATCAGACAAGAGACCCTCTTCCTCTATAGTTATCGAGTAGGTTGCCTAGTTCCCGTAGGGTAGTAAGCTGAGCAAGCGATAAATTTGTATGTTATTCAGATTGGGGAAGATAAGCCACAATAAAATCGAGCGTGCCGCACTCTACTCATCCTGTGCCAGTAACGCTCGTACTCCAATAGCAGCATGTCGCTTCGTGTCATGCCGCTATTGGGTTTGCTCGTGGGTATGTCCCTTCACAAGAGATCTGACCATCAACTCTCAAGCACGCTGAGGTAGTTCCCTGGAAGTGTACAATGGTTATAAAGACTTGAGAGCAATTGTTCCTGATCCACCACAGAGACGTTGCCATTCGGGCAGGAAAGGTTGAGGGTACGCGCACCCATAGAGAGATCCTGGCGAATTGGCTTGATATTGCCAGCGGAATCAGCGATACCAATCGGCCAGTGCACACCCTGGTCTGCAAAGTCTTTGTCGGAGAAGAAGAAGAAAGGGACACTAGCGCTCATAGACGTCTGGACATCAGTGATAAGAGTTAGGACATGGGAGACGGCTACTTGATAGGCGCTATTTGCATTAATACCGCAGCCTTGAAAGCAGCCAGTACCCTCCACCACCCAGAGATGTTTGCCTAATGCTCCACTATTGGGATCAACATGAAATTGCTGTGCCCAAAAGGCGAAGATGTGGGAGAGGTTATTCACACTTGCATTGGGATAGCCATTATGCCAACTATCGATCAGGCCAAGAGTCTGAGTATGCCAATCCCAATTTCCGCCAGGGTGGACGGAACTGTTCATGGCAGCTTGCATCTGATTGAGATAGTTCACCTGACCAAGGAATGCTTGATGATCAATCCCGCTAACATGGGGATCGAGCGAACCAAGTAGGACAGGGATATCCGCTCGCACTTTATGTATAGACGTTTCGCAGAGGTCATAGAATTTGGCAAAGTTCGCGGGCGCGATATGGAGAAAGGCAACAGATGGATCTTGCTTCATCTCTTCATTACCACATTGCACAGCATCAGGGTTACTCTGAGCCACATCGTCGAAGGCGCTAACAGCATTGGCATCAGTGAGCTGGGCGTTGTCTGCACCCTGACAAATCACAAAAAGCACGCGAATTCCCTGAGAATGCTCGGTTTCCATCGCGTTTTTTAGGACATCACCGCGCAGATTCCCCCATCCACAGCTGGGATAGCCCAGGCGCACCCAGGAGATGCCCTTATAATGGGTAGCGATATCGTTGTCATCGCCCGAAATTCCCTGGATTTGCGCTGGCTGTTGGGGAGGAAGTAACGTCGCTGCCTTGACCGTAGGTGTGGGCGTTGCGGCTTTCCGAACAGTTGTGGTGGCTGTTGTTGTCGCCTGTACTCCTGAGGAGGTAACAGCGTGATACGCGAACGTTGCCAGAATAAGACCAACAACAAAAACCATAGCAACTATGATAAATGCAGGCTTTTTCAAACGATTCATTTGGAATCCCTTCGTGTTTAGAGGAGGATATATCATCTATCCAATAAGAGCAATTTTTGCATGTACGGATTATAGCCTATCTCAAAAAAAGCGACAAGTCCTATCTGAGGGGGCACACCATTCTAACCTGTTGATCGAGAAAAAATTTAGAGCAGCACGCCCAAAATACCCACAAGCGTCACCGCAACCCCTAGCAGCGTTACCAGCGAGGGAATCTCGCCCAGCAAAAAGATACCCAAGATAATGCCGCCCGTCACTTCCTGCGTCGCAATCAGATTAGCGTATGTCGCGTGAACCCTGCGCACCGCTGCGTTATAGAGCGTGTGACCAAGGCCCAGGGGAAAGATGCCCAGCGCGACTACGGCAGCTACGGCGGGTAACGGATAGGCGTGCTGAAAGGCAAAATAGAGCGCGGCAGGCAGCAACCAGAGCGCGGCCAGACCATAAACGTTCAGAGTATAGCGGAAGAGCGGATGGCGGTCCCGTTCGCTGCGGCCAGCCACAGAATAGATGGCTAGACAGAGTGCCGAAAGTAGCGCCAAACCATCTCCCAGCACCATGCACTGCCCTGTTCCGTGCAGGTTGCAGGCGGTGTAATGCGGCTGGAAGCCCGCCATAAGTGCTACACCGAGCACAGCCACGCCGATACCCAAATACTTGCGGCGAGGCAGCGGCTCACGCAAGTAAAGCGTTGAAAAGAGCGTGACGAAAATCGGCGATGTGTAGACCAGCGCCAGAGAGTGAGCAATCGTTGTAAAACTGAGTGCTGCGATATAAAAGAGAAAGTGCAAGGCCGTAATCAGACCGTAGAAAATGAAACGTGGCAAATCTTGACGTTTGAGCAAGAGCGGTGTACGTGTCACCAACCCCAGTAGCCCTACCAAAGCCGCTGCGATAACCAGCCGCCAACAAGCGATCTCCACCGAACTAAATGGCGCGGACCACCGCACAAAAACCGCACTGGTCGAGAAGAAGCCAACTGCCACGCACACATAGAGCAACCCATGCCACGATTGCTGTACAGGGGTCTGCCTCTTTTCTTCAGGTGAAGTAAGCGTTGTAGAAACGTGCTGTCTGTTGTTCATAACACCGCAAAATCCTTCTGCATACGATTATATTATATACATCTGCAATACCTGTACCGGATCAACAAAGAGATAATTCCAGCCATCCCCCTTGCTCAGTCACCGTATTCTTAAATAGCGCAAGCTGCTCGCCTGTACGTAAGACATGGGCAAATTCCTGAGCGGAATGGATCTCGTTTTTTAGCAAGGCCATAGATTCTGACTAAAAAGAACGCTACATGTTGTACAAGGTGGCAAGAGGTAGATCTGTGAAGATCTACCTCCTGTTCCAGAACGAGTTAGCAACAAATCATAGTAATACAGTTACACCCGAACTACCGATTTTTCGCGCCGTAATAGTTTGGTGCTTCTTTTGTAATTTGTACATCGTGTGGGTGCGACTCGCGCAGACCAGCACTAGTGATGCGTACAAAACGCGTCTTCTCCTGCATCTCCGCGATAGTTGCGCAGCCCGCGTAACCCATCGACTGACGCAGGCCACCGACCAACTGGAAGACCACAGGGCCGAGCATACCCTTGTAAGCCACGCGGCCTTCAATGCCCTCAGCAATCACCCGCGACTCATCAATAACATCACCCTGAAAGTAGCGGTCTTTGCTGAAACTGCGCTGCTTCATAGCTCCCACTGAACCCATGCCGCGATAGTCCTTGAAACGCTCACCCTGCGAGATAAGCAGCTCGCCGGGACTCTCTTCTACACCCGCCAGCAGGCTACCCAGCATGACGGTATCAGCGCCCGCAGCGATAGCCTTGGCAATGTCGCCGGAATATTGGATGCCACCGTCACTTACAACGGGTACACCATATTTGCGTGCTACACGTGCGCAATCGTAGACTGCGGTGATCTGCGGCATACCTACGCCTGCAATGACGCGGGTTGTACATATCGACGCTGGTCCCACGCCAATTTTAACCCCATCCGCACCAGCCTGAATCAGCGCCTCGGTGGCCTCGGCAGTCACGACATTGCCAGCCATAATCTGGACCTGTTTGCCAAAACGCTCTTTGACGCGTGCCACAGTATCGATAACCATCTGTGAGTGAGCGTGCGAAGTATCCACAACCAGTACGTCCACGCCCTCATCGATCAGGGCAGCACAACGCTCGTCGGTACCTGGCTCCACGCCAACGGCAGCGCCCACACGCAGACGGCCAAACTCGTCCTTGGCAGCGTTGGGATAGAGGATCTTCTTCTGGATATCCTTCATCGTAATCAGACCCCTGAGCATCCCATGCTCATCGACGACAGGCAGCTTCTCGATCTTATAACGATGCAAGCTATCCCGCGCTCCTTCCAAGGTCGTGCCTACCGGAACCGTGATGAGCCGCTCGCTAGTCATCAGTTCAGAGATTGGGCGCGTGACATCAGTCTCGAAACGCATATCGCGGTTGGTCAGGATGCCAACCAGCTTGCCATGCTCGATAATCGGAATGCCGGAGATGTGGAAACGTTTCATCACTGACAGAGCCTCACTCAAGGGTTGGTGCGCTTCTAACGTGATGGGGTCGGTAATCATACCCGACTCGGAGCGTTTGACCTTATCGACTTCCTGAGCCTGGTCTTCGATGGAAAGATTGCGATGAATAATGCCAATACCACCCTCGCGAGCCAGGGCGATAGCCAAGCGAGCCTCAGTCACCATATCCATGGCTGCACTGAGAATAGGGATGTTGATGGAAATGGTGCGGGTCAAACGAGTCACGGTTGAGGCTTCACGCGGCATCACTGACGAGGCTGCTGGTATAATCAGCACATCATCAAACGTCAATCCCTCTGTGGCAAATTTCTGCTCAAAATCTTGCGCCATACTGGCCTTCTCCTCCTTAACAAAAGACCTGGACTCGCCGACAAAGCGAACCAGGTCTCCCACCTAGAATAAAAAATGGACTCTTGCATACATTGAACTGCTGTACTTGATAACGGGTATTAGAATAGTTCCCAATACTATATCATCTCGCTTGCCAGAGCGTCAAATTTTTTGGACAATAGTCAGAACTTTGGGAAATGGATAGAGTCGATTTGCTCAGGTACGATGAAATCATGCATCATCATCTGAGAGAAGTTCAGCAAATTCTATATCTATGTAGGCATCGAGAAGAAGAAAAAGAGCAAGATTGAAGAAGTTTTTTTCGGATCCGCATGCTATACTTCTCCAGATGCGCTGCTCATCGGTCAAAACCAGATGACCAGAGCCATCTCCCTGATGCGTAATATCAAATCCGTTTAGAGAATGATCTTGGGGAAAGCGATCTTTGCTGGTGGCGTTGGCTCAGTCTGAAAGACCTAGCGGCCCCGCCTTTCCACTCACACTAAACAATCGAAAGGAGTTCTTGTGAAGAACGAACCAGTCACGACCATAGACATGCGATACAGCGAACCGGACGGAGTTATCACGCCATGGGAGGAGACGCGTCTCGTGCTCGAAACAGCTGAGGTGTTTTGGCTCTCGTCGGTGCGAGACGATGGCGCACCTCATGTCACGCCGGTCGTTGCCGTGTGGCACGACGGGGCCATCCACTTCAGCACTGCCAACACCGAACAGAAGGCCGTCAACCTTCGTAGGAACCCACATGTGATTCTGACAACTGGCTGCAACCACTGGGAGGAAGGACTCGACGTTGTGGTTGAGGGCGACGCCATCCGGATTACCGACCATGACGTGCTTGAGAACCTTGCCAAGGTGTGGGCTACCAAGTGGGACGGACGATGGCAATACCTGGTGCGCGACGGCTACTTTTACCACCATGATGAACACGAGGTTCTCCCAGATTCGATTCTCGTGTTCTCGATCACGCCCACCAAGATTTTCGCGTTCACCAAGGGCAACTTCAGCCACACCCGTCACCAGTTCTGATTTTATGGACCATTGAGCACTGATAACGCGTCCGGCACATTGTCAGTGCTCAATGGTCCATAAAAACCTCATTGGCTATGGTTTTACCAGAAACCGCTCCGGCTCACGCTCAAATTCACGTTTGCAGGCGGGACAGCAGAAATAGTAGGTTCGCCCATTATACACGCTGGTATGGCGAGCGTGGGCAATCTCGACGGTCATGTTACACACGGGATCGAGAGCTTCATCAGAGAGTGTTGCTGGCTCTGTGACGGTGTTAGGCTCTGTTACAGGAATGTCCTGTTCGTTGTGAAGCGTGGGACAGCGGCGTACCTGCACAAGTTCGGCGAGAATGCTGGCCGCGATCTCAGCAGGGGTGAATGCGCCGATGTCGAGTCCGGCTGGCGCTTTGAGACGTGCAATATGCTGCTCGCTCATCCCAGCGGTACGCAGATAGTCGCGACAGGCGGCAGCACGACGCGAACTGCTGACCAAGCCGATATAGATGGCAGAGCTACCCAACACCTGTTCGAGGATATTTTCGTCGTATTGCCCATGCGTGGCGATCACGATACAGGTGCGCTCGTCAATAGATGCCGAACTCAAGTCTGTATCGTCGAGGCTGGTCACAGCAAAATCGAGCGTCGGGGCGAGTTGCTGGAGCACGGCGATGATGGGAGAATCGCCAATCAGCAAAAGTTGTGGCAGAGGCAGGTGAAGTTCCATATAAATATCCAAAGCTCCCCCGCTAGCACAGGTCATGGGGAAAGAGAGCACGCCGGGCTGAGCCTGGGTATTTACCTGCATAGATGTGCCGAGACGCAGTAGAAACGGCTCGCTCCCCTGGCGTAGGATACGTTTGGCCTCGCGCAAGACAATCGGCTGCGTGCAACTTCCACCAACCCAGCCAGCCATCTGCCCATCGTCCGAAATCAATGCTTGCGCACCCGGCTTCGCGGATGTAGGTCGCTCGCACCACACCACGGTTGCTAGCACAAACGGCTTACCTGCCTGTGTGAGTTGCACGGCGAGTTCCAACAGCGATTGAGACATAGTATCCTCCAAAATATTGTGCTGATATAGTGCATATTGTACGTTGGAAGCGCATAATATGCACTATATCAGCACAATTTAATCAGTTGCGAGTCCTTTTTCCTTGAGAACGCTCCAGACCTTCCATGGGCTGAGCGGGATGTCGATATGACGTACACCAACATGGGCCAGCGCGTCCACAACTGCATTTACAATGGCTTGTGGTGCGCCAACCGTGGGTGATTCGCCGACGCCCTTGGCTCCGATGGGATGGTGCGGCGAGGGCGTAACCGTGCGATCCGTCTCCCAGTGCGGCGTCTCCATCGAGGTGGGGATCAGGTAATCCTGGAAACTGCCACTGAGTATGTTGCCATTCTCATCGTAGGCCAGTTCCTCATACATAGCCGGAGCCAAACCCTGCGTTAGCCCACCGTGGATCTGCCCCTCGACAATCATGGGGTTAATGATCGTCCCGCAATCGTCCACTGCCATAAAGCGGCGAATATGCACCTGACCTGTCCCACGATCAATATCGACGATACAGATATAACTGCCAAAGGGATACGTAAGGTTGGGCGGATCGTAGTAATTGACCGCCTCCAGGCCCGGCTCCAAGTACGGCGGACAATTGGAATAGGCCGCGAAGGCTAGCTCCTGGATGGTCTTGCCCTTACTCGGCGCTCCCTTGACGAAAAAGCGCCCAGGCTCCCACTCCAAATCCTCTTCGTCCACTTCTAGCAGATAGGCCGCGATCTTCTTGGCTTTGTCGCGCACTTTGCGGGCTGCGAGTGCCGTGGCGGCTCCACTAACGGGTGTGCTGCGGCTGGCGTAGGTGCCCAAACCATAGGGAGCGGTGTCGGTGTCGCCGTGCTCGATATCGATATCGTCGGGTGACATACCTAGTTCGGCAGCGATGATCTGGGCAAAGGTTGTCTCGTGACCCTGACCCTGCGTCTGCACACCGATACGCGCCAGGGCTTTGCCGGTGGGGTGGACGCGTATTTCGCAGCTATCGAACATCTGGATGCCCGCGATATCGAAGTGCTTGCCAGGCCCAGCACCGACAATTTCGGTGAACGACGAGATGCCGATACCCATCAATTCGCCTCGCGCACGTTTCTCCGCCTGTTCACGCCGCAGATCTTCGTATCCAACGTTGCGCATAGCCAGACGTAACGCCCCTTCATAGTCGCCGCTATCGTAGGTCCAGTCGAGTGCGGAGCGATAGGGGAAGGCTTCGGGCTGGATAAAGTTTTGCAAACGCAGTTCTGCTGGATCTTTGCCCAGGTTATGCGCGAGCGTGTCCATCGTGCGCTCGATCAGGTACGAGGCTTCGGTCACGCGGAAAGAACAGCGATAGGCGATACCGCCTGGTGCCTTATTTGTATGTACCGCGTCCACTTCGACAAAAGCGTGCTTAAAATCATACGAACCAGTGCAGATATGGAACAAACCTGCCGGGAACTTGGTCGGTTGAGCTGCCGCGTCAAAAGCCCCATGATCGGCCAGGGTGCCCACGCGCAACGCCTGTACCTTGCCATCTTTGTCGCTGGCAATCTCGGCGTGGATGTGGTAATCACGCCCAAAACCAGTGCTACTCAGATTCTCGGTACGATCCTCGATCCATTTGACGGGCTTGCCAGTTTTCAGCGAGGCCACAATGGCGCATACATAGCCGGGGTAGATGGGAACTTTGTTGCCGAAACCGCCGCCGATATCGGGTGAAATGATGCGAATGCGGTGCTCAGGCAGCCCGGCGACGAGGGCGAAAAGCGTGCGGTGCGCGTGCGGTGCCTGCGAGGTCATCCACACAGTCAGCTTGCCCGTTGCGGAGCGATAGTCGGCCACACAGCCACATGTTTCAATTGGCGCGGGATGGATGCGCGGAATATACATATCCTGCTTCACCACAATTCCGTTGGCCTCGGCCTCAGCAAAAGCCGTATCTGTGCCGGCGCGATCTCCGGTCTCCCAGTGATAGATTTGATTGGTTGGTTGGCGATCCTTCTTATCGGGGCGCAGCAAGGGCGCGTCTGCGTCCCGTGCCTTCTTCGCATCAACTAGCACTTGCAGCGGCTCATAATCGACCTCTACAGCCTCCACACCATCGGCAGCGGCGTAACGGCTGGTCGCCACAACAAATGCTACCTCCTGCATCTGGTAATGCACACGATCCAGGGCCAGCACCGCCTCCATGTCCGCCGAAAGCGTAGGCATCCAGGCCAAACCAGCCGCGTCGAGATCTTTGCCAGTCACAACCGCTACGACACCTGGCACCTGTAAGGCCTTGCTGATATCAACATTCTTAATCAGTGCATGAGCGTAGGGGCTGCGCACGATATCACCGTAGAGCATGCCAGGCAGTTGTACATCATCGACATAGTTGCCCTGCCCACGAATGAAACGCGCATCTTCTTTACGCGGATACGACTCTCCCAGTCCATGCGTGAATTTCACCTCGCTTGCCATTATTCGCCTCCTTCGCCGGCTGTCACCGGACTGCGCTGAGCCTCGTGCATCTTTTCCCCAGCATATTGGATGGCCTTGACAATATTCACATAGCCGGTGCAACGGCAGAGGTTGCCGGAAATGCCAACGCGAATATCCTCTTCACTTGGATGAGGATTGTTCTGCAACAGTGCAACAGCAGTCATCATCATGCCAGATGTGCAAAAGCCGCATTGCAGCGCATGTTTCTTATGAAAACCCTCTTGCAAGGGATGCAACTTCCCGCCCTGTTCCAGACCCTCGACGGTGCTCAGTTCGCGGCCATTGGCCTGGACAGCGAACATTGTGCAGGACTTGGTAGCCTTACCATCGACGAGAATCGTGCAAGCGCCGCAGGCGCTGGTGTCACAGCCGATGTGTGTACCGGTGAGTCTCAAATTATCGCGCAACCAGTGCACCAGCAGCGTGCGCGACTCTACCGTCTCTTCGTAGGCAGTACCATTGATTGTGACATTGATCGTATGCTTGCTCATCTATGCACCTCCTGTTGCGCGGGCGTGAGCCTGCTTGAGCGCACGCGTGCAGAGCGTATGCACCATCGCACGCTTATATTCTGCTGGTCCACGCGTATCGCTATTCGGTTGCGAGGCCGCAGCAGCCAGATCGGCGGCCTGACGAATCGTGCTCTCGTTCAACGGCTGACCCAGCAAAGCCTGTTCCGCTGCCCGCGCTTTGATAGGAGCCGGCCCGACGTTGGTAAGACCGAGACCAGCGTATGTGACCAGCCCGCTTGCATCTAGGCACACGTAGGCCGCGACACCTGCAATGGCATAGTCGCCGACCTTGCGCTCCAGCTTCAAATAAATCCCACCACTGCGGACATTAGGCGCGGGTATGCGAATCTCCGTGAGAAGCTCGCCAGGCTGAAGCGTTGTCTCGAAGGGCGTATCACCAAAGAACTCGTCAACTGGAATAAAACGCTGGCCTGTGGGACCCTGCACCACAAAAAGCGCGTTTAACGCGAGCATTGTTGCGGGATGATCGTTGGCAGGATCGGCGTGCGCAATGTTGCCGCCGACAGTTGCCCAGTTACGTACCACCGGGTCGGCAATGTTGCGGGCAGTATCGTAGAGGATCGCGTAACGATTACGAATCAGCTCCGAACTAATCAACTCTGACTCGCGGGTTAGCGCACCGATGTGCAGAGTCCCATCTGTCTCCCTAATATATTCCAGATTATCGATATTATTAATATCGATCAGCACCGTGGGACTCGCCAAGCGAAAGCGTAAGAGAGGGATCAAGCTGTGTCCACCAGCAAGAATTTTAGCGTCATCACCATGCTGTGCGAGCAGGGCAATGGCCTCAGAAACACTCTGAGCTGTGACATAATCAAAAGAACCAGGAATCAAGGTGTCACCTCCAGTCGCCATTGACGCGCAGGTGTATATCCCGCGCTTTATCGTCGATACTACCTCTCAAACTGATAAAGTAAAACAGAATGCTTTTCTTAATCTAAGATTACGCAGAGTGGAAAAGAGGTTTCAGCCAGATTTTCTGTTCGTTGCTGCAAATGCACGCTCAATTCCGTACGAATCTCGTCAACAGTCTGAGCCATAGTATGGAACACGCGTTTCGACTAAAAATAATGGACTACACAGTTGTTTCGCTCAGAGTATATCATAATACGCCGCGCTAGTTGTATATATGCTTGCTGTTTGGCTAGCTACAAGGTTGGAATAGCCCTCTTTTTGGGCATGTTCAGCAATTTTCTGGGCCACTCTATTGGTACCCAAAATAACCATATGTGCGCTCGAAATCACTCCTTTAAATACGTATTTAGTACATATATTTACGTATTTACAAGTTGGATTGTATCGATTATGCTGCCCGTGATTAGTGGTTAGTTGTATGTTGCAAGGGATGCTGATGAATACAAAATGGCAATTTAAAAACTTCACATCGCAAAATATAATAGAAGAGGATATTACGGACGTATCAACCGTCATCCTGCCGAACGTTACATTGTCTGTTCGGCATGAATGGTTTGTACCCTCCACACCGCCCATGCTAGAGATCCCTACCATTATGGATCTACCGGAGAGCATGGACGTATCTATACCAGTACAAGCGGTTGTTTCGCGCAAGAAAAAGCTCTTGCGCAATATAGTTCCGATCCTCACATTAGTGTTGGGCCTGGCAATCTATTTTATCTGGCATTCGATGAGTGCAACTGCCGCGCCTCCTGCTGTTCTCCAACAGAATTATAGCAACACATCTACAGTCCCAACTGTTGGCACCACAACCAATACTGACACTGGGCAAATTGTAGTGTACATTCTGGGTGCGATCACAAAGCCCGGCATCTATAACCTGTCAGCGGATGCGCGTGTCTATCAGCTTGTGCAGGCTGCTGGTGGCTTGCTACCCAATGCGAACGCAGTGGCACTGAATATGGCAGCGAAACTCACTGATGGAGAGGAGGTCTATGTGCTAACCGTAGGTGAGATTGCACCCCCTGGTACAAACGCGCCAGCAGGGTCCACCAACGGCACACCAAGCACACTCGCACCCGGCCAGCTTGTGAACATTAATACTGCTTCAGAGGCAGATTTAAGGCAAACGCTACATATAAGCGCGACCACGGCACAAAAAATCATCGCCTATCGCACACAGCACGGGCCGTATACATCGGTCTCTCAATTATTGCAGGTTGTGAGCCAATCGATCTATGCACGGATCAAAGATATGGTGACAGTTTAAGCACTTTGTATTTGTAAGTAGCGACAAGTCGCATAAGAGAGAATGCATACGTAGTTACAGGATTTTATTAATAGGATGGTGTACGCGATGGAAGGGAAATTCATAACCAGGCTGCGTGGGGAAAACAATCCAAATGTGCACGGGTTGCTCCTGGTTGTGCTGGCTGCGAGTTGGCTGGCTGGGGTTATTCTCGGTTCCTGGCTCACGCTCCCTCTCGTGTACTGGCTAGCTGCGTCGGCCCTCGCGCTGCTCGCAACTGGCATATGCTGGCGCAAACCGACAGGACGCCTGCTCGCCCTTGCGTTGCTCTGTCTATGTCTCGGCGCGTGGCGTTACACCACAGTTGTGCCTGGCAATGATCCTGCTGCTATCCATCGCTTGCTTGGCTCAGGCAAACTGACACTTCAAGGTAGCATCACCGATGAGCCGCGTCTGGAACAGCACACTACACTTCTGGTAGTCACCGTGCAGAGTGTGAGTCGCGATCAGGGCAATACCTGGCAAGAGACGCATGGCACGATCTCTGTCCAAGCGCTCGGCTCGACCTTTGACGATGCCTATGGTCCTCGCTACGGCGATATGGTCCAATTGGCGGGTCAGTTGACCGCACCACCGTCCTATAGCACGCCAGAGACACAGGCGAGTATGGTCTTTCCGCAACTGACCATCAAAAGTCGAGGTGGCAATCCACTGCTGGTCGTGCTCTACCAGTTCCGTACCACTCTGGCGGGTATTCTGATGCGAGCATTGCCACAACCATTCGCAGCAGTCCTGATTGCTATTTTCCTCAGCCTACGTACGCCAGCCCTCAAGCCACTGCTCCTCTTTTTTAATGTGACAGGAACCGCACATCTTATCGCGCCTTCTGGCTTCAAAGTCACCTTACTAGCTGGGCTAATTAAAGGAGGTGCACGCTGGTTGATACCCAAGAAAAACGCGCTGGACTGGCAACTATTGCCAGCGGAGAGACATCGAGGCAACTGGCGACGTTGGCTACATACTGGCCTAGTGATACTGGGCATTGTGATCTATACATTCCTCAGTGGGAGCGGGCCAGCAGCGCTGCGAGCTGGTATTATGGGATGCCTGCTGGTACTCTCGCCGCGCCTGGAACGCATCTACAACGTCTATACCACGCTCGCTCTCACCGCTCTACTAATGAGCCTTCTAGATCCTTTTATTCTATGGGACACGGGGTTTCAATTATCATTTTTGGGAACCTTGGGCATTATCGTCCTCACACCATTCTTCCAACGTCTACTGCATTTCCTGACCCGCCTGCCATTGGGTGAGCATATTGCGGAAACGATAGCGGTAACGCTAGCAGCCCAGGTTGCGACGCTCCCAATCTTCGGAATCAGTTTCCAGCAGGTTTCGTTTATTGCACCCATCACTAATCTCATGACCGTTCCACTGCTGAGTCTTCTGCTTAGCCTGGGTGCGCTGATCTGTCTGTGCGGCCTACTCTCGATGCAACTGGCTATAATCGCTGGCTGGCTTGTCTGGCCGTTGCTTTGGTATGTCACTGCGGCGATCACATGGTGCGCACATCTGCCAGGGGCGTATCTGACCGTCACTAATCTGAATCCTCTGGTAGCTTGGGGCTATTACCCAGTCCTGGCCTGGATCACCAGGTTCCTACTGAGCAACTGGCCTTCAAGCACTCCTACCAAGCACAATCAGATCAACCCGCTCCTCTCGCACCCGATACAACGTATGCTCCAATGCAGTTTGGCCCTGCTCATGCTTCTCACGACGGGAGCAATGACGCAGATAGTTCAACCAGATAGGCACCTGACGATCACGCTCCTCACCAATAGCCAGCCAAATCAGGGGCAGGCGTTGCTCGTGCGCACAGCAGATGGACAGAGCGCCCTATTCGACGAGGGCGCGGATAGCTCCATGCTCGCTCAAACGCTGGACGCGCAACTCCCATTCTGGCAACGCTCGCTCAGCCTAGTTGTGCTCACTGATACAAGTTCGGCAAATCTGGCGGGTCTGCAAGATGTGGTCAGCCGCTACTCAGTTGCCCAGGTAATCGATGCGGGCATGCTACATCCCAGCGTGGCCTATGCTCGCTGGCGGCGCACACTCAACGAACATAATGTGGCCTATACACAAGTTCGGCAGGGCGCAAGTATCACGCTAGGTAGCCAAGTCTCCTTGCAAGTGCTCTGGCCGCCCGCACAACTCCACAAGGGCGGAGACGAGACACGCGATAACGCGCTCATTCTGCGCCTGCTCGCCCCTGACCTGCGCCTACTCTTGCTCAACTCCACCTCGCTGAGCACTTATGCCCTGCACATGCTACCGGAGAGCATAGCGCCCTCCTATCTCCAAGCACAAATCGTACAAATGAGCACAGCAGCGGGCAAAACCTTCTCGCCCATACTCGCTTCTGTACTTGCCCTGGCAAATCCCGCCCTTCTCGTGATAACCATCACACCCACAACCAAGAAAAAACAGACGGAGCCAGTTCCAGTGCCGCCTCCCGGCCCTTGGCAAGAGCTGGATGTTGGGAAAAACGGCCCATTGGAAATAAGCGTCGATGGGCAAGGCTGGAGCATACATACAACGGAATAGTTGTATACAATGCACTACATATATTGATAGCAATGCGTGGCGGCAACTGAGATCTTTTTTGAGGGTGCAGGTTATCATAAGAGGGAAAGCAAAAACTAATCGTGAATGGGATAGAGAGTATGATTATCTGTGAACGTTGTGGCAACATGATGCCCAATAGCGCACTCCTGTGCCTAGCCTGTGGAACGCTCTCCGTTTTCACCAAGCCAGACCTAAACACACCAACTCAGTATGAGCTAGGCTTTGTGCCCTCGCCACTACCAGATAACGGACAAGCAGAGTATAGACAACACCTTTATAACCCTCAACCGGGGTACGCGCCGCTACCGAGTGATGGGCAACTCTCTCATTCGTTATCTATGATCTATGCTCCGATCTCGATGAATCTTATGACAACACCTGTCACACCACTTGCACCTTCGATCAAAAGAGGAGCTATTCTCCTCGAAGTGCTGCTCAATATCTGTCCGGGCATCTTCGGCATTGGCTGGTTGATGGCGGGTGAAACCATCACTGGTCTGCTTTTGTTGGCTTGCAGCATCATCCTCTACTGGCCAATCCTGCTCATCGGCTTCTTCCTCAGCCGCATCTTCTCCGTTGGGCCTGGTCTTTACGGCCTGATACCGTTGGCTATCGGCACCATTATTCTCAATATATTTCTCTTAAAAAGAGATATTAAACGTAAAATGGGTTATTTACCAGCGTAGCTATCGCCAAACCCAACGCAGGTGCTACAATTGGTTGTATGTATTATAGTCTTCATTCTGCATGTTGTTATTTGGGGATTGCCAGACGGCGATATTTCTCACGCGACTCCATCCAAGCTTCTTCTGACAAACCCAGCTTCTCACGCAGAACCTCCGGCGCAATGCCCGCCCTCAGTTGTCGCACTGCAAAAGTGTCACGCAACAATTGCAGCGTGACGCGCTTCTTAATATCTGCCTCTTTGACAGCTTTCGCCAGAATATAGTTGAGGTTACGATCTGTACACACAAACAATTCGCTACTGGGATGATACTTAGCGAGATATTTCTCTAGGATGGGTGCAAATTCTGCTGGCATAGCCAGCGTTCGCTCGCGATGCTGTTTCCCTGTAGAGGCGGCGAAATGGACAGTAAAACGTGGCTCCTGGAGATTCGAGAGGTCAATATGCTCGCGTTTCAGTCCCATAACCTCTTCCTTTTTCAAACCGCTATGCAGCACCAGATAGACGAGACAGTGACAACGCGCTTCGCTGCTCGCGGCTTCCAGCAATCGCTGCACTTCATCCTCAAAAAGCAACTCCGGTAGAGGCGGCAATGGTCGCTCCAAGACGAGACTCGCCGAAGGATCTTCGCGTAGTACAGCCTCATTGGTAACCCAGGAAAAGAAGTTTTTCAGGAATGTGACTCGACGCGCCATCGTTTTCGGAGCTGGCGTATGACCCGCCACACCGAAACGCAACTTCATCAGCCAGTCCGTCAATTGCTCTTTGGTAATGCGCCCCACAGGAGTCTCGCGTCCAATAAAATCGCTGAACATTTTCAAGTCAGAAAGAAAACAGGTGACTGTATAACTTGATTTGCCGCGCAGTTCCAGTTCTTGCTGATAGGGCAGCGCACACGCACCCAGACTCGATTGATCGGTCAGTGGATTAAGGCGCACCAGGGGAGGAAAAGGCGTGGCATGTGGATCAGGCGGTTCAATAACGACCAGCGGTGCCCCACCAAAGAGGTCTGACTGGGTCACGGTGCTATCGTCGGTCAAAAGCGGTTCGGATTGGGTCAGCGGTTGAGTATCCTTGCGCATCTTATCTCCCTGGCTCTCTTTATTGAGAAAGTGATCTCTACGGTTATTTTCTGTTTTTCATTATAGCAGGTCATAGCAAGGACGTTCAAAATGTGATTTTTGAGCAAGATTCGAGAAGTTTTTCTGATCTCGAACTGATATACTACTGGTAGTCAACAAAAAGGAGTTACTATGTTTACAAAAATCGGCACTATCACTATAGGCGTCAGCGACCAAAACAAAGCGCTCGACTTCTATGTCAACAAACTCGGCTTTGAGAAGGTAGACGACCAGCCTATGAGCGAAACTGAGCGCTGGCTTGAAATTGCTCTTCCTGGCACACAAACCCATATCATGCTCGGCCTGCGCGGTCAGAGTGGCAGCGATAAAACGGGTATGACTGGCTTCGTCTTGCATACCGACAATATCGAAGAAACCTGTGCAACGCTCAAAGCTCGTGGGGTCACTCTTACACAGGAGCTCACCACTGAACCTTGGGGCAAATGGGCCCAGTTCGCTGACCTCGATACCAACGAATTTGGTATCTGGGCACCTGCCTGGTAGATTTTTCGCTTCTAGAGATGGTCGGCAGGACATATCCTACCGACCATCTCTCTTGCAAGCAATACTCTAGCCTCTCTACTCGGCTCTGCTTGCATTCACGCTGCCAAAGCAGTAAGCTTGCAACGAAGAAGCGTGCTACACGTTTCTTGTTCAGTTTTTCTAAGAGCAAAGTGAGAGGATGATATGATGTACAAACGTTACACGTTGCTACTCGTAATGCTGCTCGCGATGGTTATACTGAATATCGGCTCCTTCCTGTTTGTGCAGTCTGGGGTCGCCTCCGCTAGCAGCCTGAGAACGGCT
Source organism: Ktedonobacteraceae bacterium (assembly GCA_039923935.1). Taxonomy (GTDB): domain Bacteria; phylum Chloroflexota; class Ktedonobacteria; order Ktedonobacterales; family Ktedonobacteraceae; genus Paraktedonobacter. Next base: position 8,019 of record JBDTBU010000075.1, on the reverse strand, counting down.
GTTGTTAGCGACGACTGTGTAAGCCTTAATTGTCCTAACGATACGACTAATCCCGATACAACGCCATGATTTGATGAGCTATTCGTTAGCAAAATTGGGTAAAAGTCAGAGGTCTGCCGCCTTGTTCTTTAGAGGCGAAAATAAAACCCCGTCATCCTATTTGGAACGATGGGGTTTTTGTCTAAAAAAAACGTTGAACGAATATGTGTTCTCTGTTTCGCATGATGCCACATAGACGGCTAATCGAACAATGACGGCGTTTCCACCAGCGGACTCAGCTTGCGCTCACGGCCATCGCGATCAAACAAAAAAGGGTTGAGTAGACCGTTTTCGTCGGTGGGCGCGAGACCAGCCTCTTCGATGAAGCGTGAGGGTAGAGCGTCGCTGCTACGGTAATGCAGGATGCAGGAGAGCAGCAGCAGCTTTTGCGCACGTGTGACAGCGACGTAGGCCAGACGGCGCTCTTCAGCAAGACCTGAGAGGTTGACTGGACCATCATCCTCAACCATAGTATACGAACGGCGATGGGGGAAAATACCCTCGGTCAGACCCATAACAAACACCACTGGACTCTCCAAACCCTTGGATTTGTGCACGGTCAGCAGGCTTACACAGTCGCGCTTATTTTTGTTATTATCCTCAGCCTGCTCTTTGAGTTGCGCGAGGCCGTTGAGAAACTGGCGAATAGTATGGTAGCGACCTGCTATCTGCTCCAACTCCTCCAGTTCGTCGAAACGGCCCTCCAGCTTGCCCTCGTCGTGGGATTTGGGAGCTTCGGTATCGCCATCTGAGTCTTCTTGATGCTTGCTATCGACGTGGCGCAGGTGTTGATCGTAGGCCAGGGAGCGCAACAGGCGGATGGCCTGGGCTGGCTGATTGTGGCAACCCTCCTGGATACGCTTGATGAGCGCCACAAAGTCCTTGATACCCGGCTGATGCTCGGCTGGTAACATAAACGCCTGTTCATCGCAAAAATGCAAAAATGGCCTTCCGCCAGCATACGAGCCTATCGTGCCAAAAATCGAGGGCGGCAGACGGTGTGAGGTCTTGCCAGTGCGCATAAAATAGTCCCGCGAAGGGATGCTGGCAACCGCACGAAAGGCTGTGTTCTGCTCTCCACAGGCGATGGGAGTGAAAACGTCGTCCCACTTGCGCGGGTTCGGCCCCTGGCGTTCACGCAGATACTCCTGGTAGAGACGCTGCCCATCGATCAGGGCCAGATACGCGAGAATATCACGCGTGGTGCGGCGCTTGAAAAACGAGGAGCCACCCGGTGTACGATAGGGCACTGAGGCACGCGCCAGAGCTATTTCCAGCGGTGCGAGATGATGGTTGGTACGCGAGAGCACAAAGATATCGCGATACGACAATCCCTCGCTAGCCAGATTCCACTGACGCACCAATTCTGCGATACGTTCGGCAATGCCCTCAGCCTCAGCCTCCTGGTTGTCGTAAGCGGTGACGATCACTGGTGCGCCATTGGGCAACGTTGGCTTGAGCTTTTTTTCAAAGCCGGGCGTGACCTCATTGTGACCAATCAGGCTATTTGCTGCCGCCAAAATTTGCGGGGTCGAGCGATAATTCTCCTCAATCTGATAAATCTTGCCCTGGGGATACATGGTGCGAAACGAGAGAATCGAGGCTTCGGGACTCGCTCCACGAAACTGGTAGATAGCCTGATCGGGATCACCAACCACTACGACATTCTGCTTAGGCGCGGCCAGATGCTGCACGAGACGATACTGCGATGGGTTGGTGTCCTGCGTCTCATCCACTTGAAGGTAGTGGTAGCGCCCTTGCCAACTTTTGCGAAAGGTCGGACTGCTCTCTAACAACGAGAGTGGGATATAGATCAGGTCTGAGAGATCGTAGAGCTTCTCTTTATGTTTATTTTGCTCGTAACGCACAAAAAATTCCTGGTAACGCTCGGCCAAATCGTGCTCAATACTCAGCTGTTGCTGAAAAAAATCAGCAGACCCTTCCGCCTTAATCATATCATCTTTCGCACGGTCAACGGCCCCCAAAACGGTCAGGATATCTATATCCCAGTTCATACCGCGTGTGCGATTGCTCTGCCAGGGACGAATAATATCCTCGGCCAGCCACTGACGCGGCTCACCACTGACCAAGCGTTGGTTCAACTGCTGGGGCGTCCATTGCAGTTTCTCACGCAATATCTGATGTCCCAGGCCGTGAAAAGTCACTACACGTAGCCCCTTCACATCTTTCGCAGCAAATCCACGGAGCTTTAGGGCACGCAAAGCACGCTTCTCCATCTCATCGGCGGCAGCACGGGTAAAAGTCACACAGAGAATCACTTCAGGGGCGACCTTCTCATCAGCGATCAAGCGTACAAGGCGCTGGACCAAAATAGCGGTTTTGCCGGTACCAGCAGCAGCGATAAAAGCGGCGGGACCATCGGTATGTGCAATAGCTGCGGCCTGTTGCGGGTTCGCTTGAAACAGAGGCGCTGGCGTTTTGATGGTAGGTTTAACACGTTGAGCGGGCATCCTCGAACTCTCTTCCTCACACTGTTTTCCTAAACTATATCGAGGCATACTATAGCACGCGGCCCATGAAATTGGCAAGCAGGGTAGGACCATGTGTTCTAGATAATCTGTTCAGCATCAGCTTATCTAGAACACATGAAAAAAATCACGCTCGCGCTGTTACAATATCATTCCTTGCAGCCCAACTCGCTAAATCCTGCTTCTGGATAGCTGCTGCCATCAGGTCTGGGAAAAGTTCAGGCGTGCAAGCGAACGAGGGCACTCCCAGGTTCGCCAGCACTTGCGCGTTACGCTGATCGTAGATAGGGGCACCAGTGTCGTTGAGAGCCAGCAAGCACACAACCTGCACACCGCTAGCAACCAGTTCAGCCGCACGTCGCAACATCTGCGCCTGATTGCCGCCTTCGTAGAGGTCAGTAATCAAAACCAGGATAGTTGAAGTCGGGCGCGAGATAATCTGCTGGCAGTAGCCCAGGGCGCGGTTGATATCGGTTCCGCCACCAAGCCGCACGCCGAAGAGCAGGTCTACCGGGTCTTGCAACTCCTCAGTCAGTTCGACGACGGATGTATCGAAAACGACCATGCGCGTGCTGACAGCTTTGATTGAGGCCAGAACCGCGCCAAAGATGCCTGAATAGACAACGGATGAACCCATAGAACCGCTCTGATCCACGCACAAGACGATATCGCGCAACGAAGAGTTTTTGCGGCCATGCCCGACCAGCTTCTCAGCAATGATAGTGCGTTTTTCGGGCAGATAGTTCTTGAGGTTAGCACGAATGGTGCGATCCCAGTCGATTTCATTGGGCCTTGGACGATAGTTGCGCACGGCCCGGTTGAGGCTGCCGCGCACAGCTTGGAGCATGGGATTGGTCAACTTGCGCTCCAGATCCTCGACGACCTTGCGTACAACCATACGGGCGGTGTCTTTGGTCTTCTCCGGGATGACGTGACTGAGCGAGAGCAGATTAGCCACAAGATGTACATCCGCCTCGATAGTTTCCAGTAGTTCCGGTTCTAACAACATTTGGGTGAGATTGAGCCGTTCCAGCGCGTCCTTCTGCATGAACTGCACCGATGGCGTGGGGAAGTAGGTGCGAATATCGCCTAGCCAGCGTGCAACATTGGGTGAGGACGCACCAAGGCCCGCGTTGCGCTCGCTGTTATAGAGTGCTTCCAGGACATTATCCATCCCGCGATCAGTGCCCAACAACTGACCCAAACCGTCTTCACTTGTGCCACCGCAAATCCCGTCGTGCGCGTCTTTGCCGAGCACGAGACGCCAGCGGCGCAGACGTTCTTTCTCATCAATTACCATCGAACTTCACCTTTAAAATCTGCGCCAATATAGGCAGCACAACGTTGGCACGCTCGAAATTGAGATCAGATGCACCTGAACCACGCCCAGCAGTTCCAGGCATGCCAGGGATGGGCGCAACATGCAGTTGTTTGACCTTCTCACCCATATTCCGACGCTCTGGCCCCGTAAAACCGGAGAAGGCGCGGCGTAACAGTGGCAGCAACTCGACAAAGCTGTCAGGCCCAAGCTCGCTCAACCATTGATCGAGGGCCAGCCAGAGACCCTCCTGATGTAAGAGCAGTTGGCCGCTACCGCGCAACACACCCTCGATCCAGGCGGCAGACTGTGCAACAGGCACGACAGGCGAAAGAGCCAGGCGAGCCAAACGCTGCAACTCTGCCGCGTCAATAACATGTTGGTCGAAGAGCAGACGGCAACAACGACCACGCACCAGACCATGCACACTCTCGCGATCCATCAGGGAGCGTAGCACGCGCCGCCACTCAGTGCGCTGCTCAGCCCGATCAAGCATCTCGACGCTCGTATGAGCACGCTCGATACTCTCCAGCATCGAATGCGCCGCGTCATCGTCCAACGAGGCACAGGCACCGGGCAGGCCGATCACCACACGCTCGAAAAGACCCTCAATCACTGGTAAGAGATGCTCACTTTTGGTCTCGCGTACATTGCCGTAGCGCACAATCTGCACCAGAGGCGGTAAGGCGTCCATCATATGCCGTACATCAGCCGCAATAGCAGCCTGAGTTTGCACGCAGGTCAATAGATGCTCGATGGCGTCAGGCAGTTCGGCCAAGACGGCGCGATCCAGCAGGTCGGTCAACTGGGGCAGGCTCTCGGCTTTGTCGGCAAGGTGACGCACGTAGCCACTCGCTGCGCCCTCCATCGTATTGCCCCAGATGTTGGCCTCGATCAGCTTGATGACAAACTCGACCTGCCACTGGGTCTGCCAGACTTCGTGAAAGGTTCCAAGTTGCCTATGGGTATTCCGTCGCAGCTTACCCCACTCAATATTCAACAGGCTCAGTTGATGCAAGAGTTGGCTGCGGGCACGCTCGTTCTCTTTGCGCAAGTCCAGATCCAACGTTTCGATAGCTGTGGTGGGCTTGAGACGCAGGCGGCGCTGCTTGTTCTCCAGATCGCGCTGCAAGGGCACTGCTGGCGTTTCCGCTGGTACCTCGCCCAGCCTGTCACCGATCTCCAAACGCTGACGAATCAGGGTCATCGGTTCATCGTTGCCGTGACACAGCACGGTTTGGATCGCCTCGTGCAGTTCCGCCAGACCCGGCATGGGCAGTTCGCGCATGGCGGCCAGGGCGTCGCCCAAACGCACAGCCTCGATGACGCTGGCTGAGGAAGCATCCAGCCCTTCGGCACGCAGGAGTTGCGCGGCCAGAGCTACCCAGCGAATCGTGGCCTTGTCGGGCGCAGTCCAGATGTGCTCATACCAGCCTGGCGAGGTCACACCAGCCCCATAGCCGCTACGATACGAGAGGCGAGCGCTGGTCCAGGGAATCCAAGTGGCTGCGACCTTGACGCTTTTCAGCCCTTTCAAAACAGCAAGATCACCCTTGGCCTGTTTGACGAATGCCTCGCTCAAGACAGGCGCGTGCCACGCTCCACAGATCACGGCGATACGCTGAAAACCTTCCTTTTGTGCTGTACGAATGGTTGTGCGCATATACGCTTCGCGCTGAGTCTCGCGCTCGTTCTTGGGCGTAGGATCAGCACGCATGGCGCTCATAGCCTCCAGAATGCTCTCGAAAAGATTGCTGATATCGCGACGCTGCTCTATCTGACGCTCCCACCAGAGTTCGTAGTCGCTATAGCCAGCAGCACGAGCCAGCATATCTAGCGGGTCTTCTTCTTTTGGCTGTCCTTCCGTTTGTGCATCTAGCTCTGCTTCAACAGTTGTTCCAGCCTGTGTTGAGGGGCTAGCCTCTGGCACATCTGTTTCTATAACAGGAGAAACTTCCGGTGTTTCCGCTTGCTCCTCAGTTTTGCCAAGCTGCAACGCTTGGGGCAGATCCATAAAGCGTGCCGGAATGCCGCGTCCCTGGGCATAGCTCAACGCCTGCCATTCGGGCGAGAAGGTGGCGAAGGGATAATAGACCGCGTGCGCCGGGTTCTCTGGTGAGTAGATCAGCAGGGCTACAGGCGGCTTCATCTCTGCCGAGGTGAGCAACGACAGCACGTCTTGCGCGTCCGGCGGTCCCTCGACCAGGACAATATCTGGCTCCAATTGTTCCAGGGCAGCGCGTAGACTGCGTGCACATCCTGGACCATGATGGCGAATGCCAAAGACGGAAACACTCAATTTACAACACCTCCTGAGAGGTCTTTAACATCTGGATACATAAGTTTTCCCCTTTCATATTTCGATAGCCGCAGCGGGGAAGCCACGGCTATCATGATGCATACATTCAGTTTGTTTGGTAAAGAATAACTCTTGTAAGGTTATTCTTTCTGCTCTGAGCCGTTGCGGAAGTCGCCTTGAGGAGGTTTCATACTGAGAGCCTCCTCAAACCTCTCCAGCAGATTGAGAAACTCTATTGTACCAAAACGATACGCATAAAGGGCCACGCACATGCTTTCGTAGGTACTTTGTGGTGGACGGTTTGGCGACTCAACCTCGGACACTTGGGCGCTTTCCACACGATTACTCTGCACTTAAAAGTGCTATCGGTTTATCTCCCACATAAGGTGTATACCAGCACAGGAGCAGAAAGAGGACAAGTGCAGACAACTGACACAATCCAACAATTGATGCTAGCGGTTAGCTACTACCTTTTTTGCTGCTTCACGAATTTTGATCTGGATATAATCATAATTTTCATCGAATATCTTCCCATATTCTCTCAAATCACTTTCCAGCTTGTCCATATTTCCTGCTGAGGTATACTCATCTACTCCTTCGTATCCTCGGAGATACTCAAAAAATGAAACAACTTTGCCGATCTCCTGCACATGCTTACTAAGCGAATGTATCCACCAGTTCACAAGGTTTTCGATCTCATAAAAAGGGCAGTTGTATTTGTTTAGGCGCGGGTCGTAGATGGCTTCTGGTGCCGTGGTATCATAATGCCAGTACATACGAGCTTCTTCTTGATACCACCTCCTTAGTTGTGGCATATAAGCTCCTATCTCTTCGATTTTCCCAATGTATTTAGTCTCTTGCTCTTTTTTCCTATCAAACCAATGAGTCAAGTAAATAGCACCGAAAGCACCCGCCAGCGTACAAATTCCGCCTATCACAACTGATACGAAAGGACTTGTTATATCCATGAACCTCACCTTTTCTAAAAACATCGACACTGTACAATATAATGGTATAAACGCAAAGGAATGCTACTTATCAAATCGTTCTCATTTCTGCCAATTTGTGATGGAAGCGGCAAAGCTCACAGGATACTCAAGATATATACTCAACCAAAGTGGATATAAGCTATTTAAGTGCTATGGTACATCTAATATCTCTTTATATGGCCAAAGGACACTCACAAACTTTATTGCGATATTGACGAAAGTGGTCAGGATACCAAAAGCCAGTTATTTATCGTGGTTGCTCTATTTTAGCGATCTGACTGCCTATAACGACTACGTGGCTACATGGAAGAGTCGCCTGCCTGAGAGCGATCTCAACAGTCGTGCGCTCAAACTCGCGTTACAGAAGATCGAGCGAAGCCTGCGCTAACAGTGCATGAGTATAGCTCCACAGAATGAAGCCTAGGCTTCATTCTGTGGAGCTTCGATTTTTTCTACAACTTAAGGACTCTAAGTAGATAGCTATATTTAAACGGGAGGTAATCCCAAAAACCGCCGCACTTCAGTCATAACTACTGTCGTTGCCGCAATAGATGCAAGTTGTACTGTTCCTTGCCCGGCCTTAATCATCAGTCGCCCGAACCAGCCTTTGACATGTGGGCCTGGTTGCTCTTCAGCGTCAGCATCTTTGGTCAGCGCCGTATCGAGGTCGTTGAGTAACTCGACGGTGACACCTTGTTCGGCGAGTTTGCCTTTTAATCCCTGTAAATCGCCAGGTTGGACGTGCGTTGCGTACTGGTTCATTGTACCAGTGTTGCCGAAAGCAATACTGGTGCCTCCATGAATGGTTGTGTTGAATATCTGGTTTAGTCTCTCTTGCACAGGGGGATCTAAAGGCGTTTTATTGTCATCGTAGTTCATTATATC
>JBDTBU010000074.1:0-5841 GCA_039923935.1 Ktedonobacteraceae bacterium | reverse complement strand
GGATAACATTCCCATTTTTCGATCAAGACTTCATCAATTTCCAGCACGCGGAGAAGGTGCCATTGTTCCGCAAAATGATGCATCCCGATTACAAAAACCTGTATTTCATCGGCTTATTCCAACCTGTGGGCTGCATCTGGCCGATGGCGGATTATCAGGCTAAACTGGCATGTGCCGAGATTGCGGGCAAATATCAGCGTCCAGATGATCTCAAAGCGCAAATTCAGCATGAGATCGACCATCCGCATATCGTTTTTACTGCCGGCAGCCGTCATTCAACGGAGGTCGATTATCACGGCCTGCGCAAAGACCTCAGCCTAGAATTGAAGAAGGCCGGCATTGACATTGGCAAGCCACCACAGGGGATCAAGTCCCGCTACAAGCAGGCGATACCCGTCGGCTAGCCATCAATCGTACCTTCGTATCGGCAGGTTGGAACATCTCTCACATAGAAACACTCCAACCTGCCGATCCTCTCAACTCCTCATTTAGAAACACTCCAACTTGCCGATATTGCGCGGGCTACCAACACCTTTACCGCCAATAACGGCTATATGGACCCGACCAGAGGCTCCGTGGCAGCATTCAGCTTGATAGATTGTACACTGCGAGCAAATGACCACCCAGGTGGCAATGCGCTGCTAGCTCTGCTGCCCATACTGTTACTCAGCTTACTCTTCGGGGCTGTCAGGTCCAGACGCCCATTCGGCTTTGGGCAAATGGGTATGCGAGGCTTCGGCGGTGGTCGCGGCCCTGGTAACATGCCCGGCGGTGGCAGCGGGCGAAACACCTGAGCCAAACCATCCACCCACCCGTAACAATGGGCTGGTGCTGGGGCGCTCGCTAAGGATGGTAGCGCCCACGCCGTTTCGATGTGGGTAGAAGTGCACCATTACAGCCCCAACAAAATGAACATCGTATTCACTTTGTTGAGACGCTCGATCTTGCAATGGTTACTCGACTCTTTTTATCGCGTGTTCAGGCTTTCTTGTCCAGGATGTTGCATACAATGCTATATTCATCCTCAATCCAAAACAAGTTATCCTCAAATGCACGCGCTTTCTCAAAATCTTCCAGTGCACTCTCATACTGCTTCTGTTGATATGCAACCAGACCGCGCACTTCATAGGCCTCGACACACTGAGAATCAATTTTCAGCGAGCGAGCACAGTCAGCGAGAGCCTGCTCATACTCGCTCTGCACATAATAAACGCGTGCGCGATAGGCATAGGCCACTTCGTTTTTGCCGCCCAACCACAGGACATGGTTGCAGTTTTCTAACGCCGACTGATACTCACCCTGCCCAGCATACATCGAAGCGCGATACAAATATCCGTAGTGTGCTTGATTTGGGCTTATGGTAATGGCTCGTTCAAAATTGGTCAGCGCACTAACTGTATCCTCCAGAGCGTAATAGACTAACCCGCGATTTTCATACGTGTGGGGACAGGTAGGATCTAGCTTAATCGCGCGATTATAATTAGAGAAAGCCAAATCATATTGTTTCAACGCGCAATAAGCCACACCCCGATTTTCATAGGTATAATGACTTGTTGGATTTAGCTCAATCGCTCGGTCGTAGTCGGAGATCGCCTGTTCATACTGCTTCAAGCGGAAATGAACAATGCCTCGCAGATCATAAGCCAGATGATTTGCGGGGTCCAGTGTGACTGCATATTCAAAATCAGCCAGGGCCTGCTGATATTGTGCCAACTCGTAGTACGTTCGTCCACGATAATGATACGAAAGGTCATAGTCAGGAGTAACGGTGATAGCTTCAGTAAAATACATCAAAGCATTTTGGTGATTATTCTGTTGCAAACATCTGTCACCGTCTCGAAGCAGAGCATTGGCATACGACTTTTGGCGCGAGCGGTCAAGGTGATTTTTGAGATACGAAAGCCCGATATGTTGGATAGATGGACCGGCCATATTCCTCTCCTTGATATAGTAACTTTTTACTCCGCAATCTCCACAATCCAAAAGGAAAAACCGGCCTTTATCACCCCATCAAACTCCAAAAAGTGACCAAGCAGGTCTCGCAAGGGATTGTCTGCATCTGCATGGGTCAGAGGCTCTAGCAGGCGCATCAGGAAGTGCACCATACCGTGCGGCTGCATATCAGGGGCAGCGACATCCTCCACATCCGTAAACGTGAGAAACTCCAGCATAGCTTGCAGTGGCTCCAGCAGCTTCATGCACGCTGCTTGGATGGCTGGCGCTCTCTCCACGCCGTCACACTGGACGGTTATTTCGACAATGCGGCCAAGCTGTTGCCTGATGCTCCTCTTAAGCTGTTGTACCCGCTCAAGTGCCTCTGCGTTGGACACATAGATTGGCTCCCCCGCCAGCGAACTGCTCACTATCATTGGCGGGTACTCTTGCACCGTTGTATGTCGGAAAATCTGGTAGCCTTCGTCAACGTGTTGTATGTGATACATGTGATACTCTCTTTATTATTTCTCTGCTATAGTATGCCCTTCTCCGTAGTGGAGCGAAGGCTGACGTAGGAGAATAGACCAGTCTCCATAATATACTCTACATTCTCACACAACGCTATGAAAACAGCAGTGCGCATTGCCTATGCTAGAGTTCTATACACTATTCCTTTCAATAAAATGTATTTCTTCCGAAGCCACGTCCATCCGTCTGAGGCAAATGACCCATAGATAATCAGAGCCAGCACTAAAAAGGGGGAACACAACCCCAACATAGCACAGATGTGATATAATATGTTATATCTGAGTTGCAAAGTCGGATTTAAATTTTCAGCAACTTGTGTACCCATTTGAAGGAGAAAAACAGGCGTCTGCGCACTTGCCGGGCGTCTTGTTTGAGGATAAGGGAAATGGCGGACAATATTACAGCGGATATGATTATTCACGATGTGGTGACGAAACACCCAGAGACGGTCAAGGTCTTTCATGGGCATGGCTTACCTTGCACAGCCTGCGCCGTTGGTGCTCGTGAGAGCGTTGCTGGCGGGGCACGCACCCATCATTTTACTCCAGAGAAACAGGATCTCCTAGTAAAAGATCTTAACGCAGCAGTTAGAGGCGAACCAATTTCGGTCACACCAAAAAAAGCACCCGTTGGACGCGGTGTGCCTCTGACGATGGCCTCTGCGGACCCTGATCGCAAGATCAAACAGGTCATCGCGATTATGAGCGGCAAGGGTGGCGTCGGCAAATCGCTGGTGACTGGCCTGCTGGCTGTTTCGCTACGTCGCCAAGGTCTGCGCGTCGGTATCCTGGATGGCGATATCACTGGTCCCAGCATTGCCCGCATGTTTGGCACCAAGGGCCAACCGTTGAAGTCGGCTAGTGGCGGCATCGATCCCTTGCGCAGTCGCAGCGGCATCAAAGTTATGTCAATGAACATGTTCCTAGAGAACGAGAGCGACCCCGTGGTCTGGCGCGGCCCGATGGTCTCCAGCGCACTCAAGCAGTTCTATAGCGATGTCGATTGGGGCGAGCTTGACTACCTGCTAATCGACCTGCCGCCTGGCACATCTGACGCGCCAATGACGGTCCTGCAAGCGCTGCCAGTTGATGGGATTGTGATCGTCTCGTCTCCACAGTTGCTCGCCAACATGGTCGTAAAGAAATGCATTAATATGGTGCGCCAGCTCAAAGGCGTGATCGTCGGCGTGGTTGAGAATATGTCCTACTTCCAAACGCCCGACGGCGAACGCTACGAGATCTTCGGCCCCAGCAATGGCACCGATCTGGTAGAGATGACAGGTTCCCCATTGCTCGCTCAGTTGGCTATCGATCCCGTCCTGACCACGCTCTGCGACGCTGGACGCGTTGAAGAGTACCAGTCACCGTCCTATGATCTGCTGGCTGCCAATTTCGTGAATACCCTGAAAATCAAACGGTAATGCGATAAACGATGGAGGATGGGTGCAACACGTCAAACATGTTACACCCATCGGGACTCAGAGATGGGCAAGCCTACCTCCAAGCTCCGCGCCTTCAGGCCGGGGTTCATGACCCTCTATCATGCGTTCTTTGCAAACGATCCCAACACTTTACAAAAAGTCGTGTGCCCCGCCAAATTTGCGAGAGCCTTGCGCACTGACGCATCGTCGCGATGCCCCTCAAAGTCCAGATAGAAGACATACTCCCAGACCTGTTGGCGCGAGGGCCGCGATTCGAGTTTGAGCACGTTAATGTTGTTAGCTGCCAGAAAGCCCAGACATTTGTAAAGCGAGCCGGGCTGGTGTGCTGTCGCCATAACCAGCATAGTCTTGGCCGAACCAGCCTCACGCGGCGCAGGCTCACGTCCCAAGGCGATAAAACGCGTGTAGTTGCCCTTGATCGTTTGAATGTCGCGGGCCAGGATCTCCAGGCCGTAAATCTCTGCCGCACCAGCCGCAGCAATCGCCGCCACACCAATCAACTGCTCGTCGCGCACCATCTTCGCGCTCCCTGCGGTATCATAGGTTGCCACAACCTCTACACCCAACTCACGCAAAAACACATCGCTTTGTGCCAACGCCTGCGGATGCGAAATCACGCGCTTGATATCCTCCAACTTTTGCCCCTTCAGACAAAGCAGGCATTGATTGACCTCGTAGCTGATCTCGCCTATCACGAACAGATCATGCTGACGTAGCAGATCGTAAACATCGTTGATGCTGCCTGCTTGCGAATTCTCCACTGGCACCAGCCCATAATCGGCCTCGCCACTCGCAACGGCGCGAAACACATCGGCAAAGCTTTTGCAAGGGGCCGGACTCACCTGCCGCTTCGCACCTCGCGCTTCCCGTTGACCAAAATACGTGCGTGCGGCCTCATCACCAAACGCTCCTCGTTCTCCCTGAAATGCTACGTCTATCGTCTCTGTGCTCCGCTGAACATCCTCGTTGAGTCCGGTTTGAGCATCTGATGCATGTGCCATATGCTGTTTCTACCTTTCTTACTGCTGAAAATGGGCGACGAACGTTTCTCTGTTGTTCGCTACAATTGTGTTATATTCTCTCCACCCTATCAAGTGCCACCAAAGTATGACAGAAAAGCGTGAAATTTTGATAAATTCCACGCTTTCTCTGTCTTAGTATGCTTATTGCACGCTGTAGTGGGACTTGTGATAATACACCATCCCTTTGCCAACCACCTTCACAGGTTGCAGCTCTTTCAGCATGATCGCCTCGCCGCATTTGTTGCAAAGACGGTCAGTCAAATGGTTGACCTCTTCACGATTGGCCATCGAAGCACGTGCGGTTTTTGAAAGTTCACCCTTTTTTGGCATGAGTTATAAGACCCCTTTCGCCTATCTTCTGTGTATCTGGATTTCGGAAACCAGCGCTCTGTCTACGTTATATACTTGGCAATGTGCACCAGGTAACAATCCCGCTCACACTGCACGCGCATAGTAGTATAGCATATGTGCCAACTCGTAGTCTATAGATGAGCTAATTTGGCCACTTGTAGAGATGGTCAACTGTCTGATATACTCGTACATAAGCCAGTACTGAGGATCAGCCGCTAAAAAATGCAGCCCTCGTATTGTTTTTTCCTGAACAGAAAAGTGAGGTATTTCATGGCTGAAGAGACAAAACCTACGATTACCGCCGAAGAGAATGGCCCGCTGTATATCCAGAACGCCAAAGGTCTGGTCCTTCTCGATAGCGAAGGCAATCCGTTTACGATGAATGACGACGAGATCGCCCTCTGTCGCTGTGGTCAATCGCGCAACAAACCATTCTGCGACGGCTCACATGAGCGCACAGGCTTTAAATCTACCGTCAAGGCACCGTAAAGACGTGTCGTTGCTACAACCTTTGGCTGCCAAAACAAGAAAAGGGAACCAAGTAAACTTGGTTCCCCTATAAAT
>JBDTBU010000073.1:0-7438 GCA_039923935.1 Ktedonobacteraceae bacterium | reverse complement strand
ATCTGCTCTTTAAAGGCCATCTTGATCGCGTCGGCCACGGGCTGGAACATGCCCATTGGTCCCAGGCGATTCGGTCCGATGCGGCCTTGGAGCTTCGCGATGACACGCCGCTCGATCAGCGTCATGTAGGCAAAAGCCGTTAACAGGGCAAAGATAACAATGGCGCTTTTAATCACATTCGCCACAATGACATTATTTAGAAAATCAAGCATGTGTCACCTCTTGCTCACAGGTTCGTACACCTTGTGCGCCCAACTCTTCCCATGTCAGGCCGTGATACAAAGGATTGCTTGCGGCGATCTCTTTGAGCACATCTTGCGGGCTGGTGTAGCTCCACTTTTGCCCTAGATGATTGGCTAGCGCGATAATGATCTCCCAATCGGCTTTGGCACCTGGCAAGGGACGCAGGGCGCGGCGCACAGCCTGCACATGGTGATCGAGGTTGGTCATGCTGCCATCTTTCTCCGCGAAACTGACAGCGGGCAATACCACATCAGCCTGACGTGCTGTTTCGGTCAGGGTGATATCCTGCACAACCAGGAATTCCAGGTTTGGCGGCAATGTGCCGTGACGTAGGGGATTGGCTCCCATCACGAGTAGAGCACGAATGTCGGGACTATTGAGCATTTCATCATAGGTCAGGCCAGGCTCTTGTACAGGCTGGTAGCCGGGCAGAGAATCGGGCAACAGGCCCATGTCGCGTGCGCCCAGCGAATTGGCGTCCTCGAAGAGTGGGCCAACGCCGGAGCCAGGACGGTTGATGTTATCGGTCACAACAGCCAACGCTTGCAGGTCAGCCGCGAGGTCCGCGCAACCAGTCGCCCGCGTAGCCATCTCGTCGTAGAGAATAATCGCGCCCTTCGCGCCAGTAATTTCAGCCGCCAGTTTCTCCAGTTGCGCGAGCGTTTCCGCGCTAAAGCTTTGGCGAGCGCTTCGTAGCGTCGCCGCCTCTTGGAGAGAACGGGCGCGTATGTACTCGTGCTTGTCAGCGACCTTCTCGCTCGCCAGCGCACTCGCCAGTAGCAGTTTCGCAGCCACGCCAGCCCCGTTTGATGGGATGCTGATCGTGCTGGCGGCAAAGTGATCCAATTCAGTCGCGCTTTCGTTGACGATGAAAATGCGTGCCCCGGCTTTCATAGCCTTTTTGATGCGCAAGTTCAGGATGGGTTGGCGCTCGTAGGGATCGGAGGCGATCAGCACAATATGCGAAGCCTGCTCGATCTCGGCGATGCTGTTGGTCATCATCCAGGGCCGTCCGGTCAGGGGATCGCGTGGACTGGGGAAGACGCCGTGATGGTGATCGACGTTGGGTGTGCTCAGAACCTCACGCAACAGCTTTTGGAAAAGATACGCCTCTTCGTTGGTGGTGTGCGTCGAACCGATGCCGCCGATAGACTTGGGTCCGTGCATTTTGTCTGTGTTGCTCAAACGTGCTGCGATTTGGTAGTACGCTTGCTCCCAGGTTGTTGGCACGAGCTTGTCGCCCTGACGCACCAAGGGCGTGCGTAGGCGTTGCGGGCTGTTCACTGCCTCGAAGCCCCAACGGCCACGATTGCACAGCCAGCCATCATCGATCTCGTCGTTTTGGCGCGAATTAAGCCGCATGATCTTGTCCACACGCACATCCAGGCGTGCATTACAGCCCATGCTACAGTTTGTACAGATACTCGGCACACGTTTGAGTTCCCAGGGACGCGCCTTAAAGCGATAGGACGAGGCCGTCAACGCGCCCACAGGGCAGATCTCCACAGTGTTACCGGAGAAGATCGAGTCAAAGGCATGACCCGGAGCCGTCCCGACCTCCATACGGTAGCCGCGTGCGATCATCACCAGACCGTTGTCCATTGAGATCTCGGAGCTAAAACGCGTGCAGCGCTGGCAGAGAATGCAGCGTTCGCGGTCAAGCATCACCTCGTTGCTCATGGGGATTGGCTTGGGATAGTGGCGCTTATCCACATCGAAGCGTGTGCCGCCGGGACCGTGGCGCAGGGTGAAATCCTGCAAATCGCACTCACCAGCCTGATCGCAAATCGGGCAGTCCAGCGGGTGGTTAATTAGCAGAAATTCCAGTATGCCGCGTCGCGCTTTGAGCACCTTCTCTGTTTTGGTGTGCACAATCATGCCTTCACTGACCAGAGTCGTGCAGGCCGTCTGAGGCGGCTTGGGCATCTTCTCGATCTCTACAAAGCACATGCGACACGCGCCCAACGGCGGCATCTTGGGGTGATAACAGTAAATAGGAATCTCTATCCCGGCCTGTTTCGCCGCAGCCCACACCAGCGTTCCCGCAGGGACCGCAACGGGCTTGTCGTCGATAGTCAGATGGACGAGTTCGGCTGTTTTCTCTTCTGGCATAATTTTATTTACCATGTATGAGTACTAGGCGACCAGACTGGTTGCCCACACAATCAATTGTATTTAATGCACGCTTGCATGTGCCACCTGTTTGGGACAGCCACCCAGGCGCACATGTTCCTCGAATTCCTCGCGGAACAGCTTCACGCCGCTGACAATGGGACTCGTCGCTGCATCGCCTAGGGGGCAGAACGCCTTGCCAGCGAGATTGTCGCAGATGTCTAGCAGCAGATCTATGTCTTTCTGTTTGCCCTGGCCGTGTTCCAGGCGGTGCAGGATCTCGGTTAGCCAGTAGGTGCCTTCGCGGCAGGGCGTGCATTTGCCGCACGACTCGTCGCGATAGAACTCTGACATGCGTAGGACCGCACCCACCATGCAGGTATCCTCGTTCATTACAATAATGGCACCCGCGCCAGCCATTGAGCCAGCCGCAGCTACCGCTTCGTAATCCATAGTAACATCGATTTTGTCAGCCCCCAACATGGGAGCCGAGGAGCCGCCAGGCACAAATGCCTTGAGCTTTTTATCACCTAGAATACCTCCGCCATACTGTTCGTCGTAGATCAGGGTGCGGAACGAGGTATTGATGGGCAATTCATAGTTACCCGGCTTCTTCACATGGCCGCTCAAACAGAAGACGCGTGTGCCCTTGCTCTTCTCGGTGCCAATTGCAGCATACCAGTCCGCGCCATTGCGCAAGATCGCGGGCAGTGTCGAGAGCGTCTCACAGTTGTTGATGACTGTTGGACCACCATAGAGGCCCACAACTGCTGGGAACGGCGGCTTCAAACGTGGATAGCCGCGCTTGCCCTCTAGTGCTTCCATCAGGGCACTTTCTTCGCCGCAGATATACGCGCCAGCGCCGCGATGCACAATCACATCCAGCGAGTAGCCGCTACCCATGATATTGCTGCCCAGATACCCAGCAGCGTACGCTTCCTTAACCGCTTTCTCAACTTGACGCGCGGCATAGGGCATCTCGCCTCGGACAAAGATAAAAGCCGTTGAGACTCGACAGGCATAACTACAAATAATTACGCCCTCAACCAACTGATGAGGATTTTTCTCCATCAGCATGCGGTCTTTAAAGGTGCCTGGCTCGCTCTCGTCGCTGTTACAGCAGAGGTAGCGGGACTGATTGTTCTTAGCGAGAAAGCTCCATTTTAGACCAGTTGGGAAGCCCGCGCCACCACGACCACGCAACCCTGACTTCTTGACTATCTCCACCAAATCGTCGGGCTGGTACTCTCTGAGCGCCTTCTCTAACCCCTTGTAGCCATCGTACTGCTGGTACACTTTCAACGTATCCAGGCCAGGGATATCAATATTTTTTGTAACAATAAGTTCTGGCATAGAATAATATTTCCTTTTGGCTCGATCATTTGAGCTTGCCTCGACCCCCTTGGATGTAGCGCCGGCTCTCGCGTCCGGCGTGCTGGATGCATCCGGCGTCTCCGATGCGTCCAGCATACCCCGCACGAAACCTAGCGATGAATCTCCGTACGCGGCTCCAGCTTTTTCGCCTTGATTTCCCTGCCTAGCTCATCTAAGAGCGCATCGATCATGGCTGGTGTCACGTTCTCGACAAATTCGCCATTGACTTGCATGGCCGGGGCTGTGCCGCACGAGGCGATGCATTCCACACATTCAAGCGTGAAATTGCCATCGGGCGTTGTCTCGCCGCGCTTGATGCCCAGACGATTCTCTATGTGCTCGACCAACTGGTCACAGCCACGCAGATAGCAAGCGATACTCGTGCAGACGCCGATGACTTTCTCCCCATGTGGACGATGATAATACATGGTATAGAAAGTAGCGACGCTTTTGACATCATCTACCGTCAGGTTTAGGACTTCAGCTACGGCCTCGATGCCATCCTGCGTGATATATCCTTCTTCTTCTTGCGCGATGTGCAGTGCTGGCAGCAGTGCCGAGCGTGCGACAGGATAACGAGCTGCCAACCCGCGCATACGTTGTTTGGCCTGTTCTGAAATCATCGATCAACCTCTCCGAGTACTATATCAATGCTACCAATAGCGGCTACCACGTCTGAGAGTAGTTTGCCTTCAGTCATGAGCGGCAGCGCTTCCAGGTTTGCAAAGGATGGAGCACGCACATGCATACGATAGGGTTTGGCACTACCGTCGCTGACGATATAGAAGCCTAGCTCACCTTTGGGAGCCTCGGTGGCTACATAGACCTCGCCAACGGGCGGCCTGTACCCCTCGGTAAAGAGCTTAAAGTGATGGATCAAGGCTTCCATACTGCCAGTAATCTGCCACTTGGGCGGCGGCGCGATCTTAGGGTCTGCCACACGATAGGGACCGGCAGGCATACCGTCCATAGCCTGATTGACGATATTGAGGCTCTCCTGCATCTCTAGCATACGCACAAGATAGCGGTCATAGACATCGCCATTTGTGCCAACCGGAATCGCGAAATCGAACTTTTCGTAGCCGCTATAGGGGAACGCCTTGCGAATGTCCCACACGACGTTGCTGCCGCGTAGGGTCGGGCCGCTCGCGCCATAGGCCAATGCGTCTTCGGCGCTGAGAATACCGACGCCTTTGGTGCGTTCAATCCACAATTGGTTGTTGGTCAGCAGATCGTGATACTCTTGCAGATGCTTGGGAAACACGCTGGTGAAGGCGCGTACCTTCTTCTCGAAATCGGGTGTGACATCAGCCTGCAAGCCGCCTGGACAGATATAGCTGGTCATCATGCGCACGCCGGAGATCTCCTCGAACACATCCAGAATCAGCTCACGTTCGCGGAAACAATACAGAAACACACTCATTGCGCCAAGGTCCAGGGCGTGTGTGCCTAGCCAAACCAAGTGGCTGGCGATCCGTTGCAACTCGGCCAGGGCTACGCGCATATACTTGATCTTCTCTGAGATCTGCTCCTCGATTCCCAGCAACTTCTCCACAGCCAGCGAATAGCCCAGGTTGTTATTGAGGGGCGCGAGATAGTCCATGCGGTCTGTCAGGACTAGAGCTTGGTGATAGGTTTTGGCTTCGGCAGTTTTTTCGATCCCGGTATGCAGGAAGCCAATATCGGGTACGACCTTCAAAACCGTCTCGCCATTGATGGTCAGGATCAAGCGCAGAACCCCATGCGTGCTAGGATGCTGCGGCCCCATGTTGATGGTCATGGTATCCATGTGCTTGCCATCATCCAGAGGTTGACTGTCTTCAAGACTATATTGTGTTTGAATATCCTGTTTTTGCATACATCCCTCTTTAGCGTCGGACCCCGTGTTCCGAACGGTTTGCTTGCTCGAAACGGTGGTCTACTCTTGCTTGGGAGTGCCCGGCTCCTGGTTCGGGTTCACGCGGCTGCGGCTCTCGTTCCATTCGCGTCCATCCGGGGAACGCAGCGTTTGACTGCCCACGCCGGGATCGGTATCGTACGGCACCTGCCCGCCCCAGTGGGGTTCCGGCAGATCAAACCCGGCCAGGGGATAATCTTTGCGCAACGGGTGCGTGGTCCAATCCGGGGGCATCAGAATACGCCGCAGATCGGGATGACCTGCGAAATCGAGGCCAAACAGATCGTAGACCTCGCGTTCGTACCAGTTCGCACCCGGCCAAATGGCGCACACGCTCGGCACGCTTGGATGTTCCTCGCCCTTCTCTCCAACCCGTACTTTCAGACGCAAGACGCACTGATTGGGCAGGGAGAGCAGTTGATACACCACGTCAAAGCGTGGTGTGCGCTCTAGCCAGTCCACCGCCGTCAGTGTTGTGAGCACGTTGTAGCGCAATGTCTTCTGTAAATAGGCGCAGACGTTGAGCAGGTAGGCTGGTTGCAGGACGATGGTCTGCTCGTCGCGAAACTCCACTGTTTCGACTACTGCTTGTGGAAACTTTTCCTTTACCAGTGCTACCGTTGAAATTGCTGTGATTGCCATAGATGTGCTCTTTCCCCTTATTGCTTCGCAAAATCGCCAGTCGGTCCAACCAGCTTGAGGCCACTGGCCTTGAGGGGATCGGGCGGATTGGGAATGCCATCGCGGATCTTGCGCTGAAGCTCGTTAAAGCCATACAGCAGCATATCGGGCGTTGGTGGGCAGCCAGGGATAAACACGTCAACTGGCACAATCTTATCCACGCCCTGCACAATAGCATAATTGTTGAAAATGCCACCACAAGATGCGCACGCTCCCATTGAGATGACCCACTTGGGTTCGGGCATCTGGTCGTAGATCTGGCGCAGCACCGGAGCCATCTTGATGGAGCAGCGACCTGCCACGATCATCAGGTCGGCTTGGCGTGGTGAGGCGCGGTAGACCTCAGCGCCAAATCGCGAGATATCGAAGCGGTCAGCACTTGTCGCCATCATCTCAATCGCACAGCAGGCCAGACCAAACAGCGCGGGCCAGAGCGAGCCGCTACGTCCCCAGTCGATCAGCTTACTCACCTGTGTGGTCAGGATGCCCATCTCGCTATTCTTCATGTGCAGGTCTACGCGTTGGCGCGGCGTCTGCGCGTTCGAGAACGTCTGTACAGGCTCCCAGGGGTTTTGAACTAATCCCATGTGAAGGCCCCCTTTCGCCACACATAAATGTAGCCAATTGTCAGGACAAACAAAAAGATGAGCAACTCAACCAGCCCCAACCCTTGCAGCTTGCGGAGCAGGATGGCTAGCGGATAAAAAGAGACAATTTCGATGTCAAAGACGATAAACAACATGCCTGTGAGCAGGTACTTCACAGGGAAACGTCGGCGCGGCGCTTCAATTTCTTGAATGCCGCATTCGTAGGGAGCCAACTTCTCAGGCGTTGGTTTCTTCGGTCCCAGCAGCGCAGTCACACCCATGACCAGAATGCCAAAGAGCACGGCCAGCGTTACTAAGATAAAAATAGGGAGTACGTCTGTTCCCATAATGGGGGTCCTTCATTTCTGTTTATTAATTCAGCATACCCGTACGTACCAAGTGTCATTAGTACACTTCCGCAAGCTATCGTAGCACAGTGCTACACGCGCCGTCAAATAAGCCGCACATTGGTCTATACATAGCAATTTAGTTATATGAACCGTCGTTGTTCTTCGCGAGCAATGGTGTGGTGGTTTTTGTTGTG
>JBDTBU010000072.1:0-16179 GCA_039923935.1 Ktedonobacteraceae bacterium | reverse complement strand
TGGACAAATCCACCTTTTGAGCCAATTGTGCGCAATGACCGAGTGTATGCGCGTGGAGCTTCGGACGATAAGGGCTGTATGCTCATTCCAATCCTTGCCGTCGAAGCCTTGCTTCAGGCAGAGGGTACCTTGCCCGTGAACGTCAAATTCTTTCTCGAAGGGCAGGAGGAAATTGGGAGTCCGCAGGTGCCAACTTTGATTGCAGAGCAAAAGGATCTCTTCGCTTGCGATCTTGTCATTAGTGCCGATGGCGCTCAGTATTCTGAGACACAACCGGGGCTGTTGGTGGCTTTCAAAGGTCTGGCTGGGGTACAGATTGATGTGCGCGGCGCCAAGAGTGATTTGCATTCGGGTGTCTATGGTGGAGCCGTGCCTAACCCCATCCATGCCTTGGTCCATTTGCTGGATTCTATGCGCAGTTCAGAAAACCATATTCTTATCGAGGGTTTTTACGACACAGTTGTACCGCTCACCGAGGCAGATCGTGCTGCCATTGCCGCTATCCCTTTCGACGCAGAGGCAGCACGGGCAGCTATCGGTATTACTGCTCACGTTGCTGAGGCCGGATACACGCCTGCCGAGCATCTCTCAGCGCGACCTACGCTGGAAGTAAATGGCATCTGGGGCGGCTTCCAGGGCGAAGGGATCAAGACAGTGTTGCCGAATGAAGCGCACGCCAAGATTACCTGTCGTTTAGTTGCCAATCAGGAACCCACTACGATTATTGACCTCATCAGCAAACACGTTGCGCAGCATACACCACCTGGAGTTCAGGCAACGGTACGCCCACTGCCCGGAACTGCCAAACCCTACTTGGTCCCTGTAGATCATTGGGGCAGTCAAGCCGCAGCAGCAGTGCTTACCGAAGTGTATGGCAAGGCTCCGTATATCATGCGTGTGGGTGGCAGCATTCCCGTCTGTGAGTTGTTTCTCAGCATGTTGGATGCTTATACCATCAATTTCGCCTTTGGGTTATCTGATGAGCAATTCCATGCACCAGATGAATTCTTCCGCTTGAGCAGTTTTCGCCGAGGACCAGTGGCCTATGGGAAGCTTCTGCATCGGCTTGGAGAGAGATAATACGTGATAACTATTTCTCGCCAGTTTGAGTTAGAGACGGATACACAAGCAGATAGACTAGCTGATGACAAAACGATTGAAATAAGCTTGTGAATAGGAAAAGGGAATTCCCCATCCTGTAGGCATGGTGGGAATGAATCGGTGCTTGGTTTCTGTTAGTAATGAACAGGAACACAAAGCTACTGACGGCGAGCCAAGTAGCTCTCTTATCTCTGCTGTAGCTCGCCGCACTGATCGCGGAAAAATGAGGAAGTTTACCTATGAACTGTATGGAGACTGCTGCGCGTCTTCATCTCTACATTGATCGAGAACTCAATGCTGAGGAAGTTGCTATTGTGCATCAGCATCTTAAGGATTGTCCAAGTTGTGAATGCCGTTTTCATTTTGATATGCATTTGAAGCGCCTTATGCATGAACGCTGTACTATCGAGACGGCACCTGAACACCTGCGTGCGTCAATCATGCATCTCGCGCGTACCCCTATCGGTACTCCGCTAGAGATTGACCTGGAAGTGGAGATGGAGATTCGCGCCGATTTTAAGCGTGCTCATCGCAATAGTGAGGAGGAGTGAGCAAGCAGACAAGGCTTATCTGCTTGCTTAGCTATACGCTGAGGCCAAAGTTGAAGAAGCGGTTGAGCATGAGGAAGAGGTTGAAATAGATCAACACACCCATAGCGATCATAATGACCCCGGTTGCAATCTCGATTTTCCCCACATGCGGTTTGAGCCATTTGAGGAACCTGCTAAAGCGGTCCAGGCTCAGACCCAGCAGCAGGAAGGGAATGCCCAGACCCAGCGAATAGACGAGCAGCAGTAGCACGCCCTGCCGCAGTGTGGCAGCGTTGGCAGCCAGCCCCAGAATTGGCCCCAGGATCAGTCCCACACAAGGAGTCCAGCCAATAGCGAAGATCAGGCCAATCAAGAACGAGGCTGAATAGCTGGGACGCGACGGTTGGAACGCAAAACGTTTTTGCCAATAGAGGAACGGCAATTTGAGCAGGCCGGTCATGTGCAGACCAATAATCACGAGCAGGATGCCGCCAACCTGGCGTAAGAGAAACTGGTTGACGCGCAAGAAGCTCCCCAACGTACTGGCCGTTGCACCGAGAGCGATAAAGGCCAGGGTAAAGCCCCCCACAAACATCAGCGCGTGCAAAAATGTTACCAGACGCTTTGTGCTACTCTCCCCCGCTTGATACACACTCTGCCCAACCATTTGCGCCAGGAAAATCGGTACCAGAGGGAGAACACAGGGGGAGAGAAATGAGGCCAATCCTGCTACGAATGCTACCCCGAAGGTCATTTGTGATGAATCCATAAAAATATCTGCTGCTCCACGTTTCTGTGAACTTGTTGCTGTATCATACTATAACGTGGATGCCGCTGCGTTGCAAGCTATCTTCCCACCTCGTCGTTCAGAGGAGGTGGTTACAAAGGTTAACACTGCGCTTTATTGCGTTTTTTCAGCCAGACGCGGGCGGCGTGAGCTAGGGGGCGGCGTTCTTGCAGACTCCCGATAGGCAATTGGTAGGCAGCTAGCTCTTTAAGGGCGCTGGTAATCAGGGCGTCATCGCGCAAGGGCAGGGTGCCGAGCGCGTTAAGCGCCGTCTCGGCCACATGCTCGTCGCAGTCCAGCAGAGCCAAGAGCAGATCGGGGATAGCCCAAACTGCCGAGGCTTGTCCCAATGTGTAGGCAATGCACGCACGCACGCCACTATCAATGTCGTGATGGAGCATTTCCAGTAGCGTGGGGCGTTGCTCGTCGATCTGTGCATTGAGCAGGCTGAGCAACTCTACCGTACGCTGGCGCACCCAAGAACTGGCACTGGCTAGCAATTGAAAAATACTCCCACTCTCCACTAGTGCTTGCGTGATGATGTGTAGAGCCGTGCGTCTGTGTTGGAGACGCGCTTGCCAGAGCAAGTAGCTGAGCGAATCGAGCGCACACACTTGGACCATTTCGGGTGGCTGAGCGAGCGCGTGGAGCAACCAGCGCATCACACGAGTGAGTACAGGGGGACGCAGCACCTCCGGCAAAAGTCTCAACGCCTCGATAGCTTCCAGGTGAGCCGGATGCAGCACATCCAACAGGATGGTCCCGATAGTTGCTGTGGCATATTCACCACCTAGCGCGGCCAGGGTATAGCAGGCTTGACGGCGTATTTCTAGCTCTGGTGCATGTAGCAAAGACGTGATCCGTTTAGAAATGTGCTGCTGCTGAATCGCGTAGCGCATTGTCTTGCGACTAGCTAACTCTTCGAGTGCAGCGAGTGCGGCTAGGCGCGTATGCATCCGTGTATCTGTTAGCAGCCGCTCAAGTTCGGGTAGTGTGCTGGATGTGGCGAGGCTGCGCAGGGCACGCGCGGCATGCAAGGCGCTCTGGTGATTGGTATCTTGCAGGGCTTGGAGCAAGAGAACATTCAGGTGTTGCTTCTGTTCAGGCGCGAGCGAGGTAGGTAGTTCTGTGGCAAGAATAAACAATGTCGCTTTACGGACCTCCAGAGGGACCGCAGCTTGCAGAATTTGTATCAGTAATTCCAGGCCGCTACTCTCCCCACAACGCAGCAGGGCACAGGAGGCAACCAGGCGCACAGGTAGTTCGCTATCGCAGTGCTGGAGTTGGTAAAGCGCCTCGCGGGTGTCAGGGCCGAGAGCGAAATGTGTGGCGCGGTTCGCGATAGCCATCGCCGCCGCATAGCGTACGGTCCACCAGGGAGCCTGCAACGCCTCACGTAGCAGTGGCTCGTGCTCCGCGTGTGGGAGCAGTCCCGCAGCTTCTACAACGCTGGTCCAGAGAACCGGACCGGGTGGTTGCGCTAGGCTGGGTACGTGTAAAAGCTCCTCTAGCGAGAGATGAGCACACTGGCTCAACTGGACCAGCAGACGACTGACCTGTTCATATTGAGGAGGCCACCAGGGCCACGGGGGCGTAGCGATTTCTGGCGCGACTTGCAGCGTGCTTAAGAGCAGGGGCAGGATATCTGGGCCAGCTTTGGCTAGGCGTTGGGAGGCACGCATGCGTTTGGCATAGTCTGTCTCAGGGCCAAGCAAGAGGGCCATGGCCGCGAGCAGTTGCTCTTGTTGTTGTGGTTGTTGGAGAGAAGACGCGCCTCTCCCTGATTCCCGGTTTACGCTTTCGCCCGACATAGACTCTGCTTTCTGGCTATCTTCAATCCCATCCATTGGCACACACATCCTGTTTACGTTATACGCGTACCGCGAAGCTTAGCTAGTATCGAGTTATGTGTTGTTGGTGGACAGTGCCGCTTGCCAACAACACATGGTCTATGAGGTTGAAGGATGTGCGAAGTAGGAGCAGACCAAGCACTAATCCGAACGAACTACGTTCGGTCATGTTCAAGATTTAGCAAGCCGAGGTTTCCAGCGAGGCTTTCCCCGCTGCAAGTCTCGGCGTTTCAGGCTGGGATTGGTGCCTGGGTCTGTGAGCACCTGTTTGGAGAGCGCAGGGAGAGAAGGAAACGATGGTTGTGTTATCTGCTCGTCTGGATCGGGCGAATACAGGTGCACGGATTGTTCCAAATGGAGGGGATATGTAGGCGAAGCCAGAAAAACCTGCGTCTGCGTCGCGTCCTCCGAGTCTGCTGTTGATGTGTCCATTAGCTCACCAGTTGGAATGGTGTCCCGATGCGGATACGATTGCATCTGCTGCTGGTCCTGTGTCCATGTGGGTGGCAAACTCTGTATGTTATCTGGACGTTCTGGCCGCGATGACCTGTCATCGTTGCGTATGGGACTGGTTGGTGTGGGTGATGACGCTTGCAGGTGCAAGGCACGCAACGCTTCGGCCATCAAGCTGGCCTGAGCAAAGCGTTCATCGCGTTTGCAGGCCATAGCGGTCAAAATGATCTGTTCCAGTTCTGGTTCCAGGTCGGGATTGATCTCGGAAGGAGGGCGCATCGTGCCATTTGTAATCGCTGACGTAACAGCTTGCAGCGTACGGCCTGAGAAGGGGCGCTGGCCGCTGACCATTTCGTAGAGCACGACCCCCAAGGCATAGATGTCACTGCGGTTATCGAGCGGCTTGCCCCAGATCTGTTCAGGCGAAGAGTAATAGATGCTGCCAACCAATGTGTTAACCTGCGTAATCTGTTGCAGACCAGGTGCGCGGGCCAGGCCAAAGTCCATGACCTTGATACGCCCCCAGCGGTCCAGCATCAAATTCTCCGGCTTGATATCGCGGTGGATCACATTGCGTTCTGTATAGGCTGCGTCGAGAGCATCAGCAATTTGTGCGGCATATTCAGCAGCTAGGTGGTGTGGCAAACTGCCATCGAGTTGAAGCAGGCTGCCGATAGTTGGACCCTGGATATACTCCATCACAAAATAGAGGATGGCGTTTTGTTGGCCAGCATCATAAATTTGGACGATATTGGGGTGATTGAGGCCAGCGATAATTTGGGCTTCACGAATAAAACGTGCAACATACGACGGATCTTGTGCTAACGAACGTGGTAACACCTTGATGGCGACTTCACGTCCCAGGGCAATTTGTTTGCCTCGATAGACCATGCCCATGGAGCCTCGTCCCAATTCCGCTTCCAACACGTATCCCCCCAGGCTCTGACCAGCTAGTTCATTCATGTAACTGTACGGCACTGCTGCCTGCTTGAGACAGGGTAAAACCAGCGCCGACCCTCCTTTCCACATACGTAACGGCCCACAAGGATTTAGAGGACCAACTTTTTTAACGTGTACACCTATACTCTTATAGAGATTATACGTCTATAAGTACCAATTTGTTCACAGAAATAGTACTCGATTTCTCACAAATCTCCACATTTGTTTCTGACATGTGGAAACATTGGCTCACTGTTGTATAAAAACTGATGGACGCGCATTGTACCTGTCTTGCCGTAAAATACCCTCTTCTTTGGCTAGAGTGAATAGTACTCAAACTGTTCGCTTTAGCCAAAGAAGAGGGTACAAAAATTACTCTCTCAGGGAGCGGATATATTCCTGAGAGTGGTAGACCGTGATTGACAAGAAGCTTCTGTATTGAGCTAGGCAATGTGCGTCTAATCGAGATAATCCTTTAAGATGCGGCTAGCCTGTGGATGGCGTAGTTTGCGAATCGCTCGTTCTTCAATCTGGCGAACACGTTCGCGCGTTACCTTCAGTTTTTTGCCAACCTCCTCCAGTGTGTGGTCATGATCGTCCAGTAGACCGAAGCGTAGTTCAATCACCTGACGTTCTCGTACCGTCAATAGATTGAGCACTTTGCGAATCTCTTCACGCAGGAGATGCTGGTCTGCTACCTCTACTGGCCCGCGCTCGTGTGTATCCTCGATAATGTCGCCGAGCGTATTCTCTTCTTCTTCTGACAGCGGGGCATCCAGAGAGAAGACCTTCTCAGCCCAGATCATCAACTCGCTGACACGTTCGGGTGTCATGCCCAGGCGCTCGCCAATCTCTGCGGTAGTCGGTTCGTGTCCAAGCTCCTGGTAGAGTTGGCGGGTCGTGCGTTTCACGCGCATGACCTCTTCCATAATATAGACAGGCAGGCGTACCACGCGGGTTCCTTCCAGAATAGAACGGGTAATAGCCTGTTTAATCCACCACGTTGCGTAGGTTGAGAAACGGAAACCTTTGCGGTAATCGAACTTGGTAACAGCGCGAATCAGACCAATATTGCCCTCGCCGATCAGATCTTCCAGGGAAAGTCCCTGACCGACATATTTTTTCGCGATACTGACAACCAGGCGTAGATTAGCCTCGATCAAATCATTGCGGGCGTCCCGATTTCCTTGCTCTGCTCGCTCAGCAAGGTACGATTCCTTCGCGGCAGTGAGCAATGAGATACGCGAAATTTCACGCAGATAGAGACGCAAACTGTCACTTTGCGCCAGGTTGCTTAAGTCTGATTCCTGGATAATTTCGCGTTCTGGCTCAACTGGTTTTTCGGCTTCAAACATAATTTCTTGTTCCAAAGATTTGCTCTCTTTTTCGTACACTTTTCCACCAGGAAAAACAAGCAATCCCGGTTATTCCAGGCAGCGTGCGTGAAAGTTCAGCTACGTATTGTGTCATTGTATCACACCTCGACGTTATTGCAAGTAACCGTTGAGTGGGCGATTCTCCTACCAGCAACGACTCTTCTCTACTGTACACTTCCCCGGCTGATTGGTTTCTATCAATAATACCATGCTTTCTTGTTAGTATAGCAGTAAAGATAAATGCATAGATCATTGGCGACCCCCTCGCCTTTTCTTTTTAGGGGGTAGGGATAATAAAGGTATGAGATCTGCTTTTTTGTTGCTCAGATCTGTTGTAAAATAGATGGTGAGAGGGGTCGGTACGCGCTAATGCTAGAGATATTGTTATTGCGTGCTAGAAATTGGCACAGCTCGTTTGTATATACAGGAAAAATTGCTACTGTTGATAAAAACAGGCAAATTTTTTAAAGGAACATTATGACAGCAATTTTCCCTCTAGCGACAGGAGCGACTATTGGAGGACATTATCGTATTGAGGGCATGATTAATACGGGTGGTTTCGGAGCCGTCTACCGTGGCACTGCTCTCAGCGAAGGGGATCGTCCCTGTGCAATCAAAGAAACCTATGATGTCACGCCAGCAGCGCGTCGCCAGGCTTTGATGGAGGCTGCGATTCTTTTCACTGTCAAGACTGAGCATTTGCCGCAGGTTTACGATGCTTTTGAGGAGGCCGGGCGTTTTTATCTGGTCATGCAGTTGATCGAGGGGCAGAATTGTGCACAAATGCTCAAAGCGCATGGCAAGCCCTTTAGCGAGCAGGAAGTGCTGGGCTGGTTGCTGCCCATCGCCGATATCCTACAAGAATTGCACAGCCGCAACCCGCCTGTACTGCACCGTGATATCAAGCCAGCCAATATTATTCTCACTCCGCAAGGTCAGGCAGTGCTAGTCGATTTTGGGTTGACGCGCCTCTACGATCCGAGCACGCAAACGCAGACGATGGCGCGGGCTGTTTCCGAGGGTTTTAGTCCGCTTGAACAATATATTGGTCAAACCAGCCCACAGTCGGATATCTACGCGTTGGCGGCCACGATGTACTTTTTGCTGACCGCGCATGTGCCCCCAGCCTCAGTGGCCCGCAGCGTGCAGGATTCGCTCGTCTCTCTGCGCCAATTTAATCCGCAGTTGACGCCGAAACTGGAAAATGTGCTGTTCAAGGCCATGGCGGTGAATGCTGAGCAACGCTATACGAGCGTACAAGAGTTTGCACGCGCCCTACGAGCACCGAGCTTTACAGGCTACGCCGATCAGACCGTTGCACAGGCACGCTACCAAGCAGCCAATGCCGGAACCGAGAGGGCGTCTGTCATCCCGCCGCCGCCGCCACCTTCTTCTATGCCCCTGTGGCAGCAAGGAGGTGGTCAGAGGCAGGTGCATCAGTTCGTGCCAAGTCGCCAGCAGCCAACGCCGCGTTTGAATT
This sequence comes from Ktedonobacteraceae bacterium, assembly GCA_039923935.1. Classification (GTDB taxonomy): domain Bacteria; phylum Chloroflexota; class Ktedonobacteria; order Ktedonobacterales; family Ktedonobacteraceae; genus Paraktedonobacter. Next base: position 7,663 of record JBDTBU010000072.1, on the reverse strand, counting down.
CGCAGCCTGGTTCGCAAGCGTCCAGTTCGGTGTCTGGTTGGCGCGTGATAGCTCCGCCACCTCAGCTTATCGGACGTTCGGGCTGCATGATTCCTTCGCCTGCTGGCGGAACTATCGGCGTAACGTATCTGCCTGCCCAGATGCAACGTGCACTGCCCAGCCCCTTCGGCCAGGGTTGCTTGTGGGGACTGCTCCAGGGCGTGCTTTCCGCTATGCTGGTGCTGACTCTGAAGAAGGACACCTTCTTTGTTCTGGGTATTATCGAGGGACTATTTTTCTACTTCCTGGCTGGCTTTTTCACAACGCGACGCGGCGGACGAGTCACCCGCTCTTTATGGACGGGTTTCTGGGCGGGAATTATCAGCACCATTTTTTTCTGGATTGTTCTACCCCTGGGTCTGCTTTTCCAGGCCATACCTATTTTGAAAGAAAGACTCGCAAATAACCAAACAAACGGCATCTTTCCCGATCCTAACGCCGTACTGTCAAACGTCATCAATAGAATTAAACCAGATTTTCTTAATGCAAGTACCAGTTCCAATCCAAGCCAGAATGCAGGTGTTGTCCTGCTGATCGTGGCGCTGATTGGGTTGGCCTCTGCAATGGTTTTCGCGCTTTTCGGCGGTTTCGCTGGCATGAAGGGTGAGGATAAAACGAAGTAGCTACGGAACTCGCTTGCTTGACCTTTTGTGGTACGATCAATTCGGTAAAGCCTCAATAACAGGCATTTGACCAGGGAAGGTAGGAAATGTTTTTTGACAATCCAGGATTCTCTCACTGAGGGAGCAGCCTCAACCGTGGGCACTCCCATTGAAACGCTCCCTTTGTCCGAACTGGCCGCGACACTCAGCCAGGAGTTGAAACTCAATAACGGGCAGATTGCTCGTACCATTGGCTTGCTGGATGAGGGGAATACTATCCCGTTCATCGCACGTTACCGCAAAGAGGTGACTGGCAGCCTGGATGAGGTGCAGATTCAAGCTATCGCCGACAGAGCTACCGCGTTGCGTGCGCTCTTTGCACGCAAATCCGATGTGCGGCGTTTAATAGATACTCAAGGCAAACTCACCCCCGAACTGGCGAGCGCGATCCTTGCTGCTACCACGCTGCAAGAGATTGAAGACCTCTATCTCCCGTATCGCCTCAAACGCAAGACTCGTGCGAGTGTAGCCCGCGAAAAGGGTCTAGCACCCCTGGCCGATTTGCTGCTCCAACAGCCTGAAATGTCGGGCGATCTGACCTCGCTACTCGATGAGCAGGCACGCCCCTTCCTGAACGCTGAGAAGGGCGTTGATACCAGCCTGGAAGCCTATGCTGGCGCACGCGATATTGCTGCTGAGGTGATGGCCGAAGATGCCACGGTGCGCGGGAGTGTGCGTGCAACGTTCTTTAAGCAGGCAACCTTGACTGCCAAGGCGATTGATCTCGAAAAGGTGGCAGAGAAAGACCCCAAAGGCGTCTATCAGCTCTACTACGAGTTTAACGAGCAAGTCACGAAGCTGGTGCCCCATCGGGTGCTGGCGCTCAACCGTGGCGAGCGTGAGGACGTGTTGCGTGTAGGCGCTTCGCTGCCCTATGAGCAGGTTCAGCTGGGGATCAAGCAAGCCTATCCGATTAGAGCAACTTCGCCGTTTGCGCACCATCTGGAAAATGCTATGGAGGATGGCTACAAGCGCCTGCTAGCCCCGGCGATGGAGCGTGAGGCGCGGGTGGAACTGACCCGTCAAGCTGAGGAGCACGCCATCACTGTCTTCGCGACCAACCTGCGCAACTTGCTGCTCCAGCCGCCGCTGCGTGGACGCAAGGTACTAGGCGTCGATCCCGGTTTTCGGACTGGCTGCAAACTCACCATTGTCGATGAGACGGGCAAATATATCGAATCCGACACCATGTATCTCTATCAGTCTGAGCGAGCGCCCCAAATTTTGCGCGGTCTGATTAAGAAGTACCAGATCGACGTAATCGCCATTGGCAACGGTACGGCCTCGCGTGAGACTGAGCAACTCGTGGCCGAGATGATCCGCGAGATCGAGGTCGAGACGGGCCGTAAGGGTGCGATTGGCTATGTACTCGTCAACGAGGCGGGCGCTTCGGTCTATTCGGCTTCAGAAGCTGCCCGTCAGGAATTTCCCGACCTGGACGCCACTCAGCGCGGGACTATTTCGATTGCGCGTCGTCTGCAAGATCCTCTGGCTGAACTGGTCAAGATCGATCCCAAGGCTGTGGGCGTGGGCCTGTATCAGCACGATGTAGATCAGAAAGAACTGGCGAACGCGCTTGAACGTGTGGTGGTTTCCTGCGTCAACTTTGCCGGAGTCGAGCTTAATGCAGCCTCAGCAGCCCTGCTCAAGCATGTGTCGGGCATCAACAGCCGCGTAGCCAACGCCATCGTCAAGTATCGCGATGAGAAAGGCCCATTCAAAGCACGCGAGGAACTGCTCAAGGTGACGGGTCTTGGTCCCGCGACCTTTGTGCAGGCGGCAGGCTTCCTCAAGATCGCCAATGGCAAGGAGCCGCTGGACAACACCTTTATTCACCCCGAAAGTTACGCGGCCACACGCTCCCTACTGGCCTCACTGCCAGATGGTGACGAGAAGGGCGCGAAACCATCAGAACGCATCGCGCAATATCGCCAGTTTATCAAGCTCCAGAGCAGCCTAGGCCGCAACCGTAAGAGTAACAAAGCTGAGGGCGAGGAAACTACCTGGGCCGACATGGCAAAGAAGATCGGTGTCGGTCTGCCCACACTGAACGACATCCTGGAGAATCTGGAGAAGCCCGGCCTGGACCCACGCGACGAGTTGCCCGCGCCCCTCCTGCGCCACGATGTGCTCAAGATGGAGGATCTGCAACCCGGCATGATCCTGCAAGGCACCGTGCGTAACGTCGTCGATTTCGGAGCCTTCGTGGATATCGGTGTCAAGCACGACGGCCTGGTGCACGTCTCTGAGATGGCCGAGCGTTTTGTACGCGACCCACTCACGGTAGTCGCCGTCGGTCAGGTCGTGCAGGTGCGCGTAATGGAAGTGGATAAGCAGCGTGATCGCGTGAAGCTGAGTATGCGAGGAGTGAAATAAATATGCTGATTTATGAACACAAGTTAGAATTCGGGTGGGAGGGTGATAATGATCTGGGAGTGCGAATGATTCAACACATTATTGAGGGTGAGAAAACCGCAACGTGTGCTCCACTGTTTGGTTATACAGAGAAAGAACTAGCAGCCGTTTTTGCGAGCAAAGGAGAAATGGTGACGGTCATCGATAAAGAGCAGAGGTCGCAGTGCAATGTACGCATGGTTGATGTCTTCCAAACTCCCTTTGGCAACCCTGATCCGCGTTTGGTCAGCGGTGAGGGAAATGGAGAAGATGCTGAGGAGTTCAGGCAAGATCACCAGAGGGACTGGGAAATGTGGTTGGCGGAAGAGGGATATTCGCTCACGGATGAGACAATGCTAGTCGCTGAAGTGTTTGAGCTAATCGAAGTAGCGGAATGACAAAAAGCCATTCGAGTGTTCAAGCTTTACCAGATGGAGAGTGAACAAGCACTGTAAGTGTTTTGTTCACTTTGTGATAAAATTGATGGAGCAGTCGAATAGATTTGTTTTGTCCGTTTAGCAGCCAGAAGGGATTAAAAATGGCAACCACAAACTACCCATTTGAGCGTTATCTGAATGTGCGTAATGCGTATAGTGCGAGTTTTTCGCACGATGGTCAGCATTTGAGCTTCTTGAGCGATATCACAGGTGTAGCCGAGATCTGGAACGTGCCCGTAACTCAGCAGAGCGGCGGAGCAGCGTGGCCGGAGCAGTTGACCTTTCGTGGCGAGCGTGTCTCTGGCGTGACCTATTCGCCGGTTGAGCCGGTGATGCTGGTGGCTGCGGATAGCGGCGGCAGCGAACTGGACCAGTTCTACACGCTGAGCCAGGATGGCGGCGAGTTTGTCGCGTTAACGGATCAGCCCAAGGTGATGTATCGCGCTGGCATCTGGTCGCCGGACGGGCAGCGCGTCGTCTACGCCAGCAACGAGCGCGATCCACGCTATTTCGACATTTACGAACGTACAATGGCTAGCGGCGCAACACGTTTGATTTGGCAGCAGGATAGCACAAACTTTCCCGCGACCTACTCGCCAGACGGTACGCAGGTAATTATCAGCCGTATGCACTCGAATATCTTCACGCAGCTTTTCCTGCTCGACATTGCCAGCGGTGAGGCGCACGCATTGACTCCCGATACATCCGAGGGTCCATCTGAATTCAACAATCCCTCATGGTCAGCCGATGGGAGCGGCCTCTATGTCACCAGCAATCGCGGACGCGACTTCCAGAACTTGGCCTGGCTGGACGTGGCTTCGGGCAAACTGACCTATCTGCGCGACGACTCGTGGGATATTGATTTGCTTGAACTGAGCCACGATGGTCGGCGTATGGCGCTGACCCTGAACGAAGAGGGTTACTCGCGTCTGGAGCTTTTTGATGTCGCGCAAGGCTGGCAGGAGCGCCACGCCATGCCGTTGCCAGCACTGCCAAAGGGTGTGATGCTAGACGCTACCTGGTCACGCGATGGCAAGCAGTTGGCTGTCACGTTGATCTCAGCCAATGCGCCAATGGATATCTGGATTTGGGATAGCCAGCACGAGACGCTTTGGCAGGCCACGCGCAGTTCGCTGGGCGGCATTCCCCAGGAGAACTTTATCGAACCGTCGCTGGTGCACTATCCCGCCTTTGACGAGCGCCAGATCCCGGCTTTTCTCTTCTTACCGCGTGATAAGCCAGCGCGGAATTTGCCTGTGGTGATTAACGTGCATGGTGGCCCAGAGGGACAGGCACGACCCATCTTCAACGCGGTCAACCAGTTTTTCGCATCTCAGGGCTACGCCGTACTAGCCCCGAATGTACGCGGCAGCAGCGGCTATGGTTACACCTATATGAGCCTGGACGATGTGCGCAAACGTATGGACTCTGTGGCCGATCTGCGTTCTGCGGTCCTCTGGCTGCGCGAAAGTGGGATTGCTGATCCCAAGCGCATCGTCGTGATGGGCGGCAGCTACGGCGGTTTTATGGTGCTCTCTGCCATCACCACCTACCCCGATTTGTGGGCTGCGGCAATTGATATCGTCGGCATCGCCAATTTTGTCTCGTTCATGGAGAACACGCATCCCTGGCGGCGTAAGTTGCGTGAGTGCGAGTATGGTAGCCTGGAGAATGATCGTGAGTTTTTGGAAGAGATCTCGCCCATTCGTCGCGTGGATCAGATTACCGCGCCGCTTTTCGTGATCCACGGTGCTAACGATCCTCGCGTGCCCGTCGGTGAGGCCGAGCAGATCGTGGCAGCTTTGCGCAAACGCCAGGTACCCGTCGAGTATCTACGCTTCGAGGATGAGGGCCACGGACTGGTCAAACGCGCCAATCGCCTAGTAGCGTACCCCGCTGTAGTGCGCTTCTTGGATGAACATCTGAAATAGGATCATATCCCTTTCAACAACGACGCAGTTGGGGATGACATCATTTTTCTACCATCCCCAACTGCGTCGTTATTGAAAATTGAAAAACGTGTTGACGTCAGTACCACCGCCATGCTATCATGCATCCATGAAATCGATACGCTTAATCAGGGCACCGCAGACCCCTGGATGGATGATCCATCGAAATCGTAACCGCAACACAAGCACCTTCGCCATATAAGCCCGGCACAGATTGGCTTATATGGCAGAACAATGGTGCCATGCTTACTCATACACTCAGTTGAACTATTCACTGAGGCGTAAGTTGCTAGTCGCCATGTACTTCCTCACTCACCTTTTTCTCTTCAGCATAGCCGGGCAACACGCTATCTCCCTATTCGTTTGCTTGCTCGGCCCATTTTGCCCTGTGCATATCTCTGACGTAACGTTCCTGGAAGTCTCTTCCTGTTGATATGCGTGTTCGTTGATAGATGGCCTCTTGCACTCACAGCACCGTTGAGATCGCGTATGTTTGCCCGTCTTTTCACGATTTTTGTTGTATGAAAGGATTATCAATGGCAAGCACGCAAGATGATACTACACGGGTGGAGCAAGTGAAAAAAGTCTCCATCTGGCGCAATCGCGATTACACGCTACTTTGGGGTGGTCAGGCTATTTCAACAATTGGGAGTAGCGTCTCAGAATTGGCTTTTCCCTTGTTGGTGCTAGCTGTGACCCATTCACCAGCGCAGGCCGGGCTTGTCGCCGCTCTGGATGCGTTGCCAGCTAGCCTCTTCTCATTGCCAGCTGGTGTGCTCGTGGACCGCTGGGATCGCAAGTTGGTGATGTTGCTCTGCCAGGTGGGCCGCTTCCTGAGCCTAGCCAGTATCCCGTTGGCTTTCGCTCTTGGACATTTGAGCATCTATCAACTGTACATCAATGCATTTGTAGAGGGAACACTGGCAATGCTCTTTCGTTTGGCGCACGCTGCTAGCCTGGGTCAGGTGGTGGCGCGTGACCAGCTATCCTCAGCCATTATGCAGGAAGAGTTGATGGAGGGTACCACGGCGCTGTGTGGACCATCGCTTAGCGGCCTGCTCTTTACCTTGGGGCAAATGCTGCCGTTTGTGACTGACGCGATCTCGTACGCCGTCTCGATAGTATCGCTTTTGCTGATCCGCACGCCGTTTCAGGGCGAGCGCAAAACCGAGCGACCTCATTTGCTGGCGGAGATCCGTGAGGGCATCGTGTGGATGTGGCAGCAGCCCCTCATCCGTGCTATGACGGTATTTATGGTGCCAGCCGCATTTTTTATTCCTGGAAGCACGTTAGCTATCATTGTGTTAGCTCAGCAGCGCGGCGCTTCGCCTGTGGTCATTGGCGCGATCTTCGCTCTGGGCGGGGTTGGTTCGATTGTTGGTTCGCTACTGGCTCCCTTCTGGGAGAAACGTTTGAGCGTAGGGCAGGCGATTCTGCTCTGTCGCTGGATCTTTGCCTTCTTGTGGCCGCTGTATATACTAATACCTGTTCCTCTGTTTATGAGCCTGGTAGATTTTGGCATTGGTTTCGCTGATCCCATCGAGGATGTACCGTATTTCAGTTATCGCCTCCAGTTGATTCCTGAAGCATTACGTGGGCGGGTTATCAGCGCCTGCCGACTCTTCCCCAGCCTTGTGCGCCCACTAGGCTTGGTTGTCACAGGCCTGTTGTTGCAATCCATTGGCCCGGTGCCAGTGTTACTGATCGGCTGGTGTGGCCTGTTGCTGCTGGCGCTGCTCATGACAGGCAATCGACATATTCGTGAGGCTAGAAAATAAGTGATCGAAAGTGATGGGTCTGTGGTGCTGTCCAGCACCACAGACCCATCACTTTCGATCACTTATCTACTCGTCAACCTCTCAATCAGCAGCGGCAAGAGTACGTGTACATCCCCAATCACACCTACATCGGCGTGGCGGAAGATGACGGCACGTTTGTTTTTGTTGATCGCTACAACATAGCCAGCTTTGCGAATGCCCGCGATATGTTCGGATGCGCCGCGAATGCCCAAGGCGAGATAGAGCCGGGGCGAGACGGCGCGTCCAGTCAGGCCGATCTGCAACTGTTTGGGTAGCCAGCCCTGGTCAGCGACGTTGCGTGTGGCACCGATGGCTGCACCCAGCAGTTCGGCCAATCGATGGACTTGCGCGTAGTTGGTTGGTTCGCCCACGCCCATGCCTAC
>JBDTBU010000071.1:0-6872 GCA_039923935.1 Ktedonobacteraceae bacterium | reverse complement strand
CCGAATCAGGCCCACTGGCCTGGGCTGGATCGATATTATGCTCCCGCATACGAAATACTCCTCCGACTGGCCCGCCAAACTCTACACCCCATCCCTCCTTCATGAGCCGCATTCTCATCAATTATAGTCACAGTATAACTCTATTCAAACATGGGAATATAGCGAAACAAGAAAAATAGCCCATTTTTCCATCTCGCCAATGTCGTTTTGGGATGCAAACCTGCTAGATAGGAACTTTCTCATCGACAGGCGGTCTAGGTGTGGCAAACATGCTCACCTGAGCTTGGCGCATCGCCTCCGCCAACGCTGGATCGAACGGGATTATAGCCATATCTGGCGCAGTTGTCTTGTTGAATAGTGGCGAGCGCATTGACGCGGTTTTTCCCGTAATGCGACTTACAATGTTGGTCGCACCCAGACCCAGAGCCGGTGCGTCGGACCAGACAGGCCCACCAGTACCAGAAGTGCCAGAAGCAGCAATAGCTAGTTCGCGCTGTCGGCGTACGAAGAGCACACTTACCACTAGCGCCACTACGATCAACAACAGCCCACCCAGGACCAGCGGCAGAATCGTACCAGAACTGTCAGGCACACTGCCAGAAACCTTGCTGGTAGTCTGCTGGCTGACCGGCGTAGAACTGACTGTAGCTGTGGCAGGGGCCGTTGGAGATGCTGTGAGCGTCGGGCTGGCTTGCGCTACTGGCGTGGGCACTGCGACAATAGTAATGCCATTTACATGGAAGGTTGTGGTCGCGCTCAACGTCGCTGGCTGTCCACTACCCGCTGTAGCCGTAACAACGTACGAGCCAGTACTCGACCTGGATGGCACCGTGAAGGTCTGGGTAAACGCACCACTGCTATCTGATGTGACCGTGCCCAGTGCAAGCGTCTGACCGCCGTTAGCCGCGTGCCAGAGCAAGTTCACGCTTGTTCCAGACGGCAGGAAATTCGTACCGCTGACCGTCGCCTGCTTACTCACGTCGGGGCTAGTAGGCGCAACCGTCACCTGGGGAGGCGTGGCCGAGAGCACGTTGTAGAAGCCCGCAAAGCCTGCTGAAATAGTGCTTGTTCCTGCCTTTGCGCACACCTGAAATGTACCTGTGCCAGTACTAGTCGGCCAACGCAGCCAGCCGCTGAATGACTTATTTTGAACCGTCCCGCCCTGACTATCTGTGACCACTGTGCAACTGCTAGAAAAAACGGTTGTCTCGCCAAGCTGTATCTGCGTGCCATCGGGAAAGCTCACATTCGAGATGCTCACCGCGATGACTGCCCCAACTGGACCTGCTGAGGGACTCGTACTAAAGGTGTTTTTTGTAGGAACTTGCGCAGAGGCAAATACGTGTGTAGGTGCGAGAAAATGCCACGGGAAAAGAACAGCCAGCAAGGCGATCAGCAGCCCCGCAGCAAGAGCGTAGCTCCAGACATGTCTGGGTAGAGAAATGCCTTTTTCCGTCGAACTCGCAGCATGTTTCATGGCCATTTTTCCTTGTGAGGTGTGTGGAAAATACGTGTAGCCACCCACACATTGAAGTGTAATAGCCCTGCACCGCAGTGTCAAGCAAAGAAGTCGGATGTACTAGGCTCTTCTCACTTTCCGATAAAATCTGCTATGAAGTGCGAGCAGAAAACGGTGATTATGATCCAAAAGCGATGATGTTGCCGTCCAGATTAAATACCAGTGATGGCAAATTCAGGGGGGCATTGACCCAGAAATCGAGAAAACCGTCCTGCTTTGTGTTCGGTAACACATCGGGCGAAATTTGTGACAGGCGAGCACTGAGCTGTGTCCCATCGGCTAACGTCAGGTTGGCAAGATTGCCGTAATCGATGCCGATAGCCCCCTGCTGACTGGCTGGAGCTTGCACATGCACACGCACACGCACAATGTATTTGACGTGGGCATACGAGCTTTTGTTGTCATCCGAGAAAGAGTGCGCTTGCTCGACGTTGGTGATCGTAATGATTACACCCTGATAAACCATGCTACGGTTCACGTTGAGTATGTTAAGTGAATTATTCACAGTGACAGTGGATGGTGTCGTGTCGCCAGTGGTGGTATTGTCAACGTCGTAGTGCGGGCCATAGATAACGCCTAGCCCGCCAACTATGACGATGATGATAAGGCCAAGGACTGTGCGTTTGACTGGCGATATTGAGGCCAGCCAGCCCTGTTTGCGTGGTGATTGTGCCATAGCGTCTTTCGTTTGCTCCCATTCCAAATAGGCTAACCTCTACACATTATAGTGCACGATTGTGATTTTGACCATGCATAGGACTTTCCGTATTTTTTGTCTGCAGGCTCAACTCCAAATAAATAAAAAGCGATATAGGTATGATAGTTATAAAACAATAAAATTGTTCTAACTATCATACCTATACACGACAGGTCAAGACGCTTTTAAGCATCCTGACCTGTCGTACAGCAAGGAGAAACAGGAGGGGTATTATGGGTTAGGCAGGAAATTTTGTGAACCAAAGTCTCCACCCAAAACATCGTGCGAAGAGGCTCCCATCCAGCGATCAAGCACAGTGGCGTAGACTGAACGGAAATCGACGGTATATTTCAGGTTGCCATTGTGGTCCAGGCTGCTCAGGCTGGGAGGCTCGCCGAAGATGCCCTTGTTGATCGAGTTACCCAGCATGAAGAGCGGCGCGGCGGTGCCATGATCGGTGCCCTGACTGCCGTTTTCTTCGACTCGACGCCCAAATTCGGACCAAGTCATGACAATCACGTTGTCGGCTTTGCCGTGTGCGCCCAGGTCGTTGTAGAAGGCTGCGAGACCGTTGGCCAGGGTGCTCATCAGAGTATCGTGGGTTACCTTCTCATTGGCGTGCGTATCGAAGCCGCCCAAGGTGACATAACCCACCCGTAGACCAAGATTTTGCACAATGGACTCAGCCAAAATTTTCAGCCCATCGGCAAATGGCCCTTTGGGATAGGTGACAGCTGGCTTATACGTTGCCTCAGCCTCGTTCAGTTGGCGCGAACCATCCTGCGCATTCAGGGCAGTCGCGTCGAGCAAAGCTGCATAGGGCGAGGTTTGAGGATAGGAGCTGTAGAGCTTCATAAGCGATTGCATGCGCGTGCTGCCTCGATCAGGATCTGCCGGATCGGGCGCGATGGCATAGGCTTTAGTGTTAGAAAGCGTCGGTACCTGGGCATTGAGCGCGAGCAAGGCTGGAGCAGTTGCCACACCGACATCCAATGATTTGAAAGGATGCCCGTCCTGATCCACTAGGCCAGCAACCAGCTTGCCTAGCCAGCCATCCCCCGCACTGCCATTCAGGTCCAACGTCTGCCAAATGTCCATCGCCTGGAAATGCGAGAGGCTCTGGTTGGGATAGCCGATACCCTCAACAATCGCCAGGTGTCCGGCATCCCAGAAATTTTTTAGGGGCTGCAAATTGGGGTGCAGGCCCAGACGTGTATCCAACGGCAAGACAGTATTATCAGGAATGGCCAGGGTTGGGCGCATCTGTTTGTAAAGCGGGTCAGTAAACGGAATCACGGTATTTAGGCCATCGTTGCCTCCCGCCATTTGTACCACAATCAAGGTATGATCGGTGGCGAGTTGCGAAAAACTATGACCATCTTTCGACAGTGTCATGGCTGAGGCTACACCGCGACTGAAGATGGCTGGCATGACCATGCCCGCCGAAACCGCCAGCATACCATTTTTCATCATTGTTCTGCGTGAAAATTTCATCTCATCACCTTCTAGTTCAGTTGATATTCTGGTGAGGCCATCATCAGGTACAGCGAGCCTCGTACACGATTCAGCGGGTAAGCCTTGCCATTGGTCAGGGTAATGCTCGTGGGACTGGCATTACCTGAAGCGGTAAAGTAGTCTAGCACCTGGCTGCGACGTTCAGTAGGCAAAGGATTATCTAGTAAGAACGAGGCAAAGTGATCGACAAACTGATCTGGTGAGCCTAGCTTATTATCGTTCACCATGCTCTGTAAATCGATCAGAGGTTTCGCTTTGGCAGTGCTCTTTACAGCGCCACGCGCTAACAGAATATCGAGATAGTTGAGACGCGTCATCCAGGTGCCACTGTTCAACCAACTCGTGCTCACTTTGTCGCCCGGCCAGCCAGCCACATTGGGCGGATCAAACACTGTCTGGCCCATCAGGGTCGTGATTTCGGGCAGACCCATGCCATCGCCCTGAATTCCCAGCGAGCGATACGCTCCCACCGTGAATTCAACCGGCGATTTGAGACGGCTGCGATACGCTTTAGCGGACGCGAACTGCGGTGAGAGCAGCAGCGTGCGCATAACCGCGCCCATATTGTGCCCACTCTGCACATAGGTATCTATTAACGGCTTCAAATCGTCAGTGCTGGGGTTTTCGTAGACAAAGAAGGTGAACAGCTTGCGACAAATGAATGAGGGCGTCGCAGGATGATTGGCCAGGATGCGCATCACATCTTTATAGTCAAAACTACCCGTCTGGCCCATAAAGCGCACAGGCAGGGTGCTATGGTCTTTGGCATTGTAGTAGGAACTGTCGCCACGAATATGCCAGCCGGTCAGGGCTGCCGCACCCGCAAACACATCTGGTTGCGTGTAATTGGCTACGCCTACGGTGAACAATTCCATCAATTCGCGTGCATAGTTCTCATTGGGATGGGTTTTCCTACTTAAATTCAGGTCAAGGTAGAAGAGCATGGCTGGGTCAGCGGTAATGCCCAGCAGAATGTTATCAAACGTGTCAAAGGCGTGGGCACGCAAAAAATTGTTCTGTGTAATCATGCGTGCATACCCATTTTTGCCGCCAACTTTACGGAAGCTGCTAACCAGCACACCATGCCAGAAAAGCGTCATCTTCTCCAAGAGTGGACGTTGGGTTCCAGCCATGCGCAGTAGCCACCAGCGCTGTTGATCAACCGGTTTGCTCAGATCGATATTCAACGTTTTTAGGCGATTTTCTAGCGCACTATCATCAACCTGCTGATAATTGAGCAGGCGGTCAACCGCGCCCTGGTAGCCCAGTTTGCTATAGGTGCTCACCTCGCTGGCACTTGCGCCAAAGCCAGCTTTACGCAACAAATGGCCGATTTGCACATCGCTCGCCACTGGCGGATTCCCATGTATGAGATTACTAATGCTTGACGTGCCCCCATGGTTCAACCATTCGCCCAGCGCTACGCCGCCTACCAGAGCCGCACCACCCACTCCGATGAGTCCAGCCAGCGATTTGCCCATAAACTTGCGGCGTGCGACATTTTTTTGCGCAATCGTAGGCTGCTCGGCCAGGGGTGAAGGAAAAACAGGTCCGCTCGCGGGGAATACAACCGCCTGCATGGTCTGTTCGCCATAAGGATCGCTGGCAACTGGCACGGTGGCTCCCAGCGACATATCGTTATCGTCTGTGGGTCGTAGAGCTTGTGGCTCAGTTGGCTGATCGTACATATCCATATAGTACTTCTCTCTATCCAGGTGCGGGTGTTTCCCACTCTACCTGATCTTCACAAAACAACAATTGCCTCACCTACCCACAGCCACTCTTTGCCTCATTTCTAAGAAGTGTAACAGAAAGATCTCAAGAAAGCCTCAAGAACACCTATAGTTTTTTGGAAGTCATACCCATCAATTTTTTATGACTTTTCGTTATCTTGCAACTGATGAACTCCCTTCTTCGTCCGTAGTAGTGGCATATTTTCGTGGTGGTCCTACGTAAGAGGCCAGCCAACAACGATAAAGCCCTTTGGGGTATCTCTTCTGTGACGTACTCTAGAGAAGTAATACAGTAGGAATTGAGCATGACAATTTTTGCAGACAATACAAATCGAAGTGGGGCGGGAACTCGGCAGCGTCAAGACTCTTCAATAGATACGACGCTACCCGAACCGCGCCTATTTCTTGAACAATCTGCTTATGGCAACGCCAAACGGCCAACCACAAGCAAATATACGCGCTTTCTTCCCTATACGACCTTTTTCGCGCTGATTTGTGCCGTACTGTTTATGAATGCAGTCATATCCCTGCGCAACCTCTGGTTCCCCGAAGCCCTGCTTACCCAGCTCGGCTCATGGCCAGTTGCACCCTCACTGATACTTTTTCCCGGCTGGCCCGTTAATCCCCCTATCCCACAATTCCCTTTCTATAGCCCACACAATATTCTCGCCAGTTGGGGGACTCTGGCCTTACTATTAGGAGCCTTCGCGGCGATTTTTCTGATCTACCTGTTCGCATTGCGCCGCTTGCCCACACTGATCTCCCGGCGTTTTATCATCAATTCAACTCTGGTTCTGGGGTTGCTTTTTCTGCTTATCCCTGTGGTCACGTCATCGGATATCTTTTCCTATATCGCCTATGCTCGCATGGGGGTCATCCACGGCCTCAATCCGCTGACCAGCGCACCGAGTGCTATTACGAATGATCCTGTGTACGGCTATGTTTCCTGGCGCACCCAGCCCTCGGCCTATGGTCCCACCTGGACACTCATCACAAGCTTTTTTCAGGAGATCCTGGCCCTCTGCGGCCTGGGTGCCTATGTTTTGCCCATGGTTCTGGTTCTGCGCCTGTGGGGTCTGGCCATGCATATTAGCTCGGTCTGTCTCGTGTGGTCCATTGGTGGCTCCCTGCAACGCCTGCATGGCATTGTCTCCGCAAAAAAACGCTTGCTCGCTACGTTGGCCTTCGCCTGGAACCCCTTGCTCTTGCTGGAAGCTTGCACCAACGCGCATAACGATACCACGCTGCTCTTGCTTATCCTACTAGTTATATGGTTTCTGGTGCGTGCGCAGTTTAGGAGTGAAGCTCCCGTTTTAACACACGTAGCTGGCCGCTTGATTGCACGCTTCAGCCCTGCCACACGCTCCTGGTTGCTTTACCTAGCACCTACTGTGCTGCTGGGCCTGGG
>JBDTBU010000070.1:0-14231 GCA_039923935.1 Ktedonobacteraceae bacterium | reverse complement strand
TATTTAATCATGGGCGGAACGCGTAGAAGAGCTTTTGTCCTCCCGATCTTTATCTTGAAAGGGGAACTTTCCTCAAATTGTGGAAAGTTGGCAATTTTATCCCTAACGAGCTAGCAAAAGAGCATGGGCGTAATCTCTACAAATCACGCCCATGCTCTTTCTTTATACAACGTCTATGCGCTTCTCGCACGCAGTTCTTGCAGGATGACCAGGCGTTCGCGGGCGACGGTACTGCCTGGACTGAGCTTAGCGAGGTTTTTGTAGACGCGGCTAGCCTGCTCGTACTCGCCGACTGATTGGTAGGTCTGGCCGAGCATATCATAGGCGTTGAGGTTGGTGCGATCCAGGGCGATCAACTGCTGGAGAGCCGCGACGGATTCTTTGACCTGATGGGTGTCGAAGTAGTAGCGTGCGATCTTCTCCTGGTAGACATTGGCCTCCTGGGGACGCTCAAGCTGGTAGCAGAAGCCGACGATTTCGCGCAACAGGTCCATGTTGGTGGGGTCGAGTTCGACGGCGCGGCGCATATTCATAAACGCATCGTCGGGATTGCCCGTCTCCACGTAGACATTGCCAATGCGGCGCAGGGTCTCGCTCGCCTGTTCCAGTTGGTTGAGGCGCAGGTAGAGATCAGCCAGCGTGCGCAGTTCGTCGATGCCCTCATCGATCATGCCACGTTGGATGTAAATGTCAGCAAGTTCGGAGTGCGCACGAGGATCGTTAGGAGCCATGCGCACCATCTCGTGGAGCACGCTGAGAGCGTTGTCAGCCTGACGTTTGCTGCGATAGTGCTGTACCAGGTCGCTATACTCATCCAAAGCACCTTGTACGTCGCTACTACGAGACGAGATGTCAGCCAGCACAGAAGAAACATCATCCTGGTGGGTCGTTTGCTGCTTGACTTGGCGCAGAATAGCCTGCATCTGTTCCTGCTTGCCCACGCGTCCATAGACTTTCGCCAGCACGAGCGAGATTTCGACTTCTGGAGCCTGATGCTCCTCACCCTCTTCGCGGGGACGAGCCGCCCAGACGCTGGGATCAATCGCGCTGCCAGCATGACGCACAGATTGTAAGCCTTGCTCCAATTGCTGGATCGCCGCTTCGGGCTTGCCCTGGGTCAATAGGCATTGCGCCATTGTGGTGCGAGCCAGTACTTCGTAAGAGCTATCGCGCATCGCCATTTGATAGGCGTCGATAGCCTGATCAAAGTAGCCAGCCTGCTGATTCACCTGACCTAGCGAGAAGCGCACTTCGGCGTTATTGGGATAGGTTTCGGCAGCTAGGGTATATTCGCGTGCCACAAACTCGTAGTGCCGCTGACCCTCGCCGCGCAATTGCCAGCGAATACGTGTCAGCACTTCCAGCGTGGTTGAGCGTGCAGAGCCAGTACCCGTAATCATCGCTACATGCCAGCGCACCAGAGCGATTAAGTTGCGTGGATCGACTTGCAAGACCCGCTGATACTCGGCGGTGGCCTGCTGCGAACGGCCCAGTTTTTGCAGAGCCAGCGCGTAGTTTAGACGCGTCGATACACTTGTCGGACTCTCCTGTAATGCTTGCTCCAGTTCGGTTAGGGCGCGGTCCATATAACCCAGCTTGAGATACGACTCTGCGGCTAGCGTGCGTTCGCGCAACAGTTCATCTTTATCCCCTTGCGTGGAAAGTAGGCTAATCAGGCGTACGCGATAAGTCAGATTATTCGGTTCCAGTTGGAGAATACGCCGATAGGTCGCCACCGCGTCATCGATGCGCCCATTGGATGTGTAGGTATCGATCAGAATAGCGTACTTGGTGATTGCTTGCTCAACCTTGCCTTGGCGCACGTAAATTTCGCAGAGCACTTGATGAATATCCAGGTATTGCGGTGCCATATCGATCACGCGCAGACACGCCTCAGTCGCGGGCGTCAGCAGGCCATGATTAATGTAGCGTTGGATATCCTGCATAGCCTGTACAACCTGCATACGAATATGCTCAGGTAGCATAGCTGTGCTGGCAACCACCGAACCCGCCACCTGCTTCAGCAGCAACTCATCCTTCGAGGAGCCAGCCATCTGACCAAGCAGAGCCTCAGCGGAGGACTTGACGACGCTGGCTGGCGGTGGCTGCAAAATTGGACTCATCTGGTCTAGTGAAGGCACGCTGGCCGTTGGCATGGGTGATGGGACCATCGTCGGCATACTCGGCGGAGCCACGGGCTGCGTAGCTGCGGTAGGCGGTGTCAAACCAGCCATCTTGGCTAGTGCTGCCATTTGCTCAGGCGTGATAACCATTGTTGGCTCGTTCACGATGGGATTATTCACGGCAGAATTGCCAGTCAGCCAGTCAGGAGCAGCCTGGGACTGCCCCAGCGTTGCTGGCAAGGGGTCGCTAGGCGGGGCTATGGGAGCAGGCGCAGGCAAAACCGGAGTCGAGGCTTTCGCAACTTGCGCTTTATCCGCATCACTCAGAATGCCGGTCAGCCAATCGGGCAGATCGCCCAACGAATTCGGGTTAGCCTGACCCGGTGCACCCATAGGAGCCTGAGCAGCAGGGGACATGCCCTGAACCATATTCGTGTTAAAGGCCATCGTCGGAGCATCAGCGATAGGGGCCAGAGGAGCTTGCATGGTTTGCATCTGCTCAGGCGGCGTCATACGTGTTGTATTGGCCTGGGGAACAGGCTGCGGCGTTTGCGGTACACCCGGTGCCTGCTTGATCATAAATTCAACCTGGACGACCTTCTCATTCCAGCCACGGCTGTGCAAAAAGCCCAACAGCGCGTTATAGACGGTCTGTGCCTGGTCCGCCTCACCGAGTTGGCGATGGGCACCCGCAGCCTCCTGGCACAATTGCACCAGTTGGTCGGATTCCTCAAGGGTTAGAGCATCCAGATTTACCCGGTCTACCGCCTCATCGAAGTGCATCGCCGCTGTGCGCAAATCGCCACCGGCGCTATAGCACTGACCCAGCGCGTAGTAGCAAGAAAGAGCATAATCAGGATCATTGAGGAGCGTCTGGAACTGGCGAATCGCCTCTTCCCAGCGTTGCTGCTCCTGATAAAGCCAGCCCAGAAAGTACCGAGCGTCAGGACGATCAAAGCCGCTCGCCAAAATCTGTTCGCAGAGGTCGATAGCATCGTTGAAACGCCCCTGGGCTTGAAAGGTTTGAGCTTGTTTGAGCGCACTTGTCACTTGAGTGGCTGAAATGCGTTGATGAGGGGCCATGCCGCCTCCGGCCATATTTGGAGCCGTCATTGCCGGACCCTGACCGCCACCCCCATTGAAGTTGCTCGCGCTACCCATATTACCCATGATGCTAGAATTACCTCCGCTTATATAGTTCAACGTACCCATATCAGTGACAGGAGCCTCGCCTGCCGATGTCAGACCCGCGCCAGCAGACTGGGTGGGCGAACCTGAGACCTGTTGTGGCAGAGCGTTGATCTGAGAGAGCAAGTACTGTGCCTGTGTATTCGTGGTATCGAAGCGCAGGATATCGTCACACTGCGCCCGCGCTGCCTGATCTTCGTGACACAGAAGATACCCTTGAGCAGCCGCGAGGCGCTCTTGGATCATCAACGAGACATCTTTTTTACTAAAGTAGTACGCAGCGAGACGCTCGTGAGGCTCTGGATTACCCGGAGATAACTGCACAGTTTTTTGCCACGCAGCCTCTGCTCGTGCCCCCTGACCAGCCTGTGCATACAGGTCGGCCAAGCGCAGATACGCTTTATACGCCTCTGCTCGCCGGTTGAGAATAACATACAGCTCAGCCGTTTTGCTCAAAGCGATCACCTGACTAGGATCGCTCTTAAGAACCAGTTCATACTCGTGCAGAGCTGGCTGCCATTGCTTCACTTGCATCAGGCAGAAGCCTAGCCCGCTGTGCGCCGTCGCATCGTCTGGGAACTCGGCCAACGCCTGCTGGTACTCGTAGACTGCTTGCCCCCACTGGCTTTCCCAGCGGTAGCGTTCGGCAGTATCCATGATGGTACTGAAAACGTTTTTGTCCCCAGGCATGAAAGATTTTCTTTCTCATTTTTGCGGCACAACTTGGTCTAACTAGAACTAGGTTACAACAATTTTGGCCCACATGAGCTAACATCTCTCACTTTTGGTACTAAAGTACTTGTACCATCAAAGCTCATCTGGTAGCAAAGAGCGCCACATTAGCTTCTATAATTAATAAATTGCAGCGCCACGGTGTAATCTTTCTGTTTCAGAAAAGTGATGACCGCCTGGAGATCATCGCGACTTTTCGCGATAATACGGATGGCATCGCCCTGGATCTGTGGTTTGACTTTGGGAAAGCTGTCCCGAATACTTTTATTGATCTCTTTCGCCAGTTCTTGTGAGATCCCCTGCCGCAACTCTACTACCTGACGAACGCGGTTCCCGGAGGCGACTTCTTCTTTGCCGTAATCGAAAATCTTTAAGGAAAGGTTCCGTTTGACGGCTTTAGTCTCCAGAATGTCGCGCACACTTTTGAGCGTCATCTCGCTATCTGTCGAAATAGTGATGTTCTCTTTGCTATGGGTAATCTCGGTTTTAGTATCTTTGAGATCGTAGCGCGTGGTGATTTCGCGCCGCGCCTGATCTATGGTGTTCACCAGTTCTTGCTCGTCGAACTGGGATACTACATCAAATGAACAATCAGCAGCCATGAAAATCCTCTCTCTCGCATACACTTCGCACGTTAGTGCCTGGGGTGTTGTGTACCAAACTGTGTTACTTTGCCATGTCTTTGCGGGCAGTATAACGTATTTTAGGATTCCCTGCCAGTTTTTCCCCTAGATGGGTCATCTAAACGCTGTCCAAGATCGCTAGCTTCACGCTTTTTAAACAACTGGCACATTCAGTGGAATAGCTGTAACAAATCACCTACCCATCACTTATAGGCCACAACTCCATACGCATCCGGGTAGCGCACCACGCGTGTGAAGCCGGACTCCTGCAAACGACGCAACGCGCCGCGTGTGGTGCCGCCACTGGCCTTGCTGTTGGGATCGCCGATGTAGTGAAAAAGCCGCCCTCCACGCTTGAGGATGCGGTAGAGTTCGCGGTAGAAAACGCCGGAATAGAGGTCGCCAGCCAGGCTAAACGTGGGGGGATCGTGGATAATACGGCCAAAGCTCTCATCCTCAAAGCTTGGCACGACCTCGTAGGCGTCGCCCATGAGTTGGGTGATTTTGGGATTGTCGAAAAGTTCCTGTGACCAGGGATTGAGCCGCGCCATCTCCTGCGCACCGGGGTCTAACTCAATGGTGGTGACTGACTCGGCAGCACGTGCGGCCAGGATGGCGGTGTAGCCCAGGCCAGTGGTGGTATCAAGCACGCGCCCAGTCACGGGAGCAATGGCGGCAATCTTGCGCTGCGTGTCCTGCCAGGGGTCAACATCTTTGATGCGATGCATGACAAAACCAGCGATCAGCATACTGGGTGCGCCACGCGTAGGCATCAGGCTGCACACACGATTCGTCTCTTCAGAGAAGACCTGGATGGCCTGCATACCCTGTGCGCCCACGGTGTAACAGTTGACCTCAGACTGGCTGATCTTCTCAATGCTAGCCCAATCCAACCGTTCACCAGCAGGGAAAACGACGCCCTCAGCGTTCAACATGGCGCGGCTTGTCGTCATGCCCAGGTCGAGCGAGCTTGTAACCTCGGACTGGCCCTGTTTACGAGCTTCCAGCAAAGGACGAGTCTGAATATAGGATAGGATAACTGGTAGTGGCATCTCTACAATTCCTGATTAACAAATTTTGGCGTGTGGATCGTGCGCAATTATACGTTGCCTAGCGGAAACATGCAAATGGTATCCCAAACAATTGTGCTTAATGGTATAATTTTTTTACGAACACACACGTGAGGAAACGATGCACATTAGCGAACCGGCTGAATACGCGATTCTTGGCTTGCTTGAAGAGCGACCAATGCATGGCTATGAACTCTACCAACACTTCCAGAACGAGCCATTGGACCAAATTGTCCATATCGAGATGAGCCAGCTCTATGCCTTTCTCAAAAAGTTGGCACATCTGGCACTGATCGAGGCCATGCAGGATCAACAAGGCGGACGCCCCCAACGCAAAGTCTACAATCTGACCAGCGCTGGACGCACCACCCTCCAAGAGTGGCTAACCGTACCAGTGGAGCGTCCACGCGATATACGCATCTTTTTCCTAATCAAGCTGTATTTCCTGCAACGTCTGCTGCCCACGCATCTAGCCAAGGTCATCGCTCAGGAAATCGAGACGTGCCAGCATTTTCTGGCCGCTCTAGAAGCACAGCGCCACGGACCCAGTTCTATCTGCGACCAGGCCGCCTTCAATCAAGTGGTGGTGTGTAGCAGAATCTACCAAACCCAGGCGTTGTTAGCCTGGTTGTGCGAGTTGCACAGGGCAATCGCATCTGAATAAACTTAACAAACGTAAGCCGCATCTTACCCTTTCTGAATAGCTGCATTTGTCCGCCGATACTTGACCAGCAGTGCTGTCAGGCAAAGCAGCGCAATCCCAATGCCGACCAGGAAAAAACGACTTTGGGCAAACGACCAGGGCAAGAAGGTCGGCGGCACATCGAGGCGAATCTGTGACATCATCTGGCTCCTCTGCTCAGGCGTTGGGTGCGGGTTTGGCCCTAAACTTGCCAGCAGCATTGTAGCAGTCTCCAAACCTGGTAGCCTCGTGTTGTTGGTGAAGAAGCTGTTCCCAACCACATCCAGCCAGACTGGCAGGCCACCAAAGTAGGCTGTTAACCAGAGTATAACCGCCAGCACATGAGAGATGACGCGCTGACCTCGCGTGATGGTCGTCACCGCGAAGGCCAAGGCGGTGCCGAAGAGCGTTGGAGCCAGGATATACCAGACTGACCAGATAAGATAGGCTTTAGCACCAAGGCCAGGATACGCTGCCCCCAGCATACCAGATAAGGCAGGGATTGTCGGATAAAACTGATCCACGAGCACTGCTAACAGGAGATGTAAGAGGATAAACCCCAGGAAGATACTTAAACTGCTGAGATATTTCCCACAAAAATAGGTCATGGTGCCCACTGGGGTGCTCCAAATCAAGCGCTCCACCTGAAATTCGTGTTCCATATACGCCTGTTCCGCGCTGGCTAATGTTAAGAGCAGAGCCACCAGGAACGTATTGCCCAGGACATTTTCCCAGATACCCAACGGAGAGGCCCGCGCACCCAGGGCTTCCAAGATCCCTAGCAACGCGATGATGCCCCCAATGACCCAGATCACCCAACCACGAACCAAAAGCAGAAATTCCTGACGCATGACGATCCACAGGATTTGTATGTTCTTCATATGGCTCAAATTGCCTTCACTTCGACCTTCTGTAGGGTTGTCATAGCCAGATAAGCCTCTTCCAGGGAAGATGTCATCACCTGCGCCAGGACATGGGGCTGTTCCTGTGCCACCAACCTCACAGCCATAGCATTTCCGTGGCGTATCGCCGAGCTCACCTGATGCTCCAAGCGGAAACGCTCAAACTCCTCTGGCGGCAACTGCAGTTCCCAGGCCGTGCCCGCTGTGGCATCCAACAATGCTTGCACCGAGCCTTGCCAGCAGACTTTTCCACCCTGGAGCAGTATGAGATCACTGGCCATCGCCTCCACATCCGTGATAATGTGTGTGGAGAGAAGCACGAGTCGCTCGCCTGACAGAGATGCGATCACCTGGCGGAAGTGGATGCGCTCCGCTGGGTCCAGGCCCACCGTCGGTTCATCCAATATCAACAACTGCGGATCATTGAGCAACGCCTGCGCGATGCCCACACGCTGGATCATCCCACCAGAAAAGCTTTTTAGTCGTCGGTTCGCATCCGATGTCAGATGCACCATCTCCAGCGCATACTCCACCCGCTCTTTTAACAGCTTGCCGCGTACACCTTTCAGTTCGCCGAAATAGCATAAAAACTCGACGGCTGACAACTGAGGATAATAACCCACGCCTTGCGGCACAAAGCCCAGCACCTCGCGCAAGACCTTCGGCTGTTTATAAATGTCGATGCTATTCCACGTCACTGTACCCCGCGTTGGCTTGTTCAGCGTTGCCAGCATGGTCAACATGGTTGTTTTGCCAGCGCCATTGGGGCCAACCAGACCGATTATCCCTGGCTGTAGGGAGAGGGAGATATCTTGCAAGGCAAAACGTTTTGATTCGTATTGCTTGCTTACCCCATTTATGCCTAGATGAATCATCGTAAAATCTCCTTTTTGCTTACACAAAGTTGCCCAGACCTGAACATTTTCCAGGTTGTTTGCACCATTATGCTTATCCCCCTGTTGCAGAGCGGCGTCGATCAACCACAAAAACAGTGACCCAGACAAGTAGCAGTGACAGGAGTAAAAAGAATACCCTGTTAACTAAAAAAGGCCAACCGAGGAAGTAAGGAGGAATTTCTGCACGCACCATATCCATAATCTGCGTAGCCTGAAGCAGAGGAGTAACATGGGCGAGGTAATACCTCTCCCAAACAGCCGACACCGAGCGAAAAATTTCTTTAGACGGATCATTGTTTTGAAACATACTTACAGATGTGATATCCATCCACGAGGGAAAATAGGCTTTAAACCCAAAGACCCAATAAATCAAGACGGTTGCATACCCAATCAGACGTTTGCCATGTGTCGCATAGTTGATACAAATGGCTATAGCGACGCCAAACAACACGGGAATAAGCATAAACCAGAGCCAGAAGACAGAAAAGGCCGTCCAGCCTAATGGTGGAAAGATCACATCATGGACAAGAGGTAAGCCGGCTTGAACATTCCAGAACTGATCCGTCACTATGGCAGCCAGTTCAAACAACAGCGAAAAGAGCAAGGCTACGCAGAAAACACCAAGAAATTTCCCCCAGATATAGGCCCAGGACGGACTTACCGTCGCCCATACCATTTTTCCTACCTGCGTATCTTGCTTACGTAGCCCTTGTCCCAGAGTCCAGAAGGCCAAGATGAGCGCGACTTCCATACTAGTTATGCCAATCAATGACCACATACTAGCCGGATTCCAACGAATACTGGTCGCTTGCCAGATGCCGAGAAAAGCTACGACGATAGCTATGATATAGGTGAACTTACTTCTAGCGATCAGCAAAAGTTCGATTTTCGTAATTTGTAATAAAATCTTCACTACTCCTCTTTCTTTCACCGGCGAAGTCATCCTCGATGAGAGTGGATGACTTCGCCAATGAATAGATACTCTACCATTGGACTGTAGTTAGTGTACAGTAATCGTCAACCAGGCTGCAATACCGGAGTTATTAGCGTTATACACTTTTGCAACGTACGTACCCGCAAGGTTATATGTATGACTTCCAGTGAAGCTCCCAGAAGTGCAACCCTGCCAGACAAAGCACCAAAAACTGCTGGTATTGCCATCACGCCAGTCAATAATCCAATTTTGAGTATTATCTCCAGCACATTGCCATGAAAATCCTTCTGTAACTGGGTTCCCTACGGAAACACTTGTTTGATCGCTAGACCACCACCAAACGGCGGTTCCACAAAGAGGATGCACGTTGTTACTGATCTTCACACTGGTAATTGAATGCCCTGTAGACGCCTGTGTCGTTGCCGCAGACGCCTTCGTTGGCGCAAAAGTAAATGCGTTCACCGCCAACAATAACGCAAGCAGGCCAAGTGCTGCAGCAACTTTTGCTACATGGGTCAGTTTGTTCATCTTAAACTCCTGACTTGGGGTAATACGCTTTCTATATCACCCTATCAAATAAAATTCGTATGGGATAATTCCCATGAACACATGATACCTGCTTGCTATAATCTGTACTATCCTCAAGTTGTGGATAATGCGTGGATCTTTTGTGGAGTTCTTACGCATCTCCTACTGGCTAACTGGTTCACACACCTCCTTTTCATTGCCGTGACTACCTGGAACGAGCTACGGCCAATACACTTTTCAATTCATCTGTTTCCACTCCTAATTTCTGGCAAATATGTTGCTTATGCGTACGTACAGTACACACTGCAATATCCAGCGCTTCAGCTATCTCGTTTGTGGTCTTCCTTTGCTTTAAGAGGTCAAAGACTGCACGCGAGCGTGCAGTCAATTTTGTCCAGATCTCAGATTCAAAATCATCTATCTTATCCTGTCGTATGAGTAAGAGCGTAAGAGAGGGGTCAAGCCAAAATGTATTTCTCTGTCTGAAATTCGTTGTTTGAATATAGGATAGCAGCGGTTCCAGAGTAGGACAGAGAGAAGCATACCCAAAACAGTGCCTATTTTCTTGAAACAGTAAAAGCTCCTCTCGCGTTGGCAGTTCTGTCAGCACAAGAAAAGGCTTTTGGATCGCTTCAATCCATTCGGACAGGAAAGTCTGGTGTATGATAACTACATCACAGTTACTGCGTTGTACTTGTGAAAGATTGGTCGCTTCCTCCAGCTCAATCTCAGGCGCAGCAATAGCAATCTGGGCCATCAGCCCAATTCTCATCAGGGTTTGTGAGATAGCTAACAAGAGGCGCGATTTTGGTTTCACCGTCTATGATCCTCAGAATACAAAACATAGTAGTCAGAAAAAAGCATCTATATAGAAACATAGCAGAGCAGTTATAAAAAGTCAAGTCTATGCAAATTCTTCTCTTCCGTCAAAACATCAGGTGAATTGCAAGCTGAATTTGCACAAACTCAGTAGCTATGCTACTATCTATCAAGTCGAGATTCCTGATGGTTCGGGCGTCTCAATCCTGCAATTTTTCGCGCTATTTCACCGTTCGTACGTGTTTGCATAGGCATGTGTTTTTCTACAACCGAGGTTGAGTATGTATCTCTCATTGATTGCCGCGATAGTTCCTTCTGGCGGGCTGGCGGCCCTCTCGCAGTATAGCATGACGGCGGGCATAAGCCTGGTTGCGGTCATGACGCTGATCTATCTCTGGTATACCGTTGGTTCGGCCCAGTTGGCTAGAAAACTGGCAGTCGAACGCGTCGTCAATCGTAAAAGCGCTAAAACGGGCGAGAGTAGCCAGATGGCTAGCGAGAAGAGCAACGTGGCTACGCTGGTGCGCAGTGCTGTTATTTTGCACGAGCAGCCCGACGGCGAGCAGCCGATTGCGCTTAATCGCAGCCTGATTACCATCGGACGCGTGGGGTCTACGCTGGGCTGGCTGGCGGTCTGCGCATTCTTGCTAGGGTTGACCTTACGTGGGGTTGTCGAGCAGCATGTCCCGTGGAGCAACCTCTACGAATTTAGTATGAGCTTCACCACGGCGCTGCTGATCTGTTATCTGATCTTCGAGGCACGTTTCCACGAACGTGTACGCGCCTGGGGTCTGTATATTTGCGTGCTGGCAGCAGTCACACTGGGTATAGCCATCTATATGGGTGTCACCTACAACATGATTAATGATACCCAAGAGTTGATCCCCGCGCTGCAAGACAAAACCATCCTGACCTTCCATGTTTCAGTTGCCATCTTCGCCTATGCACTCTTTTGTGTGTCCTTTGGCGCGGGCCTGATTATGCTGGCACAGGGTGGTGAGGGTCAACGATTTCGCTGGCTGCCCTCGGCTGAGGCGGCGGATTTGCTGGGCTACAAAGCTGTGATCGTGGGTTTTCCGCTCCTGGCGCTGACCCTAATTCTGGGTGCCTACTGGGCCAATTATGCCTGGGGCCACTACTGGAGTTGGGACCCCAAAGAAACTGCGGCGCTGATTACTTGGCTGATCTACGCGGTTTACCTGCACGCACGCGGCATTCGTGGCTGGCGCGGCAAACGCATTGCTTGGTTGCTGACGCTGGGATTCGCTGCCACACTCTTCACCTATTACGGCGTGAACTTCTTAGTAGTCGGCCTGCACAGCTACGCAACTCCACGCTAAAATCGTTCCAGGTTCTGTAAAAGCAGGAGTGTCAATCGATGAAGTTGATTGACACTTTTCATTTCCCTCTTTCTTTAATCGGCACACTCTCCAGGGTTCGCCACCAGTAAAAAAGGGTAAAATTTTGGGATGGTGTTCTCTTCTTGCAGCCAAGCGGTGCCAGCACAGGGAATGGTAAGACGTAAAAAATGTGAAAATCTATAGCCATTTTTCCTATCTGTGGAGATTCATGTAGATTTTCTCTCAGATTCACCTAGATTTCTCTTGCATCCTACCAGTAGACGCGTTATGATATACAAAGCAATGTTCATCTCCGGGTTCTTGGATAGCGCACCGGCAGGCATTGCGTACTTTTTATGAGGAAAGAGTAGGAGGACAATATGCAACAGACATCTCCACATGCTTTTCCGGCTCATACGGGGGTAGCGCGTTTTATGGATGCCTGCCACCATCGCCAGCCGGATGCCACACCAATCTGGTTTATGCGTCAGGCAGGCCGCTGTCTGGCCGATTACCGCGAATTGCGCAAACGCTACGATATTTTAGAGATGGCAAAGACACCAGAGCTTTGCACACAGGTCACACTGATGCCAGTCCAGCAATTTGGAGTGGATGGCGCGGTCCTTTACGCTGATATTATGCTGCCGCTAGAGGGTATGGGCGTCTCGTTGGAGATCCAGCCCGACCTTGGCCCGGTCATTCACAACCCCATCCGCACAATGCAGGATGTCGAGAAACTGCGTGTCCCGGAGGCTGAAGAATCCACGCCCTATGTGATGGAGGCCATCCGCATGGTCTGCCACGAATTAGCGGGCAAACAGGCAGTGATTGGCTTTGCGGGCGCACCTTTCACTGTGGCGTCCTATCTGATCGAGGGTCGCCCCTCGCGTGATTACGCCATTGCCAAGTCGCTGATGTACGGCCAGCCGAAGGTTTGGCACGCGTTGATGGAGAAACTGACCGAAGTAACCATACGTTATCTAGTGGCTCAGGTCAAGGCTGGCGTGAATGTCGTGCAGCTTTTCGATAGCTGGATCGGCGCACTCAATCCCAGCACCTATCGCCGTTTTGTGCTACCCTACACGCAGCGCATTTTTCAGGCAGTTAAAG
Source organism: Ktedonobacteraceae bacterium (assembly GCA_039923935.1). Classification (GTDB taxonomy): domain Bacteria; phylum Chloroflexota; class Ktedonobacteria; order Ktedonobacterales; family Ktedonobacteraceae; genus Paraktedonobacter. The sequence goes on along the minus strand of JBDTBU010000070.1, from coordinate 1,284 downwards.
AGGCTGGCACGCCCTCAATCCATTTCGGCACAAGCACGGGCACATTGCTGGAAGCTATGGTTGAAGCTGGTAGTGATATCATGAGCATCGATTGGCGTTATGATCTGGACGACGCCTGGAAGCGTATCGGCTACGAACGCGGCCTTCAGGGCAACCTTGATCCAACCGTGTTGCTCGCACCCTGGGAAACTATTGAAGAAGGCGTGAAGGATGTCCTGAAGCGTGCTGAGAACCGTCCTGGTCATATCTTCAATCTCGGTCATGGCGTGCTAGCCCCCACGGACCCAGATATGCTCAAGCGCGTCGTCGAGACTGTCCACACACTCTCCGCACGCTAACTATTGCCAAGCGGAGATGCAAGGGGTGCTCTAGCCCTTTAGAGGAGCAAAAAATGTCTACAGAGCATATTGGGGTACTGCTGATGACCTATGGCTCACCAGCGACCCTGGAGGATCTGCCCGTCTACCTGCAAAATATCCGTGGGGGACGTGCGGCTGACGACGAGTTACTCACAGAGTTTCGTCGTCGCTATAAGCTGATCGGTGGCTCGCCACTGTTGTCGATCACGCGTGCTCAGGCTGCGGCTTTGCAGGATGAGTTAAACAAGCAGCATCCAAATGGGCCAGACTTTCATGTCATGGCTGGCATGCGTTTCGCTCCGCCCTTTGTCGCTGATGTTGTGCCAGAGGTCGCGGAGGGTGCGCACAAGCTGATTGGCGTAATTATGTCGCCCCAATATTCGCCTATTATAATGAGCGGCTATGTGCGTACCTTGCAGGATGCGACATCTGCTCTGGGACGCACAGATCTGCAACTCAAAATCAGCGAAGACTGGCATATGCAACCCTTTTTCCTGAATGCTATTGCCGAACGCTTGCGTCAGGCATTGGACAAATTGCCCGCCAACGTGCGTGACCGTGTGCCCGTGTTGTTGACCGCACACAGTATGCCCAAACGCGTGGTGGAGAAGGAACCGGGGTATATCGACGCGCTCAAAGAGACCGCCCAGGCCGTCGCTCGCATTGTTGGTCTGCCGTCTGAGCGCTGGATGTTTTGCTATCAGAGCGCCGGCCACACACCCGAAGAATGGCTCAAGCCCGACTTCGCCGATGTCATGCCCGAACTCAAGGCCGCTGGTCACACCCATGTGCTGATCGCTCCTGTGCAGTTCTTGGCCGACCATCTGGAGATTCTCTACGATATCGAGATTGGTGCCCGCGAACAGGCTGAAGAGCATGGGATTGTCTTCGCACGCACTGAGTCGCTCAACACGTCGCCACTCTT
>JBDTBU010000069.1:0-6870 GCA_039923935.1 Ktedonobacteraceae bacterium | reverse complement strand
GGCTCAACCGCTGGGAAGCAATTCTCGAATTTGCCACCGAACGAGAGGCGCGAGGCGCGGGAACGAGCCAGACCAGCATCGTAGTCCTGCTGTGTCATACGCAGCAGGTAAGCGCGTAAGGCATGGGCATAGGCATTGCTCGGATCATCCTGAATAGCGGCATCTGTGGCTTGTAGCGCACGGTCATAGCGTCGATCCAGCACGTCCAGCAAGGCTTGGGCCAGATCGTGCAACGGGCCACTCGGCACGATCTCCTGCGTTTTGTGGCAGGCCATATGCACAACGCTATACGAGCCAAGCGCCAAGTTGGCCTCGGCCAGTCCCAGATGCACCAGCGGGTTCGTGGGTTCCATTTGCGCGGCATGGGCATAGGCGATGGCTGCTTCACGCCCCTGACCCTGCGCCAGTGCTTGTCTCCCCTGTTCCAGGTATGTTTGTAAGTCGGTTTGTGCTTCCAATGGATTCTCCTCCAACGAAATCTATAGCAGTGATTGTGATCAATATTGTTATAACGCATAACGACTATGCCAGGGTACTTTTATTCTGTCGATCAGAAAAGGCGATCCAACTACTAGCTTGCCGTTTGCCTTGCCTGAAATAAAAGTGTTGCCAGATCCATTGCCTAGATTATAGCCCACATCAGAGGAACTTGCCCAATGAGGTACGTGTTTCTTTTTGCTCAACCTTGCGTGCTAGATAGAGGAAGTAGCACTTGCTTCGCAGCATGGGCTATAATCAAGTAACAGCTACAAAAATACTTTGTAAGGATTTATTTATGAAACGTGCGCTGCGGGTTATACTGATTGTAGGAATCGTGCTGGGCATTCTGGGGGTTGCTGGTCTGATAGTCGCCGGTGTTGCGGGGCAGCTTCTCGATGTACTCTATATTGCACTGATTCTTCTGGCCCTTTTCTCGTTGTTCTCGACGACTCTGCTTGTCTACGCGATTATGAAACTTATCCAGACGATTATGCTGGTACGGGAAGAAATCCGGCCTCTGCTCAATTCGATGCAGGAGACGGTTGGCGTGGCGAAAGAAACTGCCGAGGCGGTGAAGGAGACCGCGCAACACGCTGGCAAGGCTGCGGGCACGCTGGCGAGCGCGATACGCCTAACCAAGGCATACGCGGTCACGCCACCAGTACAGGCTGCGGCTATGGTGCTGGCGGGTCGTCAGATGGTGAAGGTCTTTTTCGGCAAAGGCCACACGCGTACACGCGCCGAAGAGCGCAGGCGACGGCAGATGGAGAATTTGCAGCAGGAGATTGTTGAAACAGTTGGAGGCGGTGAATAAGATGGGCTATGCTGTGTTGGCCGATAGCGGTCTGGCACCCTGGGGACAGGCTGCAGCCATTATTTTGGCAGTGTATCTGTTTGCCTCAATCATGATAGGTCTGGTGCTGGCTGCGGCTTTGATGCTTACCCTCGCTTGGCTACGCGAGAAGGCTGAGCAGATCAAGAAAATCCAGCCAGCCGTCAACCGCATAAATCACGCGCTGGTCTCCGCTCAGAAAGGTGAACCGTTGCCGCTAGATATGGCTGATAATCAGTTGATGCAGGCGGTGTCTCAAATTCCCAGAGTAGCGGCCACCCTGCCAGCCAAGGCCAGCGCGGTTGAGCAGAAAGTCGAGCAGGGTAGTGACCGCGTGATGCATGCTGTGATCGAGTTTCACGCACGCACCGAGATGGTCAAAGGCATCGCCAAAGCCTTTTTCCTGCCGGGCCTGACACGCTCTCGCCCCGCCGCTCCCACGCGGACGCAGCCCATTGTGGAACGCGAGCCTGAACCAGTGGTTATGCCGCGCGAGGGGATTATCGAGCCTCTGCCCTACGAGGAGATTATGATTGTGCAACGGATGCGATGAGTGACTATCTCCGGCGGTTCGGACATTTCCAGCGCAATGCTCGCCTGTATTTGCTAAGCAACGCGCTGAGTGGTACATCCGCAGGTATTTTCCTGTTGCTGTACAATCTCTATCTGACCTCGCTGGGCTATCAAGCGGATTTTGTGGGAGCCACGCTGTTTGTGGGCACGCTTGGCGCGGGCTTGGCGATTTTTCCAGCAGGTCTGGTGATTGATCGCTGGAGTGGCAAATGGGTGCTGATTCTCTCGAATGTGGCGATTGGCCTGGGGGGAATCGGCACTGTGCTTGTGCGCCAACCGGCTCCGTTACTGGCGTGCGCCTTTGTGACTGGCGTGGCTGCGGCCTTTACTCTGGTGATTAACGCGCCCTTTCTGACACGCAACAGTGTGCCAGCCGAACGTCCACACCTCTTTAGCCTGAACATCTTCCTGGCGCTGATTACGGCTGTGCTGGGCGAAGTGTTCGGCGGTACGCTGCCCACTTGGTTCCAACACAATCCGCGTTGGATGGCTGTCCTACCATCCTCGCTTAACTGGTTCCTTGCCAGCCAGCCTGAGCCGCGTGCCTATCAACTCGCCCTGCTCAGCGCCGGACTGCTCACGCTGCCAAGCTTCATTCCACTTTTCTTGCTGAGCAATGACCGTCCCACGCCATCTGCGGCCCATCTGCATCCCGTGCTGGGTCCGCAGACCTGGCCCTGGCGAGACTGGCTGAGCACTGCTAAACGTCGCGCCCAGCCCGCGTATGTGCGTGCTTTTTTGCGAACACCGTTTTTTGCCCTGGTTTTGGTGCAAATCTTCACTGGACTGGGTGCAGGTCTGGTCGTCCCCTACTTCAGCCTTTTCTTTGTGCGCCATCTGCATGCTCAGCCAGCACTCTTTGGCCTGATCGATGGTGCGGCCAATGGGCTGATCGCGTTGACGAGCCTGCTCGCGCCCTGGCTGGCTAACCGCCTGGGACGCGTCAATTCTATCGCCTTGACGCGCCTGTGCAGCTTGCCCTTGCTGCTCGCCATAGGCTTGACCACATCGTTATCTCTGGCTGTCGGCCTCTACCCCTTGCGTGCAGGCACCATGGACATGTCGGCAGGCGTCTTGCAGGTTTTCTCCATGGAAGCGGTGCCCGAAGAGCATCGCGGCTTGGCTAACAGTGCCTATCAGGTCGCTTTTCAAATCCCCTGGGCACTCACCTCTTCGCTGGGTGGCCTGCTTATCGTGCATGCTGGTTACAGTCCGCTTTTTGTCGTGACCGCAATTTGTTATCTGGCAAGTATCGTGACCTTGTGGGGACGTTTTGGAATTCGCAAAAATTCTGGCGGGATGCAGGAACTCCCTGTTAGCTGAAAACTGTGGGAAATCTGGCTATCTGCCTACTTGGTAGAGAGACGTGTTAACAAAGCGTAACATATCTCCCTTTTCAACATCACTTCGCAACCTTTTCTACACTAGAAAAACACAGTTTTCTATGGTACAATCAAATTGATGGATTTTAGCATGTTTTGGAGTCCACACAGGTGCCTATACACTCTCGCTCTTTCAGTCAGAAACCTCTGGATTCTTCCAAGGTTTCATTGAAAAGTGCAAAGCTATATGCCTTGTGCCTCTCAGCTTGCTGTTTTATGGAAGGAGGTTGCCAGCACTCCCTATTCCTTGCACTGTTTTGGTGTATGCATTTCATGTATGCAATGAAAATCTGTGCACCACATTGGCCGTTTTCCTCAGATGTATGAGATGATCCCTCGAAGTTCAATCATTTATGTATTGCGATGTATTTGAAAGTGAGGCCGATCCTATGCGGTTTTTCACCCGCTCAAAGATGAGCGCTACATTCTCAGTTGTGGCTCTGACTATCCTACTGGCGTCTATGCTCGTTTTCCAAGCAGGTACGTCAGCACATGCTGCAACAACAGCAACAGCCTCGAAGACGACGTTGCTCAAGCTCACTTCCCTAGGCACTACAAATCTTGCAGCGATAGCCAACAGCGCACATGTGGCTACCCGCGCAAACGTGACGCAGCCTACAGGGCCAGCTAACCTCGAAGTATTTCCATTTGAAGTTGAGCATAGCCCGAAGCTCGCTATCAACGGCCCAAGCTCACCATTGCCACCGCCACCAGTCGGCACTCCTGCCCCCAATCCTCATGGGCAGAATGTGACGAGCAACAATCCTGGTTTCCATGGCTTCAATGGTCTTTCGCACTTTGATCAGCGCAGTGCTGGCACGGGTGTGTATACCAATACTCAATTCAGCCTGGAGCCTCCCGACCAGGGCATGTGTGCTAGCAACAAATTTGTGGTGGATACCATCAATACCGCAGTAGAAGTGCGCAGCACCGCTGGCGCTCAGTTGACCACTCCTACCCCGATCAACCAGTTCTTTGGCCTCAAACCAGAGATTGATCGTGTCAACGTTGTTTTCGGCAACTTCTCTTCCGATCCGAAGTGTTACTTTGATCCTGCCACTAATCGCTGGTTCTTGACTGTATTGGAAATCGATACAAATCCCGCGAACGGTGCTATGACTGGCCCATCCCACATCTTAATCGCGGTGAGCGAGACAGCCGATCCGACTGGTATGTGGAGAAATTTCTCCATCAACACCACAGACGATGGCACAGATGGCACACCTAGCCATGTGGGTTGCCCATGTTTTGGCGATCAGCCATTGATTGGTGCCAATAAGGCAGGCTTCTTTGTTACCACCAACGAGTTCTCGTTGGGTGCGGGCAACTTCAACGGCGCACAGGTTTATGCCGTCTCCAAGACCGCACTCGTTGAAGCTGCCAGCCATCCTACAGTTTTGTTTACGCCTGCTGTCGTCCAGATTGATGCCTCTCAGGCTCTGGTACCCTTTGGCGGTTTGTCCTTCTCGATCCAGCCTTCGACCCAGCCTTCTGGTTTCGATTTTGGACATGGCAATAATGGTACCGAGTACTTCCTGAGTTCGCTCGACTTCACTGGTACCGTTGACAATCGCATCGCTACATGGGCATTAACCGGTACAAACTCCCTTAATCGCAGCTTCCCGAATGTGAACCTTTCCTTCATCGTCATTAAGAGCCAGTTGTATGGACAGCCGACTCCTGTGACCCAGAAGGCTGGTGCCACACCAGAAGCCACGGCGAATAACGCACCAGAGGGTTTCCTCAACAGCAACGATGACCGCATGAATCAGGTGGTCTTCGGAGGCGGTGCGTTGTGGTCCGGCGTGAACACGATTGTTCAGAAGCCTGGCGAGGCCGCACGTACTGGCATTGCTTTCTTTGCCGTTGTGCCATACTGGCATGAGGGTCAGTTGCGTGCTATCCTGGTGAAGAATGGCTATGTCGCTGTTGATGGTGAAAACGTCCTGTTCCCCTCGATTGGCGTTAATGTCTTCGGCGAAGGTGTCATGAGCTTCACTCTGTCCGGTCCTGGCTTCTTCCCAAGTGCAGCGTACATGCCTATCTCTCTCTTCCATGGTGGTGATGTTCATATTGCCAGCATGGGCACAGGACCAGAAGATGGCTTTACCTGTGTCGCGGCTGATCACCTCTGCCGCTGGGGCGACTACTCGGCAGCCGTTGCCTCTCCCGATGGAGAGCACATCTGGCTGGCAACCGAGTATATTCCAGGTACGACTCGCACAGTTTTGGCTAACTGGGGCACGTTTATCAGTAGTGTTAATGTGTAATAACAGCGCAAGCTGGCAAGCCACTACTTGATCGGTGGCTAGTAATAGTTACCATCAAGTACAACGAGAAAAAGCGACGCATGCGTCGCTTTTTCTCGTTGTACTTGATGGTAACTATTACTAGCAGCTACCCCTTATTCACAATATGTACAGCTTTCCCCAGCGCGTGCTCAGCGGCCTCCAGCACAGTCTCGCCCAGTCCTGGGTGCGCGTACACGATCTCGCTCACATCCGTCAATGTCGCGCCCATCTCGATGGCAAGCGCGAGTTGGCCAATCAGATCGCCAGCGCGTGGACCGACTAGCGTAGCTCCGAGCAGGGTGCCGTCAGCGCTGGCGATAAGTTGCGCGACGCCGTTGTCAGTGCCGAGGGTGAGGGCGCGTCCATTAGCAGCGAGCGGGAAACGTCCACTGACAATCTCCGTGCCCAGGTTGGCGGCTTCTTCGGCGGTGTAGCCAACCATGGCGATTTCGGGCGTGGTGTGCACAACCAGTGGCGTGACCATGGGCGCGAACTGCACACGTTGGCCTGCGATGACTTCAGCGGCGACTTTGCCTTGCTTGATGGCGTGACTGGCCAGTTTTGGCATGTTGTCAGTACAGTCGCCTACTGCGAAGATATTAGGTTGGCTGGTACGCTGCTGGCTATCGACCTGGATACCGCCGTGCAGACCGATCTGGATGCCCGCCGCATTGAGATGTAGCCCGGAGACATGCGGCGCGACTCCATGCTGCATCCCAGGCGAGACCACCAGTGGCCGCTCTTGAATATCCCTCATCGTGACATTTGTGCTCACTGTGATACCCTGTTTACGCATCCCAGCCTGAACGAGACGTAGAGCCGCTGGATCAGCACCCGCCAAAATCTGCGCATTTGGTGAGGAGAGTTTGACTTTGACACCCAGGCGTGCGAAAAGCGTGGCTAGCTCTAGCGCAATATAGTCGTCTCCGGCAATGCTCAAACTCGTGGGCAGTTCCGGCAGGGCCAGGGCTTGTTCGGGTGTTAGCACAGTCTTGCCGTCGTAGGGCAATCCTTTGGCTGGCTTGGCCTCGGCTCCGGTGGCGATGATGCAGGCGTCGAACTTGAAGCGCAACGAGCCGTGTTCGCCCTCGACGCGCACCTCTTGTTCGTTGATAAACCAGCCAGTGCCATACACGCATTCGACATGGTTGGCGACCAGCAGACGGCGCACGCCCTCGGTGAGCCGCTGAACCACGCTCTGCTTCCAGGCTTGCATCTTGCCCCAATCGAAGGTAACATGCTCGCTGCTGATGCCCATAGCGGCCAGATCGTCGCCACGCGCCTGGGCGTAGCGTTCGCTGGCCGAGAGCAG
>JBDTBU010000068.1:0-3597 GCA_039923935.1 Ktedonobacteraceae bacterium | reverse complement strand
GAGCATAGAGCTTGTGGCCGGAAAAAGCCACAATATCCACGCGTTCAGGATCATTCAACGCGCCCATCACTACACGGCGATGGGGCGAGAGTTGGGCAACATCAGCCGCGACAAGTGCGCCGTGCGTATGTGCGAGGCGTGCAACTTGGCGGATATCCGAGATCACGCCACTGACATTGGAGGCCGCACTAACCGTTACCAAACGCACCTTGCCGGAGTGGGCAATGAGACGCCGTTCAAGGTCTGCCAGATCGATACGACCCTCAGGAGTGAGTTCGACAACCTCATAGGCACGCTGATACCAAGGCAACAAATTGGAATGGTGCTCCAGACGCGTGGTCAGGACCAGCTCATCCGGCTCCAAATGCACACGGTGGGCTAACAGGTTCAACGCCTCGGTAGTATTGCGTACAAACACAACAACATGCGAAGAGGGCGTGGCGGCCACGAAACGTAGCACCACTTCCCGTGCGTGTTCATAGAGATGCGTCGATAAACGCGATTTATAGCCAGCACCCCGGTGAACGCTAGAGTACCAGGGCAAGAATTTTCCCACTGCCTGCTGCACACGTACAAGAGCGGGCGTGCTGGCAGCACTATCCAAGTTCACATAACGCACGCGCTTACCGTCGAAGAGCGGAACTTCTGTCCGTGTTCCCACCACACGCGGACGGGGATAGTTAGTGTTTACGTTAGAATGGGATAATTCAGGCAGATGTGTCATGGTCATTAACAAATTCCTCTCTGGCAAGCAAATAGGAGGCCCACTGGAGAGATATCTCCAGTTACATTGCTGAGTGTATGACAATATCCGCCAAAAATCAAGTCTTTATGCGATTCCCTCTCTACTTAAACTAGAGTTGACTTTGTTGATAACTGCGCTCAGCTTTACTGGTCAGAAGTTGGAGCACTCTAATGGCGGCGATTTGCAAGATTATCGTCAGGGAAAGCAGGCTAGCAGACTCGTCGGGTAAAAAGCTTGTGGAGATTGGCCCAAAGCGGTTAGGATATAGAACAGGACAAATCTCTGATGCAGCCAGAATTTTGTGGCGCATGTAGCATATACATTGAGGTATTACGATGGATGAAACAACCCGCGCAAGCATCGAGACATTCGTCTCACACTATCAAACTTTGGTTCTCGCAACTGAGCACGAGGGACAGCCATACGCCACACGCATCTTCTTCGTAGAAGGTCCAGTGACGGATACAACCTTTACACTGTACGGAACCCTGATTACCAGTTCACGCAAGTTAGCCAACCTCCAGCACAATCCGCAGGTGGGCATTTTCATCGGCCCTGACCAGCCCTCAGTCTGGATGGAAGCTACAGCCTATGCACGCTTGCTGGACAATGAGGACGAGGCGGCGCACGTACGTGCTAGGCTAGCACAGAAATCGCCGACTGCTGCTGGCTTTATCTCTATGGTGCCGACAGCCGCAGTTGAGTTAAAAATACACTGGCTACGCATTACCGACCTCACGGGCGGCACACCCTACACCGAGGCCACTTTTGAGCACGTGCCACACACAGAGGAGTCGCACGCATGAACAAGGCACAACTTTTCGCGACGGTCACACGTGCACGCACTCTGCCGGTGATGATTGTGCCGGTGGTGCTCGGCGCAGTCCTGGCCTGGCAGCAGGGCAGTTCTTTCTCGTGGGGACTCTTCGCACTCACATTCGTCGGTGCACTGGCCGCGCACTTGGGAGCTAACCTGATTAACGATATCTTCGACTTTGACCAAGGAACCGATCAGGCAGCGCAAGAATTTATGTCAAGTGGCACCACAATCACAACGGGTTCGCCACTGCTTTTAAATGGGCAACTCACGCTCAAAACGTACCGCTGGCTGGCAGTAGGCTGCTTCGCGCTGGCTTTACTCTGTGGCATTATCCTGAGCATCTTCCGTCCTTGGGTACTGCTCTTCGCCATCCTGGGCTTCCTGCTGGCCTTTTTCTACGTTGCGCCTCCGTTGCGTCTAGCTTATATCGGGCGCGGACTGGGTGAAGTGGATATTTTCTTCGCCTTCGGCTTCCTGCCACTTGTTGGAGCATTTTATGTTCAATCCGGCATGGTGAGCAATGTGACAATGCTTGTCTCAATCCCTGTGGGCCTCTATACTATGGCTGTGCTCTACTTCCACCATTTCCTGCATTGGCGTGGCGACGAGAAAGCGGGTAAAGTCACTCCTGTAGTCGCTTTGGGTGAACAGGGAGCACGCATTGTAGGCGCGTTGATACTTGCAGGGATCGCGTTCGCGCTCCTCATTTTAGCTGTTACGCGTGTGCTACCCTGGTACAGCGCCATAGCTGCGCTGACCGTCATCCCGGTGCTACTGGTCTTGCGCAAGACCAACGGAGAACTGAAAAATTATCTGAAGCTGATGATCGCCAATATGAACAGCAGTCTCCTAGCGGCCCTGATTATCCTGGCGGCTCTGCTGGTAAGCGGTTTTGCACACGTCTAATTGTGCATGGAACTACGAAATATAGGCAGAGAAGGAGATTATGTATGCAACCACTTTTCCAAAATGGAGATATCGTACTGTTTCAGGGAGACAGCATCACCGACGCTGGGCGCTATCGCCATGACCCGGCCCACATGGGCTACGGTTATGCCATGCAGGCGGCTTCCTGGTTTCACGCGAGCTATCCCGAAAGAGATGTGCGTTTCCTCAATCGTGGCATCTCTGGCAATCGCATTACCGATCTAGCTACACGCTGGCAAGAGGACTGCCTGGACCTGCGCCCAACCTGGATCTCGCTGCTCATCGGGATTAACGAAACCTGGCGGCGCTACGATAGCGACGATCCCACCTCTACACACGCCTACGAAGAGACCTATCGCGGGCTACTGGAACGTACGCAGCAAACAACGCTCAACGCCCGTTTGATCTTATGTGAGCCATTTGTCCTGCCTGTACCAGCAGACCGCGAAAGCTGGCGCGAAGATCTCGACCCGAAAATAGCTGTCGTACGCAAGTTGGCCCGCGAATATAACGCGCTGTATGTCCCGTTCGACGGCGTTTTCGCGCAAGCCGCAACCCAACGCGAACCAGCCTTCTGGGCCGCTGATGGTGTGCATCCCTCTGACGCCGGGCACGCGCTAATGGCTCAAGCGTGGTTGCGAACGGTGCGAGCGTTGTAGTAAACCAGTTTCTACATCTCTGCTATGAGATCTCTCAGTTTTCCTGACAAACCTCTTTTTCCAAAAAAGTCGATCTCACGCAAAAAGAGATCGAAATTAAGCTAGGAAATAGAACATTTCTATGCTATACTATGGGCAGGAAGAGCGTCCATCGGGTATCCACCTGAATGATAGCGTGTGGTCTATACCACTTCAGCGAGGAGGAAACGCACAAACAGAGCCATTTGATATACTGACCTCAACAAACACAGCTTTGGGATTTGTAGCACGTTCGCGTGTAGTATGCGAACAGAGAGTTGCCCCCACATCGAAGTGGAAACAGCATACTCTACCTACCCCAACAGACAGGATGGTCTGTAGCAAGCATTTGCGTGGCGAAAAGCGCCGCGTTGACGACATGGATCAATGATTGAACGTGTATTGCTTCGTTGTTTGATGAAAGGTGG
>JBDTBU010000067.1:0-6835 GCA_039923935.1 Ktedonobacteraceae bacterium | reverse complement strand
CACGCATGTTGATTATCAACAGTCCCGCTAATCCTACTGGCGCGGTTTTTCCTCGCCAACTCGTGACTGAACTGCTGAACTTCGCTCACTGGCACGATCTCTATCTGCTGTCAGATGAGTGCTACGACGAGCTACTCTTCGAGGGCGAGCATACTAGTCCAGCCTCGCTAATGACACCGCAAGAATTCGAGCACGGACGCGCCATTTGTGTCTACACCTTCTCCAAAACCTACGCCATGACTGGTTGGCGGATCGGCTACGTGGTGACGAGTACCGAACTGCTCAAAACCATCTCGTATGTGATCGATGCCAGCTATACCAACGTCAGTACCCTCGCGCAAAAAGCGGCAGTGGCAGCACTCACTGGTCCACAGGACTGTGTGCACGAGATGCGCGAAGCGTACCAGAAACGGCGCGACCTCGCTGTGAACATCCTGCACGAGCAAGGGCGCTACCTCTACACACCGCATGGAGCCTTCTATATCCTCGTCGATGCCCGCCACCGCGACGGGCAGCCACGTTCAGGTCGTGACTTGGCGCGGGCACTGCTGCAAGAGCGTAACGTCACCGTTGCCCCCGGCAGCGGCTTCGGCTCAGTTGCAGAGAACTATGTACGCGTCTCACTGGCTGGCGCTGATGAGGAGATCGAGCAGGGTTTACGCGAATTGTGTGCGTTTGCGGATCGCTAATATATATAAACGAGCCTTTAACCGCGTTTTCCAAAAAGTGCTAGCTACTATTTGGAAACCTGGTTAGCCAAAACAGCATAATACGTAATCGAAAGGTACACTAAAATGGAGCAAAATGTGTTAAAGGTGCAGATTGCGGTGGTGTTGTTAATAGATGCTCAAAGCAGAATATTAATGCAACATCGTGATGGTGCTGCGCAAGTGTGGCAGTACAAATGGGGTCTGCCTGGAGGTGGGATTGAGCTAGGTGAGACGCCGGAAGAAGCAGCACACCGGGAACTAGAAGAGGAAACGGGGCTAAAAGTTGACGGCCCTCTACAGTTGTTCTGGGAAGGCATACTTCCCGCCACTCCTCAGCCGGGAGTATATGGACAATGGCACGTTTACTATGCTCCAACGCGGGCAAAGCAGGAAGATGTCGTGCTCGGCGAGGGGCAAGCTATGGTATTTACGCCGCTTGAGCAGGTGCTTGATCTGGATCTGATCCCATCGGTCAGGTTTATTATAGAGCGCTTTTTGGCGACGATGAAAAAATGAGCATGGTATCATCGTCACTCCTCTACTTGTAGGGTTGTGTGCTATGATGAAAGCAATCATAATGGACGTTTAGGAGACCAGAACACAACCATGTCTGCAACTATTTTTGATAGCCGCCCGCTTGTGGCGCGTATGGCTGAGGAATTGCAAAACGAGGCTACACAGTTCCGCAAACAATATCGGCGCTCGCCGCGTCTGGCGCAGATTGTCGCCGGACATCATAGCGCCGCCGAGGTCTACAGCCGCCAGCTATTACAGGCATGTCGCGAGATCGGCCTGGGCTGCGCGACCCTGGCTTATCCCTTTGAGATCAGTGAAGAGGAGTTAAGTGCGGAAGTGACAACGCTCAATAATGATCCGCATACCGATGGCGTGGTGCTGCTATTGCCGCTCCCTGAGCATATTCAGCAGCGCGTCGTGACCGATGGTCTAGCACCTGAGAAAGATGTCGATGGGCTGGGTTCACGCAACGCCGGTAATTTGTCGCTAGGCTTTCCCAGCTTTATCCCCTCAACGGCAGATGCGGTGCTGGCGGTTTTGCGTGAAGCTCGGTTGCCTGTGGCGGGCCGTCACGCGGTGGTTGTGGGACGCAGCAATATTGGTGGCAAGCCGATTGCGCTGGTACTGCTACGTCAGGATGCGACGGTGACGATCTGCCATTCGCATACGCAAGATTTGGCTAGTATTACGCGTAGTGCGGATATTCTAGTGGTCAGCACGGGACGCCCGCGTAGCATTACCGCCGCGATGGTCAAGCCAGGCGCGATTGTGCTGGATGCTGGGATTAACGCGCTCAATGGCAAGGTCGTGGGCGATGTGGATTTTGAGAGTGTACGCGAGGTGGCATCGTTCCTGACGCCTGTGCCCGGTGGCCTCGGCCCTCTGACCCGCCTGATGCTGATTCGCCATACGTTGATGGGTCCACAATAGCGGCTGGTTGGACGGTCAAACAACCTCAGCATCGCTCATTTTCTTGCCCGAAAAACGCCAGCCACACAACAACAGATAAGCCAACAAGATGCCGCACAAATCCAGCAGCAGATTACGTGCATCTTTGTGCAAGCCAGGATGCGTATTGAAGAGCATCTGCTCTACCGTGTTTTTGTGTAACCCAGGAGGCTCTGACCCCGTGGTTCTCCCATGTGCAATCAGTTCGTAGCCTATTTAGGTCACAACCAAAAAGCAGAGACAGTGACCCGCACACCCATAGTATCCACGCGCAAGTCACTTTTTGCTCGCATAAAAACACAACTATGATCTGGTACAATGGGCTATGTGATATTGATTAAAGCTTATGTAGGGACGCACCGTATGACCTTTGTCTAGAATACCAAGGGAGATCCCAATGAGCCTGAGTTCGAATACTGACGCGACGCAAAATACAACCAAATCTCGTGCCCGTACCCGCCTGGATAACTTTCCTATCGATAGCATTTTTACGACGACTGAACAAATGCAGCGTTTTGAACTGTTGCGCCTGGCTTTCTTTGTGTTGAAGCTGCGTAACCTTCATGAGCAGATGGCCCAGGCAGTCGAAAACGGTCAGGCTAACGAGAAGGAGCACGAGTTCTCTTTCCAGCGTAGCCTGTTACAGCACGCGATCTTTCAGCAAATTTTGACACTCACCAAACTCGGAGCACGCGAGCAGGCCATGCAGATTATCTCGACCTGCCATAATAAGTAGACGATGAGGCCGCTGCGGTTTCGCGTACGGTCAGGATATCGCCTTGGACACGCAAAATCACGCCCTCTTTTTCCAGCGTATTGCGCAATACCTGTAAGCTGACCTGGCCGCCGACAAGCACGGCACAGGGACCGAGACGCCGCAATTCCAGCGTGCGAAACTTCGCAGACGCGCAGATTTCATCGGCGACGGACTCGCTGCTCACTTCAAGCAAGAGCACCTGCGAGACCGTCGCATCTTTATAGAACTTGCTCCAGTCCTGCATGGTATACAGAACATTCTGGGGCAAGTCTTTTTGGCTGCGATCCCGTAAGGTCTGCAAGCTGCGTTCCACACCCCAACCAGCCTCGACGCCGCGCCGCACGCTCTCCTGGGTGAGTGTCAGCCGACTGACCATCTCAACCTGATCCACTTTAGCAAAGGGCAAGAGTTGGTAGAGCGTGGTAAAGTCGGGTTGCAAGAGCAACAGTTCAAAGTTTGGCTGCACAATCAATGTACGCTGCGTTTGAGCGGCGGCTGACTCGCCCGATTGGATAGGCCCGAACACAGCGGCAGCCAGTTCCGTCAGCTTAAAGGCATACGCGTTACTCTTCTGCTCTTCTTTTAGCGAAACATCAGCTTGATAGCCTGGGGTGACGATGCCCATCTCATACAAACTTGAGGTAAGCATACCAGCGATGATCTGGCTATCGCCCTGCTCCCAGTTGGCAATGATAGTTTTGCGAATATGTCCCGCATTGCTATAGGACGAGTGACGCGATTGGGCACGCAGCAACAACGGGTCGCGCTCTTTGATGGTTTGCAAAAACGATTCCAGCGTATACCACTGGCCTGGCCGACATTCCTGAGCTAGGTACTCCAGTAGCGTCTTGCGGGCGGCTCGCATGTCCAGGTAGTATGAGAAGCCGTCGGGACGATAATTCACGCCAGCCATGTCGCTCCAGAAATCGTTCTGAGGACTCCACCAGACATCGAGCAGCAAACGCGCCTGTTCATATGGTTGCATGTGCGACCAGGCGGCAAGCTTGGGTCCGGGTACATAACGCGCTTTCTGGCCGGTATGCTCTTTCAGTTGCAAGATTTCTAGGTGCTGCGCGATATAAAAGACAATATCCAGGTAGTAATCGTCGTTTTCGTAATAGGACGATTTCCGGTGACTGTGCAGTAAAGGGGCAATCTTGTTGGCGAGCCGCTTAGGTACTTTGCCCGCTTGGGTCGGCTCGATAATCTGCTGATAGGTCGCGCCCACAACGACGGCCAGATCGTAGAGCAACAGACCATGCGCCTCGTGCACAACGGGCGGCTCATCCTGAAGAACCGCCAGCTTTGTGGCTCGCTGCTGTAGCTCTGCTTCCTTATCTGCCTCTCCGATAGCTTTGCGTAGCACTTTCAGGATACCACGTCCAATAAAGATTTTGCGCTCCTGGCCGCTAAATGTATCAAAAACAAAACCATACTTTCCCAACAGCCGCAAACAGGTGGCTAACACAGGATTGCTCAGGCCAAGGGCTGTACGCACCTGAGTGAGTTCCGCAATGCCATCATCGGTCTTGCACAGCCAGCGACAGAGTTTCTGCGTCACGGGATCGAACTTCTCCCAAGCAATCTCAATCGCAGTCACCTGCACAAGTTTTCCTGCGACACTTTTAGCGAGGCCCGCGCTATCGCTATAATACGTACTACCAAAACTGCCAGAATTATGGAGCACCATCATGGCTTGAAGCTGCGCTGGCTCGTACTTTGCTAACACATCAACCAGCTTCCAGCGCGAACGATCACCCAGCGGATTGTACATCTCGCGATCAACAGTGATGAGCACGTCGCGAAACTCTTTGGGCATGACGAGCACGCGGCTGTCCTTCTGGCCGCGTGTTTCCATGCGCGTTTTCACTTTCGCATTAGGACGTTCCTCGACCAGCATCAGGCGTTGCTTACATTCGGCGAGTGCAGCAGCGAAATCACCCTCAGTCAGACCAGTTAGTGCCTGTAAATCAGTAAAGGGCACGCCATCCATCATTTCAAATAGGATCACCTGATGCAGGATTTCCCGTGCATTGCTGGAAAGACTCTCACAGGCGAAACGTGCGGAGATCATCTCCTGCATCTTCTCACCCAGTTGACTGACATTCTCCTGCCAGCCATCCGCTGGAACTTCGCCTACAACCCAGGTGTTGGCAATACGGGCCAATTCCTCTTCCGAATACTCCAAAAATGTTCTGCGCAACGTTGCCGATACATTTGCCATGCTGCTCTACCCCCAATACACAATAGTCATGTCTGTTTGTTTATTGCTGCTTATACGTGTGGTACCTCATCTGTGGTATCTTCTTCTGGTTGATACTGTTCAAGGAAACGAATCACTTCGCGGGTCAACTGGCTGGGCGTCGAAGCACCAGCGGTGACTGCTATGCGCTTTTTGCCGTGCAGCCACTCGGTTTTGAGTTGCGAAAGGTCTTCGATGCGCACTGCCGGGACGCCAGCCAATTCCTGCGAAACCTGCACAAGGCGATTAGTATTGTTGCTGCGTGGATCGCCGACCACGATGGTCAGGTCCGCGCCCTTGGCCTGGGCGACCACGGCCTCTTGACGGCTCTGTGTAGCTGCACAGATCTCAACGTGAACCTCCACCTGGGGGTATTTCTGTCGCACATACTCGATCACGCGCCGCGTATCCCATTGCGAGAGCGTCGTTTGTGTCGAAAGGGCCAGTCGCGCCTGCTGCTCTGGCGTGAGTTGGAGCGCATCGACATCGGCCTCAGTCTCGATCAGGCTAATCATGTCTGGCACCTCGCCCAACACACCCTCTGGCTCAGGATGGCCCTTCTTGCCGATGTACAGGATGTAATAGCCCTTAGCCACCAGTTCGCGTACAAGATCATGGGTCACGGTGACATCAGGGCAGGTGGCATCAACACAGTGCAGGCCGCGCTCGCGTGCCTGTTGCTTGACCAGTGGCGAGACGCCGTGCGCAGTAAAAATCACCGTGCCAGACTCAACCTGATCGAGGATATTTGCCCGGTCAGTCCCATCCAATGTGACCACGCCCAGGGCAGTTAGCTCTTCAATCGCATGACGATTATGCACAATCTGCCCGATGATATAGATTGGGCGTGGATGCTGTGGATCTTTGGCGACCTGACGTACCATTTGCAAGGCGTCCACCACACCATAGCAATAGCCACGGGGCGAAATTTTAATGACTTCCATTGGATTTCCTCTAATACTAGGAAGAGCGCCGATCCTGAACATGGCAACATGCTCTTACTCTCATACTCACTATACGCTAATCACGCTCAAAGCGTGCACGTGTATGGCCCTATTTTACCATGCCAGTGCAATGTAGCTGGGCAAGCGGCTGAGAGAGCCGTGTTAAGCGATGCGCGTATCGGAGTTGGGGTAAAAAACGTGGCGCAGGTCAGCAGGGGTATAGAGGCAGACGGCAGGCAACAGACCAGCTAATTCTTCAACCGAGGTCGAAGCAGCCAAATCAAAGATCACCAGGGGCGTGTGTCGGCCAATACAGCCCTGGGCGATGAGCGCGGCAGTTAAAAGCGGAGCTGCTGGGTTGGGGCCTGACACATTCATCAGCAGTTGAACTTGGGGAAGGAGCATCGGAACCCTGGCGTAATCCTCTTCCTGGAAAACGGTTTTCATACCCGCTTGCTGTAGCAGCGTTTTATACGGCTGACACACTTCCCCTGACCCAATGAGCAGCGCCAGACGCCCACGCAAGCCGCCCAGACAAGCCTCAGCAATGGAAATGATTTCTAATTGCACATGCCGCACGCAGTCTCTCCTTTGATGTGTTATGGTGTCTCAATCTATGACCTATCTTAGCGCAGATTGTGCAACACAACATCGGGTAATCACCCTATTTTTCTCTAGTGGACCTCTCTAGGGGATGCAGAGTGGCCTCAACATCAGG
>JBDTBU010000066.1:0-11158 GCA_039923935.1 Ktedonobacteraceae bacterium | reverse complement strand
TTGTTTGTTGGATGTACTATGATAAACGGGCTATACTGTTACACACCCACATGACTTTTAGGAACGAACTCGTGTGCTTGTACGTTTCTTCTCTAGAGGAGAAACGGTGATTATACCCTGACCTTCCAGCAGGGCGGGAAAACGTTGACGACGGTTATTGCCAAGCACGAAGGCTGCAAACCAGTCTCCATAGCAGGCGAGGCGCAGGATCGTCAGGCTACCCAAGATTTTTGGTCCCAATGAGATCAGGCCATTCAGAAGGCTAGACTATAGCAATTCGAGAGAAGAAAGAGAAAGGGCTTGGCTGTATGTACTTAGAAAAAGCCAGAGCGCGTGAAACGGATCTTTATCGTGTGGGGTGTGGCCGAATGGTTCCCTGTACTCTTGGAGAGGTTGCACAGTTGGAGCAGCAGATTGGACATGCTTTACCAGCAGCTTACCGCGAATTTCTGCTCTGGATGGGGCGTTCCGGCGGCGGATTTCTGACAGGATCAGACTGCTTCTATCGTTCCCTGGCAGATATTCAGGAGGGAGCCAAAGAACTTTTGCAAGAGGATCATTTTTCTGGCACCCTGCCTGACAATGCTTTTGTGTTCTTTATGCATCAGGGCTACCAATTCAACTTCTTTCTGCTGAATGAAGGCGATGATCCTCCTGTCTATTTATATTTTGAAGAAATACCGACTAGCACCTCTTTCGCGCTGATTTGTCCATGCTTTAGCGATTTTATCCTTACAGAAATTGATGGGTATGTGAAATTGAAGGAGAGTATGAAGGCGCGACGAGATGTACATCCTCGTAAAACGTAAGCACTGACTATAAAACAAGTGGTTACCTGCTATTCAATAACGGGCAACCGCTTGTTCTATGCAGAGCACTGGCGCACTGACCTACACGTCGTAATACAGCGCGAACTCAATCGGCACGGGGCGCAAGCTGACCTGATTGGCTTGTTCGCGCTTCAACTCGACATAATGTTCAAGCACGTCGGTGGTGAAGACGCCGCCTTCGAGCAGGAACTCGTGGTCGTCTTCGAGCGCGTCCAGGGCTGCGTGCAGAGAACTGGGCACGCTCTTGATCTCACGCAGTTCTTCCTTCGACATGTGGTACAGGTTTTTGTCCACCGGGCCATAGCCATGCTCGGACGGCTCGATCTCGCGACGAATACCATCCAGGCCGGCCATCAGCAGGGCGGAGAAGACCAAGTAGGGGTTAGATGCCGGATCGGGCGGGCGGAACTCGACGCGTGTAGCTGCGGCTGTGTTGGTCCTAGGGATACGCACGGCGGCGCTGCGGTTGCCTTGCGAGAAGACCAGATTGACGGGCGCTTCGTAGCCAGGCACTAGACGCTTGTAGCTGTTAGTTGTTGAGGCTGCGAGCGCCAGAATAGCGGGCGCGTGAGTCAGCAGGCCACCGATATAGTAGCGGGCCATCTGCGAAAGGCCAGCGTAGCCTCGACAGTCATAGAAGAGCGGCTTTCCTTCTGTCCACAAGCTTTGATGTACATGCATGCCAGAACCGTTATCACCGAAAATTGGTTTGGGCATGAATGTTACGGTCTTGCCATGTTTGCGTGCCGTATTTTTAATCACATACTTGAAGAGCAGCAGGTTATCGGCGGTTTTGAGTAGGGTTCCAAAGCGGATATCGATCTCGCTCTGGCCAGCGGCCCCAACCTCATGATGCTGCGCCTCGACGCGAATCCCCAACGATTCCAGTGTCAGCGCCATCTCAGTACGCAGATCTTGTAGGGTATCGTTGGGCGCGACGGGGAAGTAGCCCTCTTTGACGCGCATACGGTGGCCTAGGTTGGGCGTGCCGTTGCGGTCACTGTTCCAGTGTGCCTCGTCCGAATCCACTTCGGCGTATTGCACATTGTCGGTAGATTTATAGCGCACATTATCGAACACGAAGAACTCAGCTTCGGGACCGAAGTAGCTCTGCTCAGCAATGCCGCTCTCGCGTAGATACGCCTCGGCTTTGCGTGCGATATAGCGTGGGTCGCGGCTGTAGGGTTTTTTAGCTCCGACTGGTCCTGGATGGGCAATATCACACACCAGGCTCAGTGTGGGCACAGCGGTAAAGGGATCTATAATGGCAGTATCGGGATCGGGAATGAGGAGCATATCGCTTTCATCGATGGTCTGGAAACCGCGCACGCTGGAGCCGTCAAAGGGTTTGCCTTCCACAAATGTCTCCAACTCCAGCTCACGGATAGGTGCGCTGAAGTGCTGCCAACTGCCAGGTAGATCGGTGAATTTAAAGTCTACCATTTTTGCGCCATGCTTTTCAGCAAATGCAAGAACTTCTTCTGGGTTCATCGTTTCGCGCTCTCTTTCTTTGCTATCCCGGTGCCATTGCTGGAACGGACAACGCTACCTTGTTGTTTGTCTCAAATAGTGCGTCATTTTTATATGAAGCCAAATGGATGCGACTCTTAGCCATTCTCCATGTGCCTTGCTTAGATCATACCCATCTAACAGTGTGAATACTACAGTGAGAATAGCTAAAAGACACACGCTCGTTTTTGTGCAATCTGCCTAAAAAGAGTGAGGCATTGCCTGCATGATTTTCGTTTTTATCACGCATTGTATAGCGTGGAGCACCTGAGAGGTAGAGAAGTACAGGATGCTTGCATAGAGAGACGCTAGCGGGTATTATAAGGGGCAGCAAGCACAGAGGAGAATCACTCGTATGGACGATCCGACGCAAGACCCGTTTGACCCAACAGATTTCCAACCCGAACCAGAACCCACGCGCCATTCACAGCAGCTTCACCAACCAGAATCAACGCGTGCTCCGAAGCGTCGGTCATGTTTGGGGAGAATCCTGCTCTGGCTGTTTGTGTGGTTGTTCGGTGTGGCCGTGGGATTGGGCGCATTACTCTGGTATGGACTCTCTGCCGAGGGACCGCTCGTGATTGTGCCACAGTCGGCACAGGGAAATGTGATTATCGAGGCCAACGCGGCTTTTGTCACGCAACTGGTGCAACAAGATATAACCAGTGCTGGTTTGCCTGGGGACATAAAGAATGTGAAGGTCGAGTTAGAGCATGGCGCGGAACTGATTATCAGTGGAGACGATGTAAATACCGTGCTGGGCGTGCCAGTTTCCCGACACTTTACGGTCAATATGCAGCCCTATGTGCAGTCTTGCACGTTGCAGATTCGCGTGACTCACGCAGATCTGGGCGGTCTCCCGATAACCACCTTTGTGCAATCGTTCCAGAGCAGCATCAATGCGCAACTGGGCCAGAAGCTGGGTGGCCTGCCGAGCGGCTTCACGTATTGTACCGTGGGTGTGCGCACCGAGCCGGGTGGCCTGTTTATCACCTATCAGATAACGATTTCCTAATCCATATGCAGTGTAAAAGAGGCGAAACAACCTCGTTGTTTCGCCTCTTTTACACATTTATACACTAAACTACTTATCTTCCCATTCTTGCATAGCCATAAGCATCGGACCGCGCACATCGCCGGGCGTTTCAGTGCCGCTCCAAGTAGTGTGTTGGCTAGCGCTGGCCAGTACCCTATGGACGCTCGCTCCGTCGAAGGGAGCTGATTGGCCTTGCAAGGCGCGTGCGGCTAGGCCAGTGATGAGCGGTGCGGCGAAGGACGTGCCGGACCAGTAGGCCCAGGCGCTCGTCTGTGTGGCTGGATACTGTGGATAGGTTGTTGGTGCCGCTGGAGGCGGCTCGACCAACTTGGGATACGGATCATTGCGTGAGAGGGCTGGATAGGCTGGTGCACTATAGACGCCGCGCAAGGCATCAATGGGGAAATGGGGATCGACCTTCGCAATCTGGTGAGCATTCGCCGAGGGTAGCCAGGGTTCGGGCCGGGGCACCTCTCCGCCATAGGTCGCGAGTCCATTGGCACCTGGATAGTTACTATACACCGCTGGTTCGCCGCGCTGGTTCACTGCTCCTACAGGAATGATCGCTCGTAGGGGCGTGAAACTGGGGTCGATGCTGCTCAAATCGTTGCCAAATGCCGCAGGGTAACGCGCATTGAAGCGCATCTCGGATGGATTCATACTGAAATCGCGTGGGTCCGAATCGTTGCCAACCGAGGCGACAAAGACCGCGCCGCGCTGGGCCATGCTTAGCATCAACGTATGCAGGGGTGCGAGATGAGAGAACACTTCTGCTGAGGTCAGCCCCAGGCGCGAGCAGTCACAATCTGGCGGGCCGATCACTAGGCTCAGATTAATCACCACGCGTTGTCCTTGCAAGTTGCCAGCACGTAGACGGGCCTCGATATCCGCGAGTGCCTGGAAGAGGATGCGTGTTTCTCCCACCGCAAAGTCATTGAGAATACGCACACACTCGATGCTAGCGTCTGGCACGATATCACGCACCAGTCCGGCGATAAAGAGGCCATGATCCGCCAGGGGGAAGGCCGAGAGACGACCATAAATATCTTTGCCCGTCACCGCCGTCTCATCCGGCCCAGGTATCTCATAGGTATAATTGAGGCTGATCGCGGGCGGTGCAGCCTGGAACGGTTCGTGGCTCACCAGGCCAAGCGCCATTTGTTGCAACAGCGTATTCTGCGTGCCAGCCGCGTTAGCTGCGAAGAGAATTTGTTCAGGCGCGGGAAACGCATCCAGGATAAAAACGGTCACGCCAGCCCCGCTAGCCTTCTGAAGCTCATCAGGCAGCATAGGAAAGCGCGTCATCCACTGCCCGCTGCGTCCGCCATCCTCTACTGGAAACGGCGGCGTAACCGGGCAGCCGTGCGTTGGATCATAATCGGGAACGCCGGACCAGAGCCAGTGGGGAGTGGCTCTGAACGCTTGTTGTGCTTGCCCTGAACGCTCGTAGATATTGAGCTTTCGGACGACCTTTAAGATGGCATCCCTTTTTTCCTGTTCAGTCTCAGCCGTTGGATTGACTGTGCAGAACACTGAGATCTGCGTAGCAGGAGTATGAGCGCCAGAGTAGGTAGGTGATGCATAGAGAGAGATGCCGGTTAGATCATCTGTTGGTGCGCGTTCGCCTTTGCTCAGGCGTTCTAACTTGAAAGGCATCTCTTTGGTCGCCTGTTGATTGAGCATCTGTAGAAGCGTATCGACAGCTAATACGATGTCTGTACGTGAGGCACTCAACGCCAAATGTGAGGGAAACGTGATGGCGATCTGATCTTTGCGCCAGTAAATGGCATTGCTCATGTTCATTTGCATGGGATTCTGCATGTTATCCATGTTGTGTGCTCCTTCTTACGGCCATAGGTTGTGACAATTGTCAGAAGTTTCTCTCACTCAATGAGGGGGCATCGTAGCTGCTTATTATGAGCGCATTCATTGATATAAAAACGTTGTGTACTCAGTTTTTTGAGAATGAATTTGATCTGAACTTTTCCATATAACGCAGAGGGCCAGTTTCGCCAACGAGACGAAAGGCCGCCCAGTAGTAGGGATGGGTATGGGCGGTCTTTGTCCCTTGAATGAGTGCGCGTTGTGCGTCGCATAATGCCTGGACCTTGCTGGCTCCTCGCAGCAGGTTCTGGTAGAAAAGCTGCATCAGTTCGCTGGTTGCGCTATCTTCCACGGGCCAGAGGCTCATAACCAGCGAATGCGCACCAGACGCGAGAAAGGCGCGGCCAAGGCCCATCTGTTCATCTCCGCCGCTGCTGAGGGCCAGGCCGGTTTCGCAGCCACTCAGCGTGAGCAGCTCGCAGTCTTGCAAGTCCAGGCTGAAGGCGTCGATGGCGCTGAAGCGTCCATCGGCCAGCGTGACTGCGGAGAAGTTGGGGGCGTCGAGCCGACTGTGGCCGTGAGTTGCTAGGTGGATGATAGGGCTACCCTGTGCCTGCTCGCTCAGTTGGGCAATCGTGGCCTCTGCTTCCAGATAGCAGCGTGCATCCAGTATGGTAGCTAGCGTTTTTGCTTCTTCAAGCGCGTGCTGTAGATGTCCCTGACCGGAGTAGCCAAAGACCAACGGTGATTGAAATGACTTGCTGGAGGCCGCATCAGTGGTAGGTGTCTCTGCCTGGGCGAGCAGGTTGCTGGCAGGCAGGTAACTGATCTGAAACTGCTCGACCAGAAAGTGTGTGCCATCGTATAAGGCGTGGAAAGGCAGCGTGTGCAGTGGGCCATAGGGGACAATGATTAGTTGTTCTGACTGCGTGGGCAAGTGTTCCGCTACTGGAGTGATGAGCAGGGTATAGAGTTTGCGCAGCATCTGACGAATAGCTTGCTGAGGCGGCTGCTGGGGATCTGCCCAGCCGCCAGACTGCAAATGAGCATGTAGGAATGGTAGCATGCGCTTTAATTGCCGCGTACCATCTGGGATTTCGTGTGCGACTAGTTTTTCAGAAGTGGCCGCGAAAATCACAAGTTGCTCTTTATGCAAAAAATAGGCCAGCAACAGTTGACCCGGTGCCAGACGCTGCCACAGTTGCGCGATATCCAATAGCGGTGTTTCATACTGTCTATTTTTTTCACCACGAGGCACAAGCTGCCTTGTCGCCTGCTGTAGATACAGGCGTTCAAACAATTCATTGATTTTCGCCTCGCAGCGTTTTAGCTCTGCCTGGAGAGCTTCCTGATCCAATGATAGAGATACAGAGAGATCCATCTGTGCCAGCAGCATGCTCTGTTTGCGATAGCGTTCCTGCCAATCTTTCAGTTCGTCTTGTGTTCGCAGGATCAGCGCATTTTTTTCCAATAATTCATTGGGGGCATATGAGCTATCTTTTGGCTTCTCTCTTTCAGTAGGTGCGGTACGCGACCTATTTAAATATTGACGCAATGACATCGAACGGGCGCGTTCAAGGTAGTGGAATGCTTGCTCGTTTTGTCCCTGTTGGAGATACAATGCAATGGTCTCAGCGTAAACAACCCACGCGCTTTGCAAAAAGGAGGGCGAGAGATCGTAAAGGAGGTCATCCAATATGTGCTCGATTTGCACGATAGCTACTCGATAGCAGCGCAGCGCTTTCGTTACATCTCTCCGGAGAGCAAAAATGCGTCCCAGTAGCGCCTGACTCCGGTAAACTTCTTCCTGTAAGTGATACTGCCGGGCCAGTAGCGCCGCAGGTTTTCCTAGGATGGCTGCTTCTTGTACGAGCCGTGCGTGCTGCTTGGTCTCCTGTTGGTGCTCAGCTTGGCCGAGCAAGGACTCTACCATGATGAGGTTGGCGCGTATAGAGCGAGCAACTAAGCCCCGCGTATCAAAGAGAGTTTTGAGAGTACTAGCCTCCTGATATGCTTTAGTGAGGTCATTCATCAAGAGATACACTTCAGCCCGTTGCAGCCTCGTTGCCAGTGCATAGTGTTCCAATCCGCCACGTTCAAAGAGTATTTTTGCTTCATTGAGAGCGGCCAGGGCGTCCTTGAGACGGCCAGAAGCTGTCAGTGCGGTTGCATAGGCACGAAGAGCATCCACAGCATCTAGCGCTGTATCAATTTGGCGATAGATTTCGATGGCCTCGTTTGCCAGTTGATGAGCCTCGTTTGCTCTATTGAGTTTTACCAATGTATTCGCGATATCAAGTTTTAGTCCAGCACTCATTTTAGTCGTATCGATATGGTACTGAGTTAGGAGATCTTGGGCATGGTAATAGTGCTGCAATGCTGAGCCATAATAACCCTGGTTGTATTCGATGTTTGCTAGATCGCCTTCTGCGCCTACCACTAAATCAGTCTCTGAGAGAGTACGAAAGCTAACCAAAGCTTGTTGTTGAAAATAATATGCTTGCTCAAACTGGCCAAGATATGAGAGATTTACAGCCATAGCTTGTTTGGCCATAGCTATGGCTCGTTCTATAAACACATCACTCTGATTCTGCACTGTTGGATAGATCATAAGTATGCGCTCATAGATAACCTGCGCCTCTTGATACCGTCCTACCTGTCTATAAACCCAGGCCATATTATTATCGATGATACAGACCCAGTAGAGTTGATCGAGATGCTGGAAGATTTCACGAGCCTTTGCCGCTTCGCGCAATGCATCCTCAACCTGTCCCAGTGAAGTAGCTCCGACCATCCAGCTAATGCGCGTTCGTGCCCAGTTCTCTTCGTCTTCCAAGTTCAGGAACTCTTTTGCTGCGGCGTCCAGGTTCTCTAATGCGGCCTGATAAAGCCTGATCTGTACAAGGGCATCGCCCTTGGCTTTCAATCCGAGGGCGTGTGCAGGTAGGTGGTGAGTGTGCTCGCCGAAGAAGGTGAGCAGTTCCGCTAGCTTGAGCGAGAGGAAGGGCGAGTAGAGCTTAGCGAGGGCTTCATCTTCGAGGAGTTTGCTGACGGCATTGTAGTCCGTCAGCTCCTCGCTGTGCGCTATGAGGTAGGCGCGGCCCTCTTCCAGGCTGCTCTCGCGCAGATATTGCAAGAGCGATGCGTTATCCATTTATATCTTCAATCCCTCGATAACTATCTCCTGGTCTGGCAGGCGGATGAGCATGATATAGTCTCCCGTTGGAATCGGTTCCAGCAAGAGATTCCCAATCTCATCGACCTGGGCTGTGAGCAAGGGCTTTACGCTGGCTTCCCCGTTGAGCGGACCAGGGGCTGTATAGAGCCTAACCTCGACTCCCTCAAAGGCATCGATTGTTACTCTGGGATTGGAACTGGTGAGGATGCCTATCAGCATAGCCTCGCCATTGGACTGGCGCGAGATGTGTAGCGAAAGGTCCAGCGTTCCGGCTTGGTATTGGCGCGGCCAGCCTGTGGTGGGAGCCTCACTACGTGTGACCAGTTTGGCCTGCTGCACCACCAGCGTTGCAATGAGACGGCGTACGACTGCGCCCAGCGAGGGTGATGCAGCGGGAAATGGCTCGAAGGCAGCCTGGACATGGCGAATCTCCACTACCTCGTCGGCGCAGCAGGGACAGTCGAGCAGGTGTGAGGCGATGCTCACGCGTTCCTCTGTCGGTACGACATCCAGGCAATAGTAGTTCAAACGCACTGCGCTGGGACAGAGGCAGCGATGCAGCTTTAAGAGCAGTGCATTGTTCATGCCACTATAGCTGGCAAGCCGTCGCTGGCAGATGGGGCATTGGTCAAAATGCGCTTGCTCTTGTGTAGCGAGGACTCCTTCATCGTAGACAAGGCTCAGCAAATCCTCATCGGCAGGAGCCAGGATATCTGGACAGTTAATCATTGTGAACTATGCCTCCTCGTTGCCTAATAGCCAGCGTACGCGGTCTTTGTTGCGTCGCAGCCGATCTACTATATTGTGATTTAGACGGTACACATCTTTGACATCGGAAAATTCCTGGGGACAGCGTGCCACTATTTCGCGCGGCTTGAGGCCACAATAGTAGAGCAGATAGAGGACACGTTGTTCACGCGCATCCACAATCAATCCTTGCAGGCTTTGCCACATGGCATGGTCGTCGTTCGGCACTTCAGGCGAGATAGGTTCATCAGGAGTATCTGCGTCAGGCAGCGGAACTTCTTTGGCACGCCGCTGGGTACGCAACGAATCGATAATTACCCCATTCAAAGTCGCGTGTAAGTAGCTTAAAGCGGCGTAGATGGTCGGAAACTCCACCTGTTGCTTGCGCACAGCGTACCAGAAGCGTGTAAAGGTCAGGGCAATATAGTTCTCTTCGGAGTCGTGCATTAGTGCCAGATCGCAGGCATTGTGGCTGCGCAGCCAGATGCGTACAGTCTCGCCAAAGCGCTGTTGTAGCGTCACCCACGCCTGGTCCACGTGCTGTACAATCGCCCGGCGAAAAATCTCCAGACAATACTGATCGTCGAAAGCTTCCTTGCGCCGTAGCTTTTGCATTTCACTGCCACAACACTCCGCGAGCGCTGCAAGATCCATCTGCCCAAACGCTTCATGCATCCTGATACCCATTATTCTCACCTGTCTGTACTGCTGAATATGCTACAGATTCAGTGCCTTCACTTATAGAGACGAGAGAGACACGGAAAATTTTTGTATTCCCGTATTGCTTGCACCAAGAATAGCGTATGAACTTCGATCTTGTCAAGAAGAGTTTATCCATTTTTAACGTTTTTTCGCACAACTTCAATCAACAAAACGCTGTCTGAAAGCTGTGCCACATTTTTCAGACAGCGTTTTGTTGGTTATTTCCCTGAGAGTGGGATAGAATGAAGTAAGAGCGGTAGCTCTTTTTTAGACGCAGAATTGAGAGGAAAAACCATGCGTGAGCTAATCACCTTGCGCGTCAACGGCGAGCGGCATGAACTGGCGGTGCAGCCACATCACACCTTGCTAGAAGTCCTACGCGAAGACTTGGGGCTGATCGGCACCAAGCACGGTTGCGAACTGGGTGAGTGCGGTGCCTGTACGGTACTGCTCGATGGTCAGCCAGTGCTCTCGTGCTTGACCTTGCCGCTGGAAGTGCAGCAGTGCGAGATCACGACCATCGAGGGTCTGGAGCGCAATGGCGTGCTGCATCCCTTGCAGGAAACCTTCGCTGAACTCGGTGCGGCTCAGTGTGGCTACTGCACCCCCGGTATGCTCCTCGCGGGCGCGGCCCTACTAGAGGTCCATCCACACCCAACACTTGCACAGACCAAAGAGGCTCTGGCAGGCAACCTCTGCCGCTGTACAGGCTACACTAAAATCTACGAAGCTGTCGATGCAGCCGCGCAACGTATGACGCGTGCAGACACCTATGGATCAGTCAAGGAGGGCGTGCATTATGAGTGAGCGTAAGCCAAAAGAACGTCCCTATAAAATTATCGGCCAGCCACGGCCCAAGGTCGATGCCTATGGCAAAGTGACCGGGCGTGCACTCTACGCCGACGATATCATGCTGCCGCGTATGGTCTATGCTCGGTTGCTGCGTTCGCCACATCCCCATGCACGCATCATTTCCATTGATACGCGGTTGGCGCTAGAATTGCCCGGAGTGCTGGCTGTGCTGACCGGCGAGGATTTACCGCGCAAATTTGGTATTTTGCCTTCTAGCCAGGATGAGTACGCGCTGGCTCTCGATAAAGTGCGCTACGTTGGCGATCCCGTGGTTGCCGTCGCAGCCCTCGATCCTGATACGCTCGACGAGGCGTTCAAACTCATCCGTGTGGAGTACGAGATACTACCTGCCCTGATGAGCATCGACGAAGCTCTAGCACATCCCGAAGTCAAGATTAACGACGAGGCGCGTATTGGCAATATCCACAAGGCGGTGGCGTATGAATTTGGTGATATGGAGGCGGGCTTTGCCGAGGCGGA
>JBDTBU010000065.1:0-5520 GCA_039923935.1 Ktedonobacteraceae bacterium | reverse complement strand
GCTATGCGCGTCTTTACGCAGAAGGGCTTCTCCAGAGCCACGAACCGCGATGTGGCACGCGAGGCTGGGATTACGACTGGGTTGATCTACTACTACTTTGACAATAAAGAAGCGCTGCTCCGGGCGGTGCTGGATGCGCATTCACCGGTACAAATAACGACGCAAATTACGCCGGAAATGCTGGAACATCCGCCAGAGTTGCTGATGCCGCTACTGGTTATGCGCGTCTTGGCTATTGCAGAGGGTGAGCAGTTTGTGAGCATTATCCGCATGATGTTGCCGGAAACAGTGTATAATTCAGCTATCTCACCCATCGCGCTCGGCTTTTTTCAACGCGTGCTCGACTTTCTGGGTCACTATTTGCACATACAGATCGCGAAAGGCACAGTGCGTGTGGATATCAACCCGGAGTTGGTCGTGCAAGTGCTAGTCAGTAGCTTGATCGGCTTTGTACTACGTCGGCAGATTATCCACGATCCCAGCGCGTTAGCTTATACTCATGCAGAGATCGCACAAGTTGTTGTGAGTACGTTTCTGCAAGGTATCCAACCACATTAATTTTTTGTTGTGTATTAATTAATCGATCAGTCAAATTTGAGGTTCAGACATGCAAAATAGTGAAAAAGACTCTCAGAAGATAACAACGACTCCTCCTGAAAAAAGTGAAACAACGACCTGTTGTATTGTTGGTGCAGGACCAGCCGGGGTAATCCTGGCTTTGTTGCTGGCACGCAAAGGTGTAGATGTGACGCTATTGGAGGAGCATATGGACTTTGCACGCGATTTTCGCGGCGATACCGTGCACCCCTCGACGATGGAGATGCTGGCTCAACTTGGTCTGGCTGAGCGTCTGCTTCAGCTTGAGCATACGAAGGTGCGTGTCTTGTCGATCAAAACTGAGCAGGGCACCACCATGTCTATCGATTTTCAACGCCTAAAAACGCCCTATCCTTATATCACGCTCATCCCGCAATCTCGCTTCCTGGAATGTATCACGCAAGAGGCTAGCCAGTACCCCAGTTTCCATCTAGTTATGGGGGCACGAGCGGAGAAGTTGATCGAAGAAGATGGCTATGTTCACGGCGTGCATTATCGTGGTCGGGACGGCTGGCACGAGCTACGTGCTACGCTGACGGTGGGGGCCGATGGACGCTTTTCGCGCACACGCAAGCTGGCAGGTTTTGAGCCAATCACATTCTCGGCACCAATGGACATTCTCTGGTTCCGTCTGCCGCATCAGGTAAGCGATGTGCAGGAAATCGGCTTTATGCTAGGGTCGGGCCATTTCCTGATTCAACTTGACCGGGGCGACGAGTGGCAGATTGGCTATGTTATCCCCAAAGGCGGTTATCAGCAGATCAAGGCTGCCGGGCTGAACCAGTTTCGTCAAGATCTTGGGAAACTCATGCCTGATTTCGTGGATCGCATGACGACTATTACCGAATGGAAGCAAGTCGCGGTACTCTCAGTCGAATCCAGCCGTGTCAAGCGTTGGTACAAACCCGGCCTGTTGCTCATCGGGGACGCCGCGCATGTGATGACGCCCATTGGCGGCGTGGGTATTAATTACGCTATCCAGGACGCAGTTGCCACTGCCAATATCCTGACGGATGGTCTCAAAGTTGGTCGGGTGAGCACTGAGGATCTGGCCCGTGTGCAGCGCAAACGCGAGCGGCCCACCCGGTTGATCCAGGGCTTTCAGAACCTTGTACAAAAGCAGGTTTTAGCCCGTGTACTGGGCACCGACAGCACCTTCACCATTCCACTGTTACCCCGGCTGATCTTGCGTATGCCCTTGCTGCGGGACATGCCGGCCAATTTTATCGGTTTAGGATTTAGCAGAGAGCGTGTTAAAAATCCGTAATATTGAAGAGATAGGTGAAAATTATGCAACATCAAGAACAACAGCCAATGCACATAAAGACGATTGATCCTACTCATGACCCGCTTGTGCTGACCTTTCACGAGATCGATGCCAGTATGCTGGCGGAGGTGGGAGGCAAAGCGGCCAATCTTGGTGAGCTGACCCGCGCTGGCTTCCCTGTCCCAACGGGTTTCTGCCTCACAACGACAGCCTATGCGCTTGCCACTCGCACGGCAGAACTGGAGCCGCTTCTAGCGCAACTCGCCATAGTACCAGCCACGGATAGTACACAATTGGAAAACTGTGCTGCTCTGGCTCGGAACAAGCTGTTGGCGATCTCTGTGCCCCCTGAAATCGTCGAGGTGGTGACACAAGCCTATCACGATTTCGCGGCGGGCGAATCTATTCCTGTGGCTGTGCGCTCCTCGGCCACCGCTGAAGACCTACCCTTTGCCAGCTTTGCCGGACAGCAGGATACCTACCTGAATATCGTGGGGATTGAGGCTCTTCTTGACGCGGTGAAACGTTGCTGGGCCTCGCTTTGGACTGACCGCGCTGTCAGCTATCGTGCTAGCAACAAGATCGATCCTCGCACTGTGCGTCTGGCTGTTGTGATCCAGCAAATGGTCGAGGCTTCGGTAGCGGGCATACTGTTTACGGCCAACCCACTGACTGGCCGTCGCCATCAGGCGGTTATCGATGCCAATCCAGGCTTGGGAGAAGCGGTGGTTTCAGGTGCAGTCAACCCCGATCATTTCGTGGTCAACGCTGACACTGGTGAAATACTTGCACGCCGCTTAGGGGACAAACGCCTGACCATTCGCTCAACTCCGGGCGGCGGTACCCAGCGCGTTGACGTGGCGGATCAGCAGGATGCCTTCTGCCTGACCGATGAGCAAGTACAAGCTCTGACGCGGCTAGGCAAGCAGGTGGAAGCGCACTATGGAGTGCCACAGGATACTGAGTGGGCTGTTGATTCCTCTGGTTATCTCTGGCTGACCCAGGCACGACCAATTACCACCCTGTTTCCCTTGCCTGCCAATGTGCCCACAGTAGACGATGATCTGCATGTGTATTTGTCGATCAGCGTTCTTCAGGGGGTATATCGGCCACTGACGCCAATGGGCGTGCAAGCTTTTCGCCTGATAAGTTCCGTTGCCGCTATCTTCGCGCTGGGCAAACCTCCCAAAAATCCTGTGGCTGGCCTCCCATTTGTGGCCAATATAGGTCAACGCCTCTTCCTCGATACAACTCCGCTTCTGCGCAATACCCTTGGGCGCGAGGTGATAATACGGATATTACAGGGTATGGAGGCCCAAAGTGCTGTCATCTTCAAGCAGATCGTCACCGATCCACGCTTAGCAGCCAGTACAACGTCGAAATGGCCGACAATCCGCAAAATCTTCCCAATAGCTTTGCGTACAAAAATACCTTTGCTGATAGTGCGGTCACTGCTCCGCCCGGAGGCGGCACGCAAGAGCATTGCTCATTTGGAGACGTACCTGCGTCAACCCAGTACGCTCGCTGCTGGAGCAAGCTCCACTGATCTCCTGGACGCCTTCGAGCACCGTATCTTACTGGGTATTGGGCGGGTGGCGCACACTGTTTTGCCGACAGCACTTGCGGGCATGGGGTCGGCAGTGCTGGCAACCAGGTTGCTGAAAAGGATCGCAACTCCTGATGAAGTGCAGACCGTCCTGCGGAGTTTGCCACACAATCCCACAACTGAGATGGATCTGTCGCTTTGGGCACTGGCTCAGCAGATACGCGCTGACTCTGCTGTGGTAGACAAGGTACGTACGACTCCACCTGAGCAACTAGCGCAAGCATATCATGGGGGACAACTACCACCACTATTACAGCAGGGATTAGCCGAATTCCTGCGAACCTATGGACATCGAGCCGTGGCTGAGATTGACCTGGGTTTAGCACGTTGGTCGGAAGATCCGACGCACATCCTGGGTATGCTCGCCAACTATTTGCAACTCACGAATCCCGAACTGGCACCGAATGTGCAGTTCGAACGTGGTGCACAAGAGGCCGAAGCAATGGTAGTGGAACTCACCCAACGCGCTAGGCGCAAAGGCTGGTTCTACGGCAAGCTGGTCCGTTTCAACTTGCAACGCATCCGTGAACTGACAGGTATACGCGAATATCCAAAATACTGTTTCATCTTGCTCTTTGCGCATTGCCGCGAACTGCTCTGGCCTGTTGGAGAAGGGTTAGCTCTGGCCGGACGATTAGAGAAGGCCGAAGATATCTTCTTTATCGACTTGGCCGAGGCACGAGCAGCAGTGGCGGGCCAGGACTTTCGCGCAGTGGTGCATGAACGTCGCGCCAATTATGAACAGGAAATGGGGCGGCGACATATTCCGCGTGTCCTGCTCTCCGATGGCACCGAGCCAGAGGCAGAGCATCGCGCACTTGTTGACATAACAGAAGGCACTCTGACAGGCGCACCTGCCTCGGCAGGCGTTGTAACTGGGATAGCGCGTGTCATCATGGACCCAGTGGGAGCACGCCTAGAGCCGGGCGAGATCCTGGTAGCGCCTTCTACTGATCCCGGCTGGACCCCACTTTTCTTGACTGCTGGCGGCCTGGTTATGGAGATGGGTGGCTCGATGTCACACGGCTCAGTCGTGGCTCGTGAGTACGGTATTCCCGCCGTTGTTGGTGTCCACGGAGCAACGGAGCGGATCGTTACTGGACAACGTATCACCGTCGATGGGTCCAATGGCGTAATTATTATCGAGCCAGCAGAGGGCTGATAGTATTTCTTTTGATTGCTGTGCTTGGGAAGGAGGGAAAATGTGATATTATGGCAGAGTAATGATTGATTGTTTCCCTACTTTCTGGAGCTTGTTGCAGTCTATGGAAAATCTGACAGCAGAGATCAAAATGATCGCCATCGATATCGATGGCACCCTGCTCACGCCCGACGGACAGATCACACCTCGCACGCGGGCCGCTATCCAGGCAGCTCAGCGTGCCGGCATAATCGTCACCCTGGCTACGGCTCGCCGCTACACCACTGCTGGCGCAATCGCAGCAGAATTAGGCATTGCGCTTCCTCTGATCGTTTATGATGGCTCGTTGATTGCCAGCTATCCCGCTGCCACGATTCTGCATAGCCAGTTGCTCGCCGCTAGCGTCGTCACCCAGGCGGTAGCAATTTTCCAGCAACACGCGATCCAGCCAGTGATTCATCCCTGCGATTGTGTCAAAGAAGAGGTGTGGATGGGACCAGCCGAGCACGATCACCTTGAACTGGCCGAGTATATCTCCTGGACAGATGATCGGCTTCGTCGCATGTCCTACACGACCCTCTGCGCCATGCTCACTGATCCGCTGCGCGTGATCGCCTTCACCTCCGAAGAGGCTATTCAACGTATGCTGCCTCAAATTGTCATGCTGGATTGTGCTTGGCATCTGCTCAAACTGGGGAGCTATGGCTGTGCTGAGCTAACTCTCATGTATCCCGGTTGCTCCAAAGCTAGCGGAGTGGCTGCCCTGGCCGCGCATTACGGCATCCCGCTGGCGCAGGTCATGGCTATTGGCGACAATACCAACGACCTGACCATGCTGCAAAGCGTGGGCTGGGGTGTGGCGATGGGCCAGGCACCAGAGGCGGTCAAAGCTGCGGCCAAAGCTGTCAC
>JBDTBU010000064.1:0-33615 GCA_039923935.1 Ktedonobacteraceae bacterium | reverse complement strand
AACCAGGCACCGAGCAGGCTGAGCGCCCCGGCTAAAATGCCCAATATAACGAAGCTAATCAGGAGCGCCACAAGCCCACCGCCCATACCCAGTGGATTGCCGCTGAAACCAGTGTTACCAGCGTTGGGGTAGGCCGGGATCTGTTTGAGAATTGCACCAATAATCCCGCTGACTAGGCCACCAACAAAACCGCCAATAAAGGCCCAGCGGCGATGTACCGCGACCTTGCCGATAATCAAACCACCGATTACATAGATCAGTGTGCTGATGCCCAAGCCTAGGGCTAGGATGCCGAACATTGTTGCGGTCAGACCTGTGGGCATCTTCGAGGGATCGCTGAGGTATTTCGCTGCCTCTTTATATATAGCGGCATTTTTCAATGTGAGGAAAATGCCCTGACCAGAGACAAGTACGCCGAGAATTGCCCCAATAATCAGAGCTTTGCGGACATGGCCGTGTGGTAACTGGGGCGTGGTGGCGGCTGTACGCTGGTGCACGGGACTGCGCTCCCCCAATTCGCCCTCTTCCTGAATCGTTGGTGCAAATGGGTCGTGGTGGTCGTGTTCTCCCCGTCCGGGTTGGTGTTTGGGATAGTCTTGCTCGTGATCGTGCATCATAGCTGGCTCCTTTTCGGTTTTACTTGATCTGTGAATAGACGGACGAATAACTATTTAGGAAGTGCCATTGGCTCAGCGGCCAGTCAACCAGGGTCGCTTTGCCTACAATATTGTCTCTAGGCACAGGGCCAAAGTAGCGCGAATCCTTGCTATTTGGCCGGTTGTCGCCCATCACAAAGTACTCGTTAGCTGGCACTGTAATAGGTTGCGTAGGGGGGTTGGATTGAGCAGTAATATACGGCTCATGTAGCTCGACACCATTCACCCAGACGTTTGTACTATCTATCGTGATCTTATCGCCGGGCAGACCGATAACGCGTTTAATTACGTCAATAGTAGGCTGATCTGGCTCGTGACATACAATGATGTCACCCCGCTCAGGCGCATGGAAAAGATAGGCGGTTTTATTGACCAGCACATATTGACCATTTTGCAACGTGTTCTGCATGCTGGAACCGTCGATCTGATAGTTTTGAACCGTGAAGTGAACTGCCAGGAAAATCAGCAGGGCGAGAGCCAGCGTCTCAACAATTTCACGCGCTAGGTGTGAACGTCTCACTATCTTAAACCTCGTCTTTACTCGTTTTTCGATGCTCCCTCGCGCGTCCAAGCCCTGTTTTTTACGCAGATCAAAGTATTTTTGCGCGGGTTTGTTTTTCGGGCCTCTGCACACACATTATAACTATCTAACTGAGCATGGGCAAGCCCTCGGCCTTTTTCAGGACTTTTCATTTCCCTACTTGATCTTTGTGTGTATGCTGATTCTGGAGGTGCTTGTAGGTATATCTGAATCCTATTTTCCCTAATACGAAGTTGATGCAGAAAAATATCTATGGAGAAGGTTGCTTATGCTAGCGCTCACCCTGGTGCTTCTCACCGATTTTCTGTCACTTGGATCGTTGGGCAGAGCACGAGTGATATTATCCAAGCTCACGGGTGAGCACAGCATCTACCGTGAGCTTGGGTAATATCACTCGCTACCACTGGCGAATTACCAAATGGCCCAGCGCTACAGCTTGAACAATATCCGCACGACTGACGATCCCCACGACTTGGCCGGTTCGTACAACGGGCACACGTTTGACCTTTCGTTCGTTTAGTAAGGCTGCAATATCGCTGACGGGAGTATCTTCATGCACAACGACCAGGTGGCGCGACATAATATCGGCGACCAGCAAATCATTGCAGTGGATGTTTCTGATAATGTCAGCCTCGGTAATCATCCCGATAAGCTGGCCGTTGTCATCAATCACTGGAACACCGCTGATACGCTCCTGGTACAGCAGTTGCGCGACTGCTTGTACGCTAGCCTGAGGTGAGGTCGTAAAGACTGTACGGGTCATAATGTCGCTGGCAAGCATGGAACTACGCTCCTTTGGGTGCTGGAAATAGCCAAATACGTTCTTAACTGATAACAACACGTACACGGTGGTCTATTTGATACAATCACCATACCATATGCTATGCTTCAGCTAGTGGAGGCTCAGGGTATTGTATCTGTTCGTAAATAGCGCCAGGCAAATCTGCTTTGGGCTGTGGCGTGATCCCTATGAACGAGAACCCAGTTGCAGATCTTGTGGGATATTGTGCTTGGTATCCTTGCTGGTAGGAGGGTGCTGGAGATAGTTGTTGCGTTAAAAGGGGATTATACACTGGGATAGCTCTCCTCGCTTGCCACTCATGCCAGCGTTTGTTACCCATAGAAGTAAACACAAGGGTTGAAACGATCAACGGTAGCACGAGCGGCCATGGTTGCCAAGTCAACAACCATAGTAATAATATCAATAGCAGCAGTACGACAATCTGTAGAAGCAGACGTACCAATTTGGTAGAGAATTTCTGGGACTCCATAGCTCCCCTGCCTTTCAAGTAGGAGGGTGCTGGAGATGGTTGTTGCGTTAAAAGGGGATTATACACTGGGATGGCCCTCCTCGTTTGCCACTTATGCCAGCGTTTGTTACCAATAGAAGTAAACACAAGCGTTGAAACGATCAATGGTAGCACGAGCGGCCACGGTTGCCAAGTCAACAGCCATAGTAATAATATCAATAGCAGCAGTACGACAATCTGTAGAAGCAGACGTACCAATTTGGTAGAGAATTTCTGGGACTCCATGACTCCCCTGCCTTTCAAAACGGTCTATTAGGCCAAGATCACTTTTTGACATGCTTCAAATCAACGTAACAGTTTGAACAGTCTGGGCGACCTCATTAATATCCTGAAGCCGCTGCTTGCATACCCATTGAGGACAACTGCTCAGCCTTTAATGTTCTGGCAAAGACCTCTCATCAAAGAGCAAATTTTGCTAGAATGTAGCGCCACAAAATTGATTTTGAGTAGAGTCTGAATAGTTGCTATCTTCTATACTATACAGGGAATCCTAGCCTTTGTCCATGGTGCGTATTCACTGGTAATGTATCTTTCTCTAAGAGTCTAGTTTTTATTATCCAAAATTGAGCTTGAAATCCTACTCTTAACTAAGAATACATTATCAGAGGGAAGGAATAATTTATATATTTGCATATATAAATATAATGTGCTATATCACGAACTACGGAGACGTTGAAGTAGAGCGTATTGGGTGCTCTACTAGAAGGAAGTCTCCAATGTTAAATGCTCAATCGGCCTGGTGAGCCAGTTAAGAGCAAGAGTTTTGGCATTTCTTACGCAGACTGAAGAGTCCTTTACACCCGCCAGTTACATATCATCGCCTGCTTTGCTGTTATCTCAGTTTCCGCAAAGGCTCAACGTTGTTTTTTTGCTGACGGGTTTAGATGGAGGTGAAATTTCCTGTTGATTACGATTGTTAGAAGACAAAACAAGTAATATTGGTTTCCTGATCGAGGGAAATCTGCGAATGTTACTATTTCACTAAAGAAAAAGAGAGTAAGTAAATGTTAAGAAGACGAATCGTCCGTTTAGTCATGGCAACCAGCTTCCTAGCCCTTTTGATTTTCTCTGTATTTGGGGCAACTGCTTTTGCAGCGCCAATTACCCCAAATATACAATCAAACTCAACGTTCCATATCCAAAACAGCCTTATCAGTTCAACTGCTTCGTGCGCACATTTACAGATTTATTTGCATGGGGTGCAACCAACAACCATAAAATGTCTTGATAAACGCATAAATGGCAATGTCACGCCGTTTGGTATTCTCGCTGTTCCCTGTGATTCTGGTTCACTCGTTCTTTGGGAAGATAGTGGGTTCAGTGGTGCGACTCTTTGCCTCAAGGGAGCAGGATCCACAGATCTCACTTCATACTGTTTACCTTGGTATAGGGGTGGTTGTGCTGGTGGAAACTGGAACGACAGAGTGAGCAGTTATGCCCCTGGGTGCTCTTTTGGCACAATCTATGCGGACATTGGCCAGAACAATCCTATGGTCAGTTTCAGTGGGAATGGTATTCGGCAAAATCTCACTGGAACGAATAATGACAAAGCCTCATCAGTAACACTCCATCTGGACTGTTAACATTCTTCGATGAGTGGGCATAAATCTTGCCCACTCATCACTTCGAACTCACTGTTCGCTTCAATTGAAGATGGCTTTGAAAAATTGCTCACGCTCATTAGATCTCTTTTCTCTCGTTGCGCGACGAGACAGGTGGTGAGGAATTCAGAACAAGCGCAGACCTGAGTAGTAGCAAGCATTTTTCAGAACATTCGGCAGGTCGGGGAATAAACTTCTGGACCTTGGCGTTTCAGTAAGTGTATGAAATCACACAACCATTGCATTGCTTCTGTGAGAAACTGTTTCTTCGAGCGTGACGTGAGATGTGAACACAGGAGTATGAACTTATGAGACTGTATGTTGGGGGACTTCCCTACCAAACAAACGAAAACGATCTGATCAGCCTTTTTGAACAGGTTGGCCCTGTTGCCTCTGCCACGGTCATTATTGATCGCGAGACAGGACGCAGCAAAGGCTTTGGTTTTGTCGATATGGGCAGCACCGAAGACGCGCAGAAGGCCATCAGTCAACTGAATGGCACAGCGTTGGGCGACAGAACCATCACGGTGAACGAGGCAAAAGAGCGTCCAGCAGGCGGCTCTCAGAGACGTTCCAACTATGGTAACGAACGCTACTAAATACCACCCAGATAAAGACCCAAAGAGGCGGCTCTCTCAGTCATGAGAGAGCCGCCTCTTTGGGTCGAAAACTAGTGTGTCTGGAGGAAACCAGTGTTCACACAGAAATTATTCGATGGTGGTGTTGGCTTCGGCGTATCCGTGAGCACAGTCGAGAAAATCTGGCTGTAGATGTCGCGCAACATCGGGCCGTTGGCATAGGCACCCTCGCCGCCATTTTCTTTCATCGCTGTAATCGTGATACGTGGAATCTGGTTTGATTGATAGACGTATGGTGCCGCTGTCATAAACCAGGAATCGCCTGCCAATAACGTGCCGGGAACATCCTGATTGACCTGAGCAGTGCCAGTTTTGCCGATCACCCCCCACGGTGTAAAGGGATAACTCAACTGTACTTTGGTGAGCGAACCAGAGCCGCAGGAGACCACGCCGTACATGGCATCGCGCACCTCCTGAGCGGTGGTAGCGGAAACTACTTGACTCAACAACGTAGGCGAGAACTGTTGCAGGATGGACGCGTTTTTGGGATCGACGATCTTTTGGATGAGCGAAGGGCGCATCAGCTTGCCATCATCGGCAGCCACGTTATTCACTACCATGATCTGGAACGGTGTGACAAAGTCTGTACCTTGCCCAAAAGAGTCGCTAGCCAGTGTTGGTACGCTCAATGGTGTATTGGCCTGTGGACTGTTGGAGCAGAGATTTTTTTGTGGCGTGACCGTGCTGACCTTGACTGGCAAATCAAAGGGGATGTTTTGCCCCAGGTAGAGGGCATCGTTATACTTCAGCCAAGTTCCTGTGCCCTTCCTCACATCCGTTTCTACACCAGCCTCGGCAAAAATGATATTGTCCGAGTGCGAAAATCCATAAGCTAGGCTGACTGGGAAACGAAAGGTGTAGCCTGTAATGTTCGAGATCGTGTTCGGGTAGGTCACAGTATCGCCATTTGATCCCACGGTGATTGGCCCTATTGCCTGCAAGTGCTTCGGATAGGGATTCGCTTCTGGATCATTGTAGAAAAGTTGATCACTTAATGGAAACGCACCCGAATCCAGAGCCGCCATCAGCGTCATCGTTTTGTATGTTGAGCCGGGCGGATAGCAGTCCTGCGTGGGACGGAAGATCAACGGGCGCTCAGGGTCGCTGTTCAGGTAGCGCAGGTACAGCCCGTTACACTGGTTATTCTGCTCACAGTCAGAACCGAGGGTACAATCGCTATGCTGATCACAACCGGGACCGAGCTTTTGTATCAGCGCGGTTCTCTGGTTGTCTAGTGCACTTTTAAACTGATCTAGTCCACAAGGTGCAGCACAGCCGATGATTTTATCATAGCCCTTCGCCAGCATATCCTGACGCAACAAGTCAAGCGAACAATTGACTACGCAGTTCGCATCGTAACCGGGGCGGCTGAGGATTCCCAGGATCTCGCCAGTTCTTGGGTCCGAGACGATTACCGAGCCACGATCAGTCTTGAATGTGTCGGTATTATTGATGGTCGCTTCAGTGTTAAAGTTCTGCACCAGAATTTTCTCAATGCGTGAATCTATGGTCAGGTAGATGTCATCGCCTTGGGGGGGCACATGCAGGATGTTGTTGACCGTGTTATCCAGCCCCGTCACACCATTTTTGCCGTTCAGAAAGTCGTTAAACTCTCCCTCAACGCCCGATGTACTGAAAAGCGGGCTGATATAGTAGCCAAGCAGACCTTCCATTCCCTGTGCATCTGGCGTGTAAATGCGTTTATAGCCGCATAATCCCGCAATATCGCTCTTAACCGAATAAGCCAGCAAGACTCCATTGCGGTCATAGATGCGCCCACGCTGCGGGGCGGATTCGCTAGTGCACTGGCGCGTATAGGTCAGATAGGCATTGGAAGTCACCTGCTTGGCGACGACAACCTGCCAGTAGACCAGCCCAGCACTTAACGCTACGAACAGGACCAGAAAGATATTGGTCAAGCGGCGTATATTTCTACTGATGTTCATTCTCTTTTTTGCCTCTGCTTACCTATCCTTTTAACTAGCTCAGAGTGTATCATCGTTGTCGTCGATTTACAAGCAGCCGAGGTAACAAGAAAAAGGT
Source organism: Ktedonobacteraceae bacterium (assembly GCA_039923935.1). Lineage (GTDB taxonomy): Bacteria > Chloroflexota > Ktedonobacteria > Ktedonobacterales > Ktedonobacteraceae > Paraktedonobacter. Next base: position 26,826 of record JBDTBU010000064.1, on the reverse strand, counting down.
GATCTCGCTCACAAATTCCTTTAAAAGCAAGGGTGAAACAGATGCAGCAGACCGAGTAGGGCCGCTCTGGCAATCAGAAATAGGCTATTGATATTCCAACGCAAGAACGGGACCACGCTCACCAGAGCAATCGTCGCAGTTTTCAGAACATCGACAATTGTCATCACGAATCCAGGCTTGACTTTTGAGCAAGCAAAGGGTAGTATTCGTCTATCTTAATTTTCGGAGGTACCATTCACCATGTCCTCAACCACCACTACTAAGGTGTTGCTAAGCTAAGTGAGCTGTGTCTACAACTCAATACGGTCGTTTTTATGCGGATCATCGCTCTGATTTTGCTTGTATAAGTGCGACCATACTCTTGCGTAGAGAGGCTACAAATAGGTACTCCTCTCTTTTGTAGACTTTTTTTCGCTCTTCACAACCAGCCCACTTAGCCTTGTAGGGCTTCTTTTTGCTTGCCTGCTCATCCGCACGCAGCAGCACATTGCCTCCCGTTCAGCATCACCACTCTCCACGCCTCTTTTTCTGTCCGATTACCTTGCTGTTCGCAGCGAGACGAGGAACTTCTCATGCGCTCTTTTCAGGCATTGAACCGCTACTGGCGGCTATTGGTCCACTATCTGCGGCCCCAGTGGCTGAGGATGGTCTTTCTGGCTGTGATCCTGGGTGGCACCATTTGTGTGCAGGTGGTCACACCACTGGTGGCGAGTCACTTCATCGACCAAGCCACCTCTGGCGGAGATCAGCGCGACCTAATTGTTCTGGCGTTGCTGACCATAGGCTTGGCTTTAGTGGGCCAGGGCTTGGCTGTCACCGAAACCTACGTGGCCGAAAATGTGAGCTGGGCGGCAACAAACGAGCTGCGTGCCGACCTTGTCGCTCATCTGTTGCGGCTGGACGCCACGTTTCACACGGCCCATACGCCGGGCGAGCTGATCGAGCGGGTGGACGGTGACGTAGCCACCCTGGCCCGCTTCTTCTCACGGTTTGTCGTCTCTGTGCTTGGCAACGGCCTCTTGTTGCTGGGTGTGCTTGGGCTGCTCTATCATGTGGACTGGCGGGTAGGTCTAGCGATGAGCTTTTTTGTCGTGCTGGCCTTGACAGTCATGTTGCGCATCCGCGCTGTTGCCACACCCTCCTGGGTCGCAGATCGCCAGGCCAGCGCCACTTTCTATGGCTTCCTGGGCGAATACCTGGCCGGCCTGGAGGATATCCGGTCGAGCGGGGCTGGCGCATTTGTGCTGCGCCGTTGCGCCGAGGTAATGCGCTCGTGGCTGGCCGTAAAGCGTAAAGCACAGATGTGGAGCTACAGCATGAGTGCCACTAGCCAGGGGCTGTTTGCGCTCGGCATAGCGGTCGCCTTTGCCTTGAGTGCCATGCTGTTCAAGGCTGGCACGCTGACCATCGGCACCGTTTATCTGATCTTTCAGTGTACCGAGATGCTGCGCCAGCCAACCGAGCAGATCCGCAACGAAGTGCAAGACCTGCAACAGGCGGACGCCAGCATAACCCGTGTCGCGGATCTTCTGGGTACAGTGCCGCTTGTGGCTGATGGCCCTGGCGTCGTGTTGCCGCTAGGCCCGCTGGCGGTGGATCTGGACGGCATCTCCTTTAGCTACGCGCAGGACGCCCCAGTTCTGAGCAACATTAGCGTGTCGCTTGCGCCGGGCCGCGTGCTGGGTGTGGTGGGACGCACAGGTAGCGGGAAGACAACGCTGACACGGCTCCTCCTGCGCTTCTACGATCCACTGACGGGCGTCGTGCGCCTGGGAGGCGTGGACCTGCGGGATGTGCGCATTGCGGATGTGCGTGCACGCGTCGGTCTGGTCTCCCAGGAGGTACACCTCTTCCATGCCAGCGTACGCGACAACCTAACCCTCTTCGACGACAGCGTGTCGGATGAGCGGATGAGCACTGTGCTGGATACTCTGGGTCTGGCCAGTTGGCTACGGGAGCTACCGCGCGGGCTGGACACGCCGCTCCTGGTCGGCGGTGCCGGGATCTCCGCTGGACAGGCACAAGTGCTGGCCTGTGCACGTATCTTGCTGCGCAACCCTGATCTGGTGATCCTGGACGAGGCATCCTCGCGCCTCGATCCAGCCACGGATCGGCTGGTGCATACCGCACTGGGTCGGCTGCTCACAGGTCGTACCGGTATCATCGTGGCGCACCGGCTGGCCACGCTCGCCTACGCTGACGATATTCTTGTCCTGGAAGATGGGCAGGTACGCGAGTACGGAGCGCGGCTTGTCCTCGCTGCTGATCCCACTTCTCGCTTTGCCGAGTTGCTGCGGGTCGAAACATTGGAGGTATCGCTATGAAGCCGCTACCAATCTGGCGCTATTTGGTGAAAATGGCCCGCTACAAGCCCTGGCTCTACTTGTCTCACGGAATGTTATGGGGCACGATGAGCATATCATACGTTCTGGTGGGGCTGATTGCTAGCATCTACTTTGACACACTTACCGGACGGGCCCATCCGTCGATGGGTATAACGGGACTGATTGTGCTCCTGGTAGTGCTTGCACTGAGCCGTGTAGTTGTGTATCACATCGCAGGCTTTGTGGAAATCCACATGCGCTTCATGTCGAGTGGGCTGTTACGTCGCAACCTGCTCCAGTACATCCTGAAACAGCCGGGGGCCAATGCTCTGCCTTATTCCATTGGCGAAACCATCAGCCGCTTTCGTGACGATGCCTATCAAGCTGAGGATTGCCTGGATTGGATCGACGAGATTACCTACCAGGGTCTGTTTGCCATAGGGGTATTTCTGGTGCTTCTGCATATTGACGTTCGCATGACCCTGGTTGTCATTCTCCCTCTCGTGATTGTGACTATCCTGGCGCGGTGGGCTAGCACTGCGCTGGGTCGCTACCGTGCAGCCAGCAGTCAAGCCACCAGCCAAGTAACAGGAGCCATCGGCGATATCCTGGCAGCGGTCCAGACGATTCAGGGAGCTGGAGCCGAAGAGCGAGCCGTGGCCCACTTCCGACGGCTGAACGAGCAACGCCGTAAAGCCATGTTGGTTGATCGTTTAGCAACGCAGGTTCTGGACGCCATTACAGCCAATACTGTGAGCGTGGGTACGGGTCTGATTATGCTGATGGCCGCTGGCAGCCTGCGCGGTGGTAGCTTGACCGTAGGCGATTTCGTCCTGTTCATCTCGTATATGGGCTTTATCGCTGATTTTACCGCCGATCTGGGCAAATTCCTGGCCCACTACCAGCAGACAGGGGTCGCTTTTACCCGCATGAATGATCTGTTGGGTGGTGCTTCACCGACCGCGCTGGTAGAACCCACCTCGCTACACCTGCGCGGACCCTTGCCCAGCGTGCCAGCGCCAGTGCGCAACACAACCGAGCGCTTGCTTCTCCTGGAAGGGCGAGGGCTGACCTATCGTCACCCGCAATCGGGGCGTGGTATCGCCGATGTAGACCTGTGCCTGCCGCGTGGCACCCTGACGGTGGTGACAGGGCGCACAGGTAGCGGCAAAACGACACTCTTGCAGACCCTGCTGGGCTTGCTGCCCCGGCAGGACGGCGAGATCCAGTGGAACGGCCACATTGTGGACGACACGGCTTCCTTCTTTGTACCGCCTCACGCGGCGTACACGGCACAGGTGCCGCGCCTGTTCAGCGAGACGCTCAAGCAAAACATCCTCCTGGGGCTACCCGATGACCCTGCGACCCTGGCTGCCGCTGTGCGGGGCGCTGTCCTGGAGCACGATGTACAGGCGCTGGCGGCAGGGTTGGAGACACCGGTGGGCACCCGTGGCGTCAAGCTCTCAGGTGGTCAAGTGCAGCGTGCAGCGGCGGCGCGTATGTTGGTGCGAGGCGCAGCGTTACTGGTGATCGACGACCTGTCTAGCGCGTTGGATGTCGAGACCGAACGTGCCCTTTGGGAACGCATCTTTGAACGGGATGATGCGACCTGTCTAGTCGTCACGCACCGCCGCACCGCTCTGCAACGTGCCGATCACATCATTGTTCTCAAAGATGGCAGGATCGACGCGGCAGGGACGTTGGATGAGTTGCTAGCGACCAGTGAAGAGATGAGAAGGTTGTGGTGGGGCGATGATGGAAATAGGCAGGAATAAATTTTGAATGCACATCATTGGCGCGTTGGGCGGGGTTAGAGATCATCTCGGCCTGACGCGCCAACGCGCCAATTCCCATATTGACAGCGAAATACTCATGTTATACACTGAGTATACATCTATTTTCTTATTTATTGATTTCTTGTTCAGAAAAAGTTACAGTGTTGGAGAAGTTTTATGCCGTTAAATCCATCCGATCACCTAGGACAGACGGTTGGAGCGAAGTTACGTGAGGCGCGTCTAGCCAAAAAATACACTCAAAATCAACTTGCTCAACCAGATTTCTCAGTCAGCTATATTTCTGCCATCGAACGTGGACAGATTCAACCTTCGCTACGTGCTCTCGAAATTTTTGCGCAACGCTTAGGGATGAATAGCACACATCTCTTATCGCCGCATCGTCGGGTCACGAGCGGGCCACACGCGGGGACCAGAAACGGTTCCCAAGCGTATGAGGAATGGGAATGGTTGCTGGTAGAGGCCCAGATCGCGCTACACGAGGGGCAGCCTACGCAGGCGATAGACCTCGTGCAGCCTCTCCTTGTGCAGAAAGGTGAGCCGCGTCAGCAGATTGCTGTATCGTATGTGTTGGGGCGGGCCTATCTGGCGGGAGGCAATGTGCAGGAGAGCGAATCTATCCTGGCTGAAGCTGCGAGTATGGCTAAGGCAGCAACAGACCCGCTTTATCCACGTATTTTGAACGTGCAAGGAGCCGTGTATGCGGCTATGCATCGGATGGAACAGGCCGTCCATTTCCAGCAGGCAAGTCTGGCCGCGCTAGAACAATGGCCGATTCTGGCTAACGATGTGTTTTTTCTTGCCCAAGTCTATACAAGCCTGGGACAAGCCTATAGCCAACTGGGAGCATTTGCTCAGGCTTTGGAGATGTTTCAGCAGGTGTTGACGCTGATCCAGCCCCAGACCCCTTCGCAAGACTCCCAAATAGCCTACCGCAACCTTTCAACGTTTTATCAGGAGAGAACCGAACCCGTCTGGGCTGCACTCTCCCATGCAAAATGGCTGCAAGCGGACCTCCAAAGCCAGCTACCAGCAGTAAAGAATCAGATCCAACACGCTTTGGGGCGTGCGTTGCTAAAAAGCCAACCGGATGAAGCATATGTCTACCTGCTCGCGCTCTCCCAGGAGGCTAGCACACGCCAGAACCCGCTTGTACAGGCCAGTGCCAAAGTACATCTCGCCGCCTGGTTTCTCGCGCACGCGGATCTCAGTCAGGCCGAGTCCTCTGTGCATGAGGCTCTAGAATTGGCTAGCCCATTTGGCGCGAGCATGATTCACGCTGATGCTCTCATTCTTCAGGGCAGGCTTGCCTATGCGCAGCAAGCATACGACCAGGGAGATCAGTCTTTTATCGCCGGGTTGACGATGCTCGAACATTTGCACTTCTTTGAAGATCTGGTAGAGCATCTGACTTCTTATGCTCGCTTACTGGAAGAGCGGGGGCTGTTACACGCAGCGATTCTGTATTGGAAGCAGGCGTATGCTTATCAGCAAACAAAAGTGTCTTCCCTGTCTCCTACCCAAATGTGCTAGTCCAAAAGGTACCATAACCCAAAGATTTTCCTACTCTATTTGTTTAGAAGAAAGTATATATGGTATGATCAGCTTATGAGAAATACAAGAGCAAACTCTATTCATGGTTCTCTCGAATTTTCTAACGAGCTTATAATTGCTGTAGAGATGATTGTAGCAGGATAACGCAGTGAGATTCATCGTTTAATCCATGGAATACCAATGTAATTGAACAATATGTACTCTTGCCAAAATTCCACTAGAAGATAATCGCTATTTTACCGGACTCTCTTTCCTTGAAATATCGATTCATTTCCTTTATACTGTAGAAAGAAAGATTGTACAATTTTTCAGAGACAAATCTGCTAGGCAAGAAGAATGTAGGCATTCTCCATCCTCAGCAATGGGGTTATGCGCTTAGAACGATTGCCAGTACAACATGCATGTACGGCGAGCAGAGGTACGAGGATATGGTCCCCCCTATCCTCACGAAAGGACAACGTTCGTATGGCTTTAACAGAAACCGCTAACATAGGAAAAGCGGTTGCGGCCAGAGTAGGCACGAATATACGCGAAGTACGCACAAAGCTCGGACTGACCCAGGCTCAACTTGCAGCACCGGAGTTTTCCATTTCGTACATCTCTGCGATTGAACGTGGGAAAATTCGTCCATCGTTACGGGCGCTTTCGGTCCTGGCCAAACGTCTGGATGTTCCCCTGACCTTCCTGCTAGATGGAAGCCCGGCTGGTGTCAAAGAGGCTCAGGCGGTTGGGTACTCACCTGCTGATTCTGGGCCTGACCAGAAGGTCGATGTGGATCTGCTGCAAGCGAGTGTTCTGGTTCAGCAGCACGCCTATGCTGAGGCCAATGAACTCCTGACACCAATCCAGCCCGACCGCATTACCACCGATCAGGTGTACCGTTTATTCTTCTTGCGCGGCCAGATTCACCTGGGCATCCAAGAATATCAGGAAGCGGTGGTGGATCTGCGTGCAGCTGTGACGCAGGGCGAGAATTTGAATGATGTGGAGTATATCGAGCGTGCCAGGAACTTGCTGGGCAAAGCGTACTTCCTCCTCGCGAACTATACTCTTGCCAGAGAAAATCATTTGCGCTGTTATAATGTCATCGAAAATGGGCAGATTCTGGACCCAGTCTTTGCTCTGGATGTCTATAACAATCTGGCGAGTGACTACTTCCGGCATGGCGACCTGGAGAACGCAGTGAGCTTTTACCAGCGTGCTCTGGCTACTCTGGAAGATATGAGCCGCGATGCCCGCAGTTTTGCCCATAAGTATATGGAGATCGGTAAAAACTACAAAGCTCTGGGCAAACTCACCATTGCACGCGAGTATATGATGCGTAGTCTCGCCATCTACGAAATGTGCGACGAGCAGCGCCTGGAAGGTCTTTCCCATCAGCGTTTGGGCAAAGCCCTGGAAAGGCAGAACGACCTGGACGAGGCGGAACGCGAATATCGCATAGCTATCGCTATTGAGCAGGAGCTCGATGACGACATTGCTGCCTCGGTTTGCCATACGAGCCTGGCTGAACTGCTCCTCAAACGCAACCAGCATGTGGAAGCAGAACAAGAGGCACAACATGCTCTGCGCTTCGCTCGTACAAGCCAGGACGCGCAAACGCAGGGGCAAGCTCTGATCGTTCTGGCTCAGATTCATCATCAGGCCGATGATTTCGCCAACGCCGACGAGCTTTTCCAGCAGGCTCTCGATTTGCTCGATGCCTCTAATGCTCACGAATTGGCTGCTCGCGCTTACTTCCGCTATGCCAACCTCCTGGAGGCGCGTAACGAGGTACAGCGTAGTCTGGCCGCGATTAAAAAAGCCTATGAGCATCAACATTTGGGCAATCGTCACGACATGGAATAGTTGTAGACAAAAAGACACGACCACATGCGCATGAAGTGTGCATGTGGTCGTGTCTTTTTGTCTACAACCAATAGGCAAGCTGAACGGAACATGTTAGAATAATAAGGAAGAGTGTGCCACTGGGGAAAATAACATGCGAGGTTTTTACGAGAATGCCATTTTCAGCGAATGATCTTCGATATCACTTGGAGCAAAGCTATCCTGCTCTCTGTACCTATCTGCAGCATCGCGCTCAGCGGCACCTGGGGCAACTGGCATTCGATGCGTTTGAGATGGATCAGGTAACTGGACATGTGATTGAGTATCTCACGCGTATCCAATTGTTGGGAGGCAGTGACCAATCTCCCAAAACAGCGCTGGATGAGCTGAATAACGCGCAATTCTATGCTTTTTTGAACCGCATGGTGCAGAATAAGGCCATTGATCGCCTCCGACGGCGGCGTCTCCCGATGAGCACAACCAGCGAATTGGAGGCTCAGGGCAACCCGGATGACGAGAATGATCCATTGAATTCAGCAGTTGAACCATTCTGGGGAAATATCCCCTTCGCCAATCCTGAAACTGCTGCCCTAGAGGTCGCTGCACAAGAGCAGTTGCGCCTGATCCTTAAGAAGTGTATCGAGGCGCTCTGTGCCGCGCCGCACCAGTTGCAGGCGGTGCTTCAAGAATTAGAGGGACTGGGTGCGAGTGAACTGGTCAACGAAGTGCGTGCGGATATCTCTGCCCAGTCGGAAAACACTCCCCTAGCCCATCTCAGCCAACACAAGGACCATGCCCACAAAAAATTACGTCTTTGCTTGCAAAAAAGTAGTACCAATTTGGCAGTTATGCTTGCAATACGTTTGACTGAGTATGGAGCAAATTCCAGTGGAACCAGTAACGTCACGGTTCCTCTACAGACCCTGACGCAGGATGGTCTTTCCTTAAGGGAGGTGCAAACGGGTCTTCAACATCTGGTACATGCAGGCTTGCTCGACTGGCAGGGCGCGGAGACAATTTCTCTGACCCCAGTTCAGCAGAAGCAGTTGACCCGCTTCTATGAGGAAGAGTAAGCAGATACTCTGGAGGGCAATTATGAGCAATCAATTTGTAGGGATACCCGATCCACGCGAGCAAAACGCATCGTTGGCACGCTGGCTATACCAGTTGCTGACCAGCAAGCCGCGTGCGATCTTCACTGAACAGATCCCGGTGGGCGAGGATGTGAGTCTGCTCAGTGCGAACTACCATGCTGAGTTCTATCCACAGATTCCCAATTTCGCACTGGCTTTGATGAAACAAGATCCTACAGCCACAACTCGCTACGCGCCGCTGTTTTTTCATTTGATTGGCTGTCCTACCTGCCATCGCGCCTACCTGGAAACTTACGATGCCCTCTCGACAGCCCTGGCCGCCGACGCTCGCTCCGTGACAACCTCGCTGCATACACCGTTTCCCGCGAGCTTTGCCACGACCTCACCCAAATTGCTGGTCTTTCTTTGCCAGCTTTTGATTGGCGAGGCGAGATCGGTTCTTCGCCAGGCCCATCGAGAGCGTGGCGACGCAGATGCTTGGGCGCGTTCATTGCTCCAGCAAGCCATGCAGATGAGCCGCTATATTATGCAGGCCACCCTGCGCCAGCGTGCCCTACGCGACCTGGTTGAGGTTGCCAGCCTGTATACTGCTAGTAGCAGCACTACAGAGGCACCTCCAGAGCAGGGCATGCTCTCATACGCGTCGCTGGTAGGTACAGGCAGTGGCACACGAGGGCGCAGGGTGCGCCGGGCTGAGATGATCTCGCCCACAAATGAGCCAGTGAGCATCGATTTGCAAGCTGGTCCCCTGGAGGGCGCTATCACCCAGGAAGGTGATCTCTTGATCTTAAGCCTGGTAGACCTGGATGTGTCTTTACGCGAAAAATCTCTCCTGATCTCCATTCCGCTTGGTACCCTGCTGGAACCCATTCGCTGGCTTGGCGGCAACCCCTACGCCATTCGCAGCGCCGGACCCGTCGAGTCCGATGGCACGTTGACGACTCCCCTGGGTCGCACCGAACTGCATTTGAGCAATCCTGAAGAGCGCAATTTACTCGAAACGCTGTTCAAGAAGCTCGATGTACGCCCAACTGAAAGTTAAGCGCCTGATTCTGGTTGGAAATCGACGGTTCCGCTTTTCCCTCCGCTTTTGCGGGCAACATAGGCTTGTTCCAGCGTAATCGTCGTATCCACCCCTTTGCACATATCGTAGATAGTGAGTGCTGCCACCGTAGCTGCCGTTAGTGCTTCGACATCTACGCCGGTTTTATAAGTCGTGCGCGTGCGTGCTTCAATAAAGATCAAGCCCTGCGCACTATCGAGTTGAAATTGTACATCGATGTGTGTCATGGGCAACGGATGGCAGAGTGGGATGATCTGTGGCGTCTGTTTGGCGGCCATGATCGCGGCGATCTTCGCCACTTCCAGCACACTCCCCTTCGAGACCTGATTGTTCTCGATCAGGGATACGGTGTGTGGTTGCATACGCACTCTCGCCTTGGCAACAGCCCCGCGTTCGGTTACAGGCCGCTCTGTCACATCGACCATATGAATATTGCCGCTCTCGTCTAGATGCGTCAACTGGGTTGGCTGCTCCTCGGCTTTTTCAGACTGATTTGACATATTGTAGAATACTTCCTTTGCCTTTTGGCCTTATTATAGGATATCTGGCCATACATTGCAGAACTCCTGCACGATGTTTTTGCGTGGACATCCCTCACAATGGAGCAGCCAAGCAAACATATCGCGATTAGCTGGACTAAAGGAGTAGAGATGAAAGGCCAGTCAGATCAATCTCTTCCCAGCAGGCCTGAAGCGTGTTATAACGTACATATTCTAAATACTAAAGTGGAGAGGACTCTATGTTATATCTTGTCGCAACACCCATAGGTAATTTACAGGACATCACTCTGCGAGCGCTTACCATCTTGCGCGAAGTCGATTATGTTGCCAGCGAAGACACACGCAAAACTGGTATGCTGCTCAAACACTTTGAGATCTCCAAGCCGCAAATCGCTTTTCACGAGCATAACGAGCAGCAGGCTGGTCAGCGTATCGAAGACCTGCTCCTGCAAGGCAGTTCTGTTGCGCTTGTCACAGACGCGGGTACGCCTGGTATTGCTGATCCCGGTTTCACGCTTGTGCGCCGCGCTATCCAGGTCGGACTCGACGTTACCATGATCCCCGGAGCAACCGCGCTTATTATGGCCGTTGTGCTCTCTGGCTTGCCTGTTCACAGCTTTACTTTTCGCGGCTTCGCTCCGCGCAAGCCAGGCCAGCGCCGTCGCTTCTTAGAGATCGACCAGCACGCGCCCCATACGCTTATCTTCTACGAAAGCCCCCATCGCATCGAATCCTTCTTGCACGACGCCCTCGCCATTTTCGGAGACCGCGAAGCCGCGCTCGCCTGCGAACTCACCAAAATGTTCGAGTCAGTCAGACGCGGCAAGCTCTCCACCCTGCTGGAGGCCGCGCAACAGGGCAAGCTAAAGGGCGAGTATATTGTCGTGATTGCAGGCGAAGAGATGAAGAAAGTGGAGAAAGAGGGGAAAAGATGGCAAGTGGAAGAAGATGATGATGAAGAGGAATAAAGGATGAGCGGAAGAATACCCATGTATGATTATTGGTTGGCAAAGCGAGTTTTTTCGTACATTTCGGTGACAGGAAAACGTACGCCAATACTGGTTCCCTGTTCTACAAACCAGTCGCATCAGTTTGAGTATACCACAAAATTGGTAGTCTTTTTGACCGTTTCAGAGTCCCCTTTTGCGAAAATGAGGTTCAATTATCTGCCAAGCGTTACTCAAGCTGCTGATGTGGGCGAAGGAATATCCATATATTCTGCCAAGCTAGCAGAGGATGGGATTGGTTCATTATCTTCTAGCATCCCCTCAAGGTGCAGGCTAATCGCCTCGCGCATATTGCCCTTGACCTCTTCCAGCGTTTTACCCGTAGCGATGCAGCCAGGTAGGTCGGGCACGTATGCGCTATAATTGTGGCTCCCTGGCTCGATAATCACGAGGAACCTGTTCATAGCAATTTACCTTTCAATGTTCAGACGACCGTTTCTTTAATTGGACCTGTTTCATGACCTTATGCTTTATTCTTGTACCTATTTTAGCATATTACAGGCAACGATAAAAGGAATAGAGCAACTTTAACTGGGTAAGGATAAAAAATAACCATTGCTGTTGTGAGAGGAGCATGTAGCAGGTGCCATATGTCCCTCTCACGACAGCAATGGTATTAGGATAGGTACTTAAATCCCCATCACCTTAATCAGTTCCTCAACCGCGTTCGCTGATTTGCGTAGCATCGCTTGCTCGTGCTCGTCAAGCTCGATCTTGATGATCTCTTCCACACCCTTTGCGCCCAGTTTGACAGGCACGCCGATGAAGAGATTCTTGATGCCGTATTCGCCTTGCAGATGGACGGTGCAGGGCATAATCATTTTCTTGTCGAGCAAAATAGAATCGATCATTTGCAGCACCGAGGCCGAGGGCGCAAAATAGGCGCTCCCTGTGCCGAGCAACTTGACGATCTCAGCGCCGCCATCGCGGGCACGCTGCACAATTTGCTCGATGCGTTCAGCAGAAATCATTTGTGAGATCGGCACACCGCCTACCGTGCACATGCGAGCCAACGGCACCATCGTGTCGCCATGACCACCCAGTACATACGCCTGAACATCACGGACTGACGCGCCAACCTCTTGCGCGATAAACGTGCGGAAACGTGCGGTATCCAGCACACCGGCCATACCAATAATGCGCTCGCGGGGGAAGCCCGTAACGTGCATCGCTAGCTGCGCCATGGCGTCCAGCGGATTCGTGACCATGATAATCACGCAGTTGGGCGAGTGTTTCGCCACCTGCTCAGTCACCTGCGTGATAATCTCCTGGTTCTTCTTTACCAGATCGTCACGCGACATACCCGGTTTGCGTGGAAAGCCAGAAGTGATCACAACGATATCAGAGTTGGCAGTATCGGCATAGTCATTGGTGCCCATTACCAGCGAATCGTAGCCCAATACTGGACCTGCCTCAAGTATATCAAGAGCCTTACCCTGGGGCATATTTGGCACGATGTCAAACATCACGACATCGGCATAATCGCGCTCTGCCAGACGTTGGACGAGTGTGCTACCCACATAACCCGCCCCAATCACTGTAATTTTACTGCGCATGAATCTTTTCCTTCTTTCAATGCATAAAATTGCGGCGAAGCAGCTTCGCCTGAAAGCGGTCAGGATGCCCCGCGCTTTCCAGCCGGGGCTCATGACGACCGTAGGATGCATATTTCTTCTAGGAAAATTATATCACGCAATTTACTACTGCTAGGTCTGTTGATTTTTCATTTTTAGGAAGGTACATGTGAAAGATGTATCCATTTGGAGGTGCTCACGAGTGTCAAGAGTGTCCTTGTCGGCATTTCCTCTTGCTGGCTCAAGACCAGGGAGATGTCTGGCTAGCCTGAGAAGGCTGTTCAATCTCTCACATTTGTCGTTGTCTTATACTTCAATGTAGTCTGTCACACGTAAAACACGCGGTGACAGGGATGTTGACCTTCATCCCTCAAAAGGAGGATAAAATGCACATAGTATCGCTTATTCTGGCCGATGGCGTCACCATTAAACTGGGTGACAATGTCTGGACCTTCGGTTTCAATTTTATCATTTACCTGATCGTTGCAGCAGTTGTTGGTTTGGTCGCAGAAGCTCTCGTTGGCAGACGGTTGCCATTCGGCTTCGTTGGTGCTATCATCGCGGCGCTTGTTGGGGTCTGGCTGCTCACCAAGGTCATCATCATCAATGGGATTGGGGATATCAACGTGTATGGCGTTCCCATTATCCGGGCACTGATTGGCGCGATCATCCTGGTAGCCATCTGGCAACTCTTGACGATGGGCTTGAGACGTGGCCGTGGCCGTGGCCGTGGTTCCTATAGCCGAGGATAGGAAATTGGCTTCGGAAGCGTACCAAACGCGGTTTGCGGCTCCCGGAATCACCCAATCGTAGGATACCTACATAGCGACGCTTGGAACGAGGATACATTTATGACTATGAATGTATCCTCGTTCTTTGTTATACTATAAAATGTCCCTGAAAAAGAAAAATAACTGCGTCGATTTGACATAATGGAGACCCAAAGTGAATTTTCTCACCACACCTGGTAAACGCCTGTTTCTGACGGGCGATGAAGCGGTGGCGCGTGCGGCTCTAGAATCTGGTGTGGATATAGTGACTGGTTATCCCGGCAACCCCAGCACCAAAACTATTACAGCCTTGCTGCCTCTAGCTAAGACCTATAATATGACTGTAGAGTGGAGCGTCAACGAGAAAGTCGCCCTGGAAGTGGCGGCTGGCGCGGCCTGGGCTGGCAAACGCAGCCTGGTGACGATGAAAATGTCCGGTATCAATGTCATGGCGGATTCACTGCTCTCCATCGCGCATAGTGGCGTGCGTGGCGCGTTGGTTGTCTACGCTGTGGACGATGTGGGCACATACTATGGCATGGTTGAGCAGGATTCGCGCCACTATGCCCGCCTGACGAGCCTACCCCTGCTTATGCCAGCCAGCCCGGAAGAAGCCTACGCGCTGACCCTGCTAGCTTTTCAGATTTCTCAAACAACGGGTGCGCCAGTCTTCCTACTGGCAACCACCGCCGTAGCTAACGCGATTACGACTATGAAAGTGGGCAAGCTTGAGCAGCGACCAGCGAGTTCCCCAGCCCATTTCGAGCGCGATCTGGCGAAATTCACCAAGGCCACACCGCAGTGGTGCCTGGAACAGCACGCCGACGCGTTACGGCGTCTAGAGCACGCGGGCGAACTGTGTGCACAGGCTACGGGGGTCAATCGCATAATACCTGCCGCCTCTGGGCAAGCACGCCTGGGTATCGTTGTGGCTGGTGTTAGCGCGACCTATGTGGAGGAACTGCGCCAGCGCGACCTTGCACGTTACGGCGACATTGCTGTGCTCAAAATAGGCCAAGTTCATCCGTTGCCGCACCAGCTTTTGCGCGAGTTTTTGGGCACGCTCGAACGTGTACTTGTGTTGGAGGAGCTTGATCCGCTGATCGAAACGGAGGTGCTGGCCGAACTGGCTGAGATGGGACACTTCGCTGTTGTGCTTGGCAAGCGCCGAGGCGATCTGCCGCGTGTGGGCGATTATTCTGTCGAATTGGTTGCGCATGCTTTGGAGGCGCTGTTAGCTGGTTCAGAAGATGGGTTGTTAGATAATTTAACGGTTCAGGTTGGGGAAGAGAGACAGAGGCCCGCACAAACGTTGTTGCCGATGGCGCGTGCGTTGGAATTTTGTCCCGGCTGCCCGCATCGCATGAGCTATTACGCGCTCAATCAGGCTATCGAGCGGTTGGGTTTTGCGCGAGACGAGGTGATTACCACTGGCGATATTGGTTGCACGATTATCGGTATGAACGCGCCTCTGGAGACTTGTTGGACCGAGGTTTCGATGGGGGCCAGCATTGGGATCGCGCAGGGTTTGAAGCAGGCGGGCATCGAGAAACCAATCCTGGCTGCGATGGGCGATGGCACCTTTTATCACAACGGCATTGCCGGGCTGCTCAACGCGGTCCAGGCTGGGGTGAACCTGACCCTGCTGATCCTCGATAATAGCCGTAGCGCCATGACTGGTATGCAGCCTGACGCGGGCACGGGTCAACGCTTTGATGGTGAGCCGAACGTGCGGGCCGATATCGCTCTGCTTGCACGCGGCTGTGGGGTCGCGTCTATTCGTCGCATCGATCCCTATCAGCTTGAAACGATGATCGAGACGTTGCGCGAGGCCATGCTGTATCCCGGCGTCTCAGTCGTTATCGCGGAAGCTCCCTGCACCACGCAGGGGATATTGATTCGTCCCCAGCAGGTTCAGGTGGATCAACAAGCCTGCCTGGCTGGACGCGGTTGCGTGGACACCCCTTGCTATTCCAAAGTAGGTTGTCCTTCGGTGCTGCTCTCGTTGGACGATCTCCAGCCGCGTCTGAGTATCGATACAGCCACCTGTGTCGCCTGCGGTCTGTGTGTCTCCGCCTGCCCTTTCGAGGCCATCAAACCTATCGCAATAGAGGAGCAAGCGGTTTTGAGTAGTGTCGCTTTGAAACATGTATTACAGGATTAAGGTTGGGATAGATGACTGAAAAAACCACAAATCTCGTGATAATCGGAACTGGTGGCCAGGGCGCGTTGACCATGATGGAGATGCTAGCCCTGGCTGCGGAGATTGCTGAACAAGAGGTGCGCGTGCTCTCGCGAGTGAGCTTGGCCCGCTTGGGAGGCGCGGGCATTTGTCACATGCGCCTTGGCCCATCCAGCAGTCCAGCGATTCCTATGGGCGAGGCAGATTTTTTGTTGACTTTGGAGATGAGCGAAGTGCTGCGTGCGTTGCCTATGGCCCGAACGGGTGCGCGGGCCTTTGTCAGCACGTATCGCCGTTTGCCCATCGCTGCTGGCTTGGCGGGCCGACATTATCCCACACAAACCGAGATCACACAAGCCCTGGCGGAACGGGATGTGCGCGTGCTCTTTGTGCCCGAACACCTACCCACAGAACCGTGTGACAACGAGCAGGATCACCAGGCCAGCCGCGTCAACATGGTCATGCTTGGCGTGCTTTGCGGTACTGTGGACCTGCTGCCGCGTTCAGCTTTGGAAGAGGCTATCACTTTGCGCTTGCCCAGTATCGCTGACCAGAATCTCCAAATGTTTGCGGTAGGCTGGCAGTTCGCAAAAAAAATGCCCATAAAGGGTTGACAACTCAATCACGATGCGGTATTATACGTCTCGTTAAGGAACATTGGAGTGTCGTTCAATGGTAGGACTACCGCCTCTGGAGCGGTCGATTGGGGTTCGAATCCCTGCACTCCAGCCACAAGAGAGAGGTTTATTGCCTCTCTTTTTTTGTGCTCAAAAAAATACCCCTAAATCGTATCGGATTACCCAAATTCACTGAACTATTTTCTGGTCTTTGATCGTATAGTAATAGAGAAGACCTGTGTGCATTTACAGGGAACCTCAAAATCTTTGCGCTAGAAACATTCTGGCAGAAATGTGGAATACAGTATTATGAATAGCAATCGCTATCACAGCAGTCGTGCTGAGCGAGAGGCGCAGCACGCGACAACATGGGCTAGACGGCGCGATATTCCTATTGCCATTCTCGCGTGGCTGGTTTTGAGCGGCCTGCTTTTCTGGGCGGCTGGCTACGTCATTCGCTCTGTCCTGGTTGTCGTTGTCGCGGCCTTGCTGGCCTTTGCGTTGACGCCAGCGGTGAAGATTTTGCAGCGTTTTATGCCGCGTATCCTGGCGGTGATTGTGGTGTATTTGGTGGTGCTGAGCGGGATTAGCCTGCTCTTCTACGCGATTGTCAGCACAACTATTGGTCAGGTTTCTGCGCTGGCCGTGAACATCCAGGGCTTGTTGAAGGCACAGGGGCAGCAGCAACAAATACCAATTTTACAATTCTTTCAACGTTTTGGTATTACCCCCGATCAGTTGCGCGGCCTGGAACAACTGGTTGAGCAGCAAGCTACAGGTATTGTAGGTGGGGCATTGCCTCTGCTTAGCGGAATTGCAGACTTTATGCTGAATGTGATTATCGTGGCGATATTGAGCATTTATTTGGTGTCTGATGGTGGACGTGCGGTGAGTTGGTTACGCCACAATGCCCCTATGGTGCAGCGCGAACGCATTCACTTTCTCTTGGATACGTTGGAGCGTGTGGTCGGCGGCTATATTCGCGGCCAGTTGATTATGTCCTCGACGGTTGGCGTGCTGGTCGGTGTTGGTATGACGCTCCTGGGTGTGCCCTACGCGGTGCTATTGGGCGTGGTCGCGTTTATCCTGGAATTTGTACCAATTATCGGTACTATTATCTCTGGCGTGTTGTGCGTGCTGATCGCTCTTAGCAAGGGCTGGCTGATTGCCCTGTTCGTACTGATCTACTTTGTGGTTGTGCATGTCATCGAGGGCGATATCCTGGCTCCGCGCATTGTGGGCAAGGCTGTGGGTGTGCACCCGGCGGTCTCGCTCTTTGCCCTGTTGGCGGGTGCGGAACTCTTCGGTATTTGGGGGGCAGTCCTGGGTTCGCCGCTCGCAGGACTGATCCAGGCTGTGCTGATTACAACGTGGCAGGATTGGCGTACCAATCATCCCGAACAATTCCCAGAGGACGGAGGGGAGACAGCAGAGGCATTGGATGAAGAAGAGCCTACACAACACCAGTCTGGTCAGCTGAACAAGCCAGCGCCAGATACGCATGAAACGCCCTCACACTTCCCCTGATCTCGGAGAAAAACGTCACGGAGTAATTACAGCGACACGGCCTAGCAGTTTGAACAGAACCGCCAGGCCGTGTCGCTGTAGCATGTCAGGAATATGAGAGATTAGATAAGCTGGCGAACCACACGCGGTTGCACGAGCATCTGCCCATCCAAACCGGCGCACTCCACATCCAGCAGGCGCAAAAGTGTGGGCGCAACATCCATGACGGTGGGTGGCTGGAAATCCTCATAGACCTCTAGTTCTTCAGGCCAGTTTTGGAGCAGGAAAACGCCATTTGCGCTGTGCGTGCCAGAGATCAGGCGATGGGTCAAATCAGCACTGACCAGCGACGAGCCGAGACTTCTGCCTACCCCGAAGTCGTTGCGCAAGGCGAAGAGTATATCAGGATAGCGGTCAAGATAGCGGCCCTGGTAGCATTGCTCGCGTGTCTTGGCCCAGTGAACCACCGGGCTACCATTGACGCACAGTTGCTCCAACCCTGTCAGAATGGCTTCACGCACTAGGTTGTAGTCGCGCTCCTCGTGTGCAAGCAGATCGCGGTTGATTTTGATGCCTGCATACGAACTACTGGCGCTGGCTAGCTCGACGAGTTGCGCTGCGGTATTTTGCTGATCGATGCTATGCCCTGCCCGTTGGCGTCCCTCATACCAGGGGAGAAGCCGTGTCAGCGTGCCTTCTAGCAATGTGCGCCAGACGCTTTGTATGGCTCCTGTTGGTTGCGTTTTGTCTTGTAGGGTTAAAAAGTTTTGTGACCGCAGCCATTCATTGACGTGCAAACGGTAGGTGCAGCGCCGCTCGTGCCCATGACTGCTGACCACGGCGATCACGCTTTCACTCTCTTTGGCTGCGCGGAAACGACCCACGATCTGGTCGAAGAGTCGATAAAAGTCCAAGATGCGGTTAGCATGCTCGTTCTTGCCGGGATACATCGGATCGCCAGGATCGCTATAGCGCCAGAGAAAGTGCTGGATATGATCGAGGGCATCCAGTTGCACGAAAAAGAGATCCCATCTGTCGCGTGCAAGCATCTCTAGTGCAACGCTCACCTGCTGTTCCGTACGCTCACAGAGAGTCGCGCAGAACGTCGCCAATTGGCTGGACGGGGGAATCAGTGGCTCATCCAGCAAGGCAGGAAAGGCGCTGGCAGGCGTGTGGGCAACATGATCTGTGCAGGCATCGGACGCTGAGAGCACGAGGCCGTCAATCGAACGATCCATTCTGGCAAGCAGAGGATTGAGCACACAGACTCGTTTGCCAGCGTGGGCAGCTTTTTCCCAGAACAGCTCAGCTTGCAATGTTTGGAGATCAGGGATGGTCCTTTCCAGGCAATCCATCTTGTCCAGCAGACCGTGATTTGCCGGATTCAAACCAGTATACACGCTGCTCCAGGCTGGCACTGGCTCTGGCGGAATCGTCGAGCGCAAATCTAGGAATGGCGATTCCAGCATCAAACGGCGCAAGTTTGGCAAAGACGGCCCATACACTCGCAAGAGGTCAGCATCTAACCCACTCATACCAAGCATAATAATCTGCGGCATATTTCCTCCCCACTTCTACCTCGAACTACTACATACCTCATCTTTTTCCAAGCTAGCACCGCCGTCCGGCGCTCCCTGGAGACACTGCCAATAGCGCAGAATCTCGTCAATCATGGTTACTTCGCAACGTACCTGGAAAATTCCCCGACGCGTGGCTGTGCGCAATTGCGCGATGACCTCGCGGTTCAACCAATGGCACGTAGCCAGCGTCAGCATATGACGCTCAGCCCCTATTGGAGCGCACTGGTAGCGGCAAGCCAGATCATAGGGAAAGAGGTGGAGTAAATGTGGGGCAGGATATTGTGTCAGAAAGGCTAGATAGGGCAAAGAGACAACAGGCATCTCCTTTTTCTCTGACTGATGCTGATGCATCTTTACTGGTAAAGTCGGCCACGCCTGCTCAGTATGTTTTTCGCTGGTGACGGTCACAGCCCCAGCTTCGCGCAGACGTTGTAAAAACAGGAGTGCCGTCGTGCCATGATACACATGCATCTCGTATGGCACATTGGTCAAAAACTGCACAATCCGACTCGCCATTGCCTGCGCACCCGAAAAAGGGGTTGCCGGTAAGAGTAACGCGCAGATGTCTTCCAGAAGCAAGACACTATTCGAGGAACCGACCTGGCTATGTATCCGCCTGGCTGCTAACGAAAGAGCATGTGCTGACCCACTTGCGACTTCAATAGAAATCAACGAGATAGGCATATCCAGTGCCAACCCGGCAGCTTGTTGTTCATCCAACCCCACAATCCTCCACCTCACCTTTTCCACAAACCCCTATCGTGGCACCATTCATTTCCGCGCCACAGAAGCGTTACTTATACCATACCTATTTTGCACAGCATTTTGCGAGAGAATCCGGTTGCGATTAGGTGATATTTTGCTCGTAACAGTTAAGAGTTGCCACATATTTCCTGTTTTGAATGCTTAACCGTGGAAAAAGATGTTTTCCCATTGATAGCTGAGAAACTTTCTACGTATCAACATCCTATATATCTGATTATAGAGCTATTTTCCTTATTAGACACTATTTGCATGCATAATTTTGATGTATGTATAAGTAAATACATGCCAATTTGCAGAAAAGTGGTATGGTATAGTATAGTGAGCGAACACAGAAGGGGAAGAGCATTTTCATCAAGGATGTTCTATGGGATACATTGCCAGTGGTAGACGAGTATAAAGAGAGAAGCATATGACTATCCGACCAGGTATTAGCACCACAAAAAGTAATAAAAAGCAAAAAAGTGTATCTGATCGCAAGAAGCGCCAGCCGCGTTTTAGCGTTATCCTCTGTACCTATAATCGTCGCACTTCTGTGTTGGCTACGCTGGCCTGTTTGCGCAATCAGACGTTTGCGTATCGTGATTTTGAGGTGATTGTCGTTGATAACGGTTCGCAGGACGGAACTCTGCACGCGATCAATGCTTGCATCGAGACAAAGGATCAGAAGCGGAAAGTTTTGGAAGGGCCGTGGCGCATTCAGTGCCTTTCAGAGTCCAAAAATGGTCTGGCCTATGCCCGCAATGCCGGTCTGCTGGCCGCAACTGGCGAGATTGTGGTCTTTGTGGATGATGATACGCTGATCGATCCTCAGATGCTGGAGAATCTCTGGCTAGCTTACGAAGAAACCGGAGCCGACGCAATTGGGATGCGTGTCACAGTGCACTGGGATATTGTTTGTCCGCACTGGATGGTCACAGAATTGCTAGACACGTTGGGCCATTTCTCACCCAGCTCCAAGCGTCTTCAACTCACTTCTGATGAGAGTTTTGCCAGTTGTGGTTTCTCCGTCAAACGCGAAGCCTTGCACGCTCTCAACTATTTTTCGCCTTTTCTAAGTAAACGCATCAATCTACCGGCCAGCATGGAAGTGGCGGACTTGTGTCAACGTCTGCGTCAAGCTGGCTATACGCTCTGGTATGAGCCGGAAGCGCTCGTCATGCATCGTGCAACCTCTGCGCGTCTGCATCAGGCGTTTTTTGTGGGTCGGGCCTACTGGCAGGGACGTTCAGAGGTTATGCTGAACTATCTCCACACCCACAGCGAGAAGGCTATGGATGTTTGGCGCGAGATCCTGTCTGAACTGAGCAGTTTTGCACGCTGCCTATTCGTGCAAACGCCACTGATCCGTCTGGCGGGCCGTCCGACAACTGAACGCTTGCTGGCTGCTATGGAACAGGCGCATTTTTGGGGGCGCTTTGTCCAACGGCTGCGCTATCTAGAGCATATACCTCCAGAGTTAGATATTCCGGCTGTGCTGCTCGTACATAGTCCCACGCCAGATGCTTTCTTCGATTTCCTTACCAACTCACTGGATAAGCAAGAGGTGCACTATCTCACGGGGCAACCAGAGATACCGTTGGGCTGGCTCTGGCGGCATCGCAGCTACCGTGAGCAACCCGTTGGTATTCTCCATATTCATCGACCGGGGGCACTGGAATTGACCAATCGGCAAAGCCAGTATCTACGTTTTCGCCTCTGGCTAGCCCGGCGCTGGGGTCTGCGCATTGTGGTGACGGACAATGGAGGTTGGTGGCAGAGTGCGCGTGGCCCCCACTCTCGTGTGCGTCGCGCTTTTGAGCGTAAAGTACTGCATACCAGTCATATGATTATTAGCGCGACCCGTCAGCCCAATCTGCTCTATCGTGACCGACGTTGGCGCAAGCGTGCCCGCTACATCTCGCAACCGGGTTTTCGTGGCTATTATCCGCCCGCACTGCCCCGCGAGGAAGCATTCCAGATGCTGGGCATCGTACCAACGACCACCTTTGTCTATCTCTGTTTCGCGCACCTGCATATCGAGCGTGAGCTACTCTTCTTGCTGGAGGCGTTTCATACACTCGTCAAAGGCAATCGGAGCGCGGAGAGTTTGCCACATATTCAACTTTTGCTGGTAGGTCGTCCTGCTGATGGCGAACCGAGCCAACGCCTGCTGAAACTAGCTGAGCGCGACTCATCTGTGTGTCTCCATGCATCAGTATTTCAGCTAGACGACCTTCCTCAGTATATGGGAGCCTGCGATACGCTAGTCTTGCCCCACCTGGCTGTCCATACCGCTGGCTCGCTGGAAAGTGCCAGCCTGGCTCTGTCCTACGAACGTCTGGTTGTCGCTCCTGATTTGCCGCGCTTCAGTGGTATGTTGCCACATCGTGCAAGCGTGCCCTATGTGCCTGCCAGTCGTGAATCGTTGGCCGAAGCTTTAGTAAAGGCCCAGCAGATCGATTTTATATTGCAGCCAGAAGAGAGTGCCGCGCTTGACTTCAAACAGAGTTGGGAAGGTTATACTGGCACCCTTCTCAAAATCTACCGCGAACTGCTCGGTCAAGCTCCATCTGAAACAACGCTTTAGCCCTGTTGCATTTGTTGCCAGCACGTACTGCAATAGCCCGAAGCCACCAGATCGAGGGTCAGACCATGAAAATGAAACTCTTCTTGCAGCTTTTCGGAGAGGTCGCCCAACAACTGCTGATCTAGGTGAATTATCTCTCGACATTTGCGGCAGATGAGATGATGATGTGCTCTGCCATCGGCAATTTCATAGCGAGGATTTTCGCCAGGGAGATGATTTTCGCGCACCAGGCCTAGCTCACGCAACAGTTCTAGTGTGCGATAAATGGTGGACAGGCTGACATACGGATTGCGCACCTGTACGCGTTCAGCGATCTGCTCAACGCTCAAGTGCTCACTCGCCTCTTGGATCACGCTCATAATCATAAAACGCTGGGGTGTGAGCCGATATCCCCGCTTACGTAATAGTTCATTGCCAGAATTGACGTATTGATGCATGTGCTGTCCCTGTTCGTAAAATGAAACGTGTTGCTTGCCTTTATCCTAGCATTGCTAGAAAAGGGCGTCAACTGGCTTGAACTCAGGAACAGAGATACGCCTGCTCTGACTCTTCTTTATGCTGCTGGCAGGCGTAGCATTATTCTGGCCTCAGCCTCATCTTTTGCACTTTCAATTTGTTCGAGCAGAAAACCGAGGATATCGGGATTCTCAATTTGTCGCGATGTTTGCTGTGCTAGTTCTGTTAGTTTAGGAAAGCGCGTCCTGACTACAAAGACCATTGCCCGCTTCAATTGAACTTTCAGCTTTTCAACCCTGGCTTTTTCCTCAGCAAGTTTAGCTTCGGCTACCGTTAACTTAGCTGCGGTCCAGGCTTTGGCTGTGACGGCTTCAATTATAGCTTTGGTTGCTTCAGCTTCAGCAGCTTCAGCTTTGGCCTTGTCCGCTTCAGCTTTAATCTTTTTGATTCTGGGATGCACTTCCCACAAAGGATCGTACATGTTGAGTTTGCGTTTTTTCTTTTTACTCAAGACCTATCTGCCCTCCTACCTTGTTTTATCATATTATACCACGTCGATTTTTTTGACAATACATAAAGAATAGCTAAAACTGTTTCGTAACAAAGCTCGCAAAGAAGGGAGAAAATTAGCTACAATAGGAGGGTCAGAATAGTATCGTGCATTTGTGTGAGCAACCCAGGAGATAGGCCATGAATAATTCCGGTTTCTGGCGTTCGCCGCTCGACCCTGAACGCGTGATGAACACGCGGGTGACGCGTTGGCAGGAGAGTGTGCAGGAGCAGCGTGAGGAGTATCTCACCGTTGAAGAACCGTGCGAGGTTCGCCTGGGTGGGCGCAGCCTGGCTGTGATTATGCGCACGCCTGGACACGATCACGAGTTGGCGCTGGGTTTTCTGCTCACCGAGGGCATTATCCAGGGCGCAGAGGATGTGCTAGAGGTTCGTACCGCCTGTGATAGTGATGGTTTGCCGCTAGCCAATGTCGTCGAGGTAACACTGCGAGCAGAACTTATGGAAGATGTGGCTGCGCGGACTTTCCGGCGCAATTTTGCTGTTTCAAGCAGTTGTGGACTATGTGGTAAGGACAGCATAGCCGATGTCTTTTGCACAAGCGAGCCGCTGCCGCCGGACAACCTACATATTCCCGCCAGTCGCCTCTATGGCTTACCTGTACTGTTACGCGCGGCGCAGGCTGTTTTCACCCATACTGGCGGCCTGCACGCAGCGGGTCTGTTTAGCACACAGGGAGAACTCGTCTTGTTGCGCGAGGATGTGGGCAGGCATAACGCCGTTGATAAACTGATCGGTCATGGACTACTGCAAGGCACGCTGCCCTATTCACGTTTTATCTTGCTGGTCAGTGGGCGCACCTCGTTTGAGATCATCCAGAAAGCTGTACGGGCGCGTATCCCCTGCATCGCTGCCATCTCTGCGCCATCGAGCCTCGCCGTTGAACTGGCTGAACAGAGCGGCATCACGTTGATCGGTTTTTTGCGTGCACGTACCATGAATGTCTACTCCCATCCTGAGCGTATCGAGCACTTCTGAAACGCTCTCAAATACATGCAAAGATTTTCTCGTCTGCGCTTGTAAGTCTGGGACGCCTGCGCTATAATCCGCGTATGCAGAACGACACAATTGCAGCCATCGCAACACCTCCGGGACAGGGGGGGATTGGCATCGTTCGGGTGAGTGGGGCTGAGGCTTTTGCCCTTGTCCAGCCACTCTTCAGGACGCCAACGCGGTCCAGCGAGCTGCCACTATCCCACCTACTAACCTACGGGCGCATTGTAGACCCAGTCACTCATGAAGCTATTGACGAGGTGCTGGTGGCTTTTATGCGTGCACCCCGCACCTATACACGCGAGGATGTCGTGGAAATTCAAGGCCACGGCGGTCCGCTGGTTCTTCAACGTATCCTGTGCCTGCTGTTGAGCAATGGCGTGCGCTTGGCGAATCCGGGCGAATTTACCCTACGCGCCTTCCTCAATGGGCGACTAGACTTGGCTCAGGCCGAGGCAGTGATGGATCTCATTAGTGCACAGACTGAGGCCGGGCAGCGTCTAGCCATGCGACAACTTGAGGGCCGTGTCTCAACACAAGTGCAGGACGTGCGCCATACTATTTTGCAGGCGATGGCGCGTATCGAGGCCAGCATCGATTTTCCCGAAGACGACATTCCTACACCGCAGCCAGCCGAGTTGCGCCCATTTATTGTCGATGCTCAAGGGAAAGTTGCAACCTTGCTAGCTGGTGCTGAGCAAGGCCGGCTCTATCGCCAGGGTTTGCGCACAGCTATTATTGGGCGTCCCAACGTGGGCAAGTCCAGCCTGCTCAACGCTTTGTTGCGCACCGAACGTGCAATTGTCACCTCGATTGCGGGCACCACGCGTGATACTGTAGAAGAGGTGGTCAACCTGCGCGGCATCCCCCTCTACCTGATCGATACAGCCGGGATTACCCCCACGACTAATCCTGTAGAACAGATCGGTGTGCAGCGTAGCCGAGCCGCAGCCGAGAATGCTGAAGTTGTATTGTTGGTCTGTGATGGCTCTGAGCCTCTGACCGAGCAGGATCGGCAGGTTGCAAGCGAATTGCAAGCTATGGGATTCGGCAGCAAAGATTGTTCTGAGAGAGCAGGGCGTCGTGAACTGTTGCTTGTGATTAACAAAGCCGACCAACCACAACGCCTGGAGCTTGAGCATGTGCAACAACTCTGGCCAGGGGTTACATGTGTATTCACCTCGTTGTTCACCGGCTCAGGTTTGCCTGAACTCGAAGAAGCCCTAGCAGACCTTGTACTGGCAGGACATGCCTCGTTCGGCGAGGAAACCTTCATTACGAGTGTTCGCCACCAAGCAGCTCTACGTACCTCTGCTGAGCACCTAGGCGCAGGTTTGGACGCGCTTGAGCGGAGCCTGCCCCTTGATTTCGTCTCGATAGATCTGGGTGCAGCGTATGAGGTGCTGGGCGAGATAACGGGTGAAACCGCCAGTGCGGACCTGCTCGATAAAATCTTCAGCGAATTCTGCATTGGGAAGTAACCAGCCAACCCCTGTTAAAAAACCAATGCATTCATTTTTTTGAATTTTTATAAAAATATAAAATTCATCACAAAAACCCTTGACTTTTCGGAAAGGTCATGGCATAATATCCGAGCTACGAACGAAACGGACAATCACCTCTGCCAAACGGCTAGTGCTCCTGTCTCTTCTATTTTCGTAATGAGAGCTATCAGCCACGTTAATGTGGCACCTCTGAAGAAGCATTTTTCTGAGAACACACCATTACTCACAAGGGACTTATCTGTTTTGATTGGTCTGTGTGAAAAAGTGGCGACTCACTGAAAAAAGCAATGCAAAGGGAAAATCTGGGAGATCAAAAAACTCCTTGAAAAACCCCTTGACAAGCTCTGAGGAGTGTGCAATAATACAGAAGTTGAAGCAAACGAACGAAAACAGTAAAGATACTTGAACTGCTCGTTCTAAGCCAACCCGGAGGAGCGATGATCTCCACCGGTGCGAGAGTACCTTGAACAATTGAAATGTGGAAAGCAGAACTGGAACTGTTGAGGGTTCCTGGCTTGATCTGGCAACAGGCAGGCGAGGGAACATCAACGTGAGCGCAATAGGCGTGTACACAACAGTT
>JBDTBU010000063.1:0-4901 GCA_039923935.1 Ktedonobacteraceae bacterium | reverse complement strand
TGATCTCAACATGTTGGTTAACATCCCTTCTCAGGCGACACGTGACTTACTATGCAAAGACAGCATGTGTGCTGTTCTAAATACATTGATTCTGGTGGTGACGAAAATACAGAGCATTCCCAACCTAGTGTACATCACTTCCTCTAGAAATGAAAATTTTGCCTATAAATTAACCTGTTTTTCCTACTACCTCACACATGCGTGATATGATTACTCTTAGTAAAGAAGCCTATACGCAATTTTGAAGGAGAACTTGTCGTGAACATCTCGCCTGCTACTCCCTGGCCTTTTCAGAAAGTATTGATTGCCAATCGTGGTGAGATCGCCGTGCGTATCATCCGTGCGTGTCGCGAACTCGGTTTGACCAGTGTCGCGGTCTATAGCGAGGCTGATCGCCAGTCGTTGCATGTGCGTATGGCGGATGAGGCGTATTTTATCGGTCCCGCACCCGCCAGCCAAAGTTATTTACACATCCCGACTTTGCTTGAGGCGGCTCAACGTTCAGGCGCTCAGGCCGTGCATCCTGGCTATGGCTTTCTTAGCGAGAATGCGCATTTTGTCGATGCCTGCGTAAAAGCTGGCCTGATCTTTATTGGGCCGTCAGCAGCTTTGCAGCGTGCTGTCGGCGAGAAGACAGCAGCACGCAATACCGCACGCTTGGCCGATGTGCCGATTGTGCCCGGCGCGTTGCTGGATGGGCTGGATGAGACGGCGATCTCAAACATGGCGGTGCAGATTGGTTATCCTCTGCTGCTCAAAGCCGCCGCCGGTGGTGGCGGCAAGGGCATTCGCTTTGTGCGTGATCCAAGTGCTCTCCACTCGTCGTTACGGACCGCCCGCAGCGAGGCCAAGAGCGCCTTTGGTGATGAACGTGTCTATATGGAAAAGGCAGTCTCGCCCGCTCGCCATATAGAGGTGCAGTTTATTGCGGATACCCACGGCAACGTGGTGCACCTGGGTGAGCGTGAGTGTAGCATCCAGCGTCGTCATCAGAAGCTCATCGAGGAGTCACCCTCACCAGTGCTGGATGCAGAACTGCGTGAGCGCATGACCTCGGCAACGGTGAATTTGATCCGCAGCATCGGCTATGTCAATGCCGGAACGGCTGAATTTTTGCTCGGATCTGACCGCAATTTTTATTTCCTGGAGATCAATGCCCGCATCCAGGTCGAGCATCCCGTCACGGAATGGTGCACTGGCCTCGATCTTGTGCAGGAGCAATTTCGTGTGGCTGCTGGCCTGCCGCTTTCCTTTACGCAAGAACAGGTGGTTTTCCGTGGTGCAGCCATCGAGTGCCGTATTTCAGCCGAAGATCCCGAAAATCGTTTCCTGCCCGCAACTGGTATGGTGCAGGCATTGCAGGAGCCTTCCGGGCCAGGTGTGCGCGTCGATAGTGGACTCTACGCAGGCTTGCAGGTGCCCCTGTACTACGATCCGCTACTCTCCAAGCTGATTGTCTGGGGCCAAGATCGTAGCCACGCTATCGCTCGTATGCGTCGTGCTCTGGATGAGTATCACATCGCAGGTGTACGTACCACATTGCCCTTCGCACGTTGGCTCATGGACCAGCCGCGCTATATCGCCGGCGATTTCTCGACGGATTTTATCGCCGAAGAATGGGGCGACAAGGGCCGTCTGAAAGAAGCCACACTAGTTGAGCCTGAGGAGACACCTACAGAGATCGATCCCGCCCAGGTTGCAGCTCTTGTGGGTGCACTGCTGATGCACGAGCACGCACAGGATGAGCAAGCGCGTCGCCAGCCTGTTAACGAGGAGACAGGCGAGAGCAGCCGTTGGCGTATGGCCGGGCGTATGGAGAGTGTACGGAGAATCTAATATTCCAAGCAATTGGAGAAAAGCGTTTAAAAAGAGGTTTTGCTTATTTTAAACGCTTTTCTCCAATTTCTTGCAACTGAGATGCTCTTTATTTTTCTTCAACAGGCTCAGGTAAAGTAAACGCAGGTGGTGTACGCCCTTGGCGTTGCGCTGCTGCCGCTTTCAGGCGTTCCACAGCTTCGTACGGGACGTGGCGACCACCCAGGGGTGTTGGATGGATGCCAGGGCCGTGGAAATCGCTGCCGCCAGTGGGGATCAGGCGATACTCGTCGGCCAGGGCACGCAGTTCGCGCTCATCTGCTGGCGTGTAGGGACCGTAATACGTCTCCAGGCCGACCATACCAGCAGCGCACAACCCTGGCAGTTCCTCACGCAATTTGGTCAAACCGGGCAAGGTGAGCGGATGAGCAATGACGGGCAGCCCATTGGCACTGTCGATTAGGCGTACTGCGTCCACGGATGTAAGTTGATGGCGCGGAACATAGCCAACGCCGTTTTTGCCGATATACGTGTCGAAAGCCTCACCAATGCTCTGGACATAGCCAGCTTCCATTAAGGCTCTCGCAACATGTGGGCGTCCCACGGCCCCCTGAGCGATCTCACGCACACGGTTCCAGGAGATAGTGATGCCGTGCTCATTAAGCTGTTCCACCATACGCTGTCCCCGGCGCACACGGGCGTCACGCAGTGTTGTGAGTGCGGCTTGAAAGGCAGGTCGGGCAAGTTCCAGAAAATAGCCCAGCACATGCACCTCGCCACCGCCGATATCGGTGTTGAGTTCGACGCCTGGAATAAAGTCGATGTCTAGCTCTCGTGCTGCTTCAACCGCTTCCGCGATACCGTTGGTTGTGTCATGATCGGTCAGCGCCAGCACGTCCAGCCCGGCGGCTTTGGCTTGGCGCAGTAGCTCGCGTGGCGCGTACAAACCGTCAGAGGCGGTTGAATGAGTATGTAAGTCAACAGAATGTGTCATAGTTTTTCCTTAGATCATAACAAGAATGGTGTGAGGTGTGGTGCGGGCTGCGCCCATACCACACCTCACACCATTCTTGTTATGTACCAAAATTATCGAGCATAATCAACCGAACGCGTTTCACGCACGACGCAGACTTTGATTTGACCAGGATAATCGAGGCTTTCCTCGATTTTGTGCGCGATCTCTCTGGCCAAGTTGTTGGCCGCGAACTCGTCGATCTCTTCGGGTTTGACGATAATGCGCACCTCGCGTCCAGCCTGAATGGCGAAGGATTTCTCCACGCCGGTAAACGAGTTGGCGATACTTTCCAGGGCTTCTAGGCGCTTAATGTACAGGTCGATAGTCTCGCGTCTGGCTCCGGGACGAGCCGCTGAGATAGCATCTGCCGCCTGAACAATCGCCGCTTCCAGGCTTTGCGGTTCTGAGTCGGTGGCGTGGTGCGCGACCATAGCGTGAATGACCTTGGGCGATTTGCCAAAGCGGCGTGCAATTTCGCCGCCGATGATAGCGTGCGGTCCCTCGACCTCCTGATCGATGGCCTTGCCCATATCGTGCAGTAGAGCCGCCGTTTTACAGATATTCACATCAGCCCCCAATTCATGGGCAATTGTCGCAGCCAGGATAGAAACCTCTACTGAGTGTGCAAGCACGTTTTGCCCGTAGCTGGTGCGGAAATGCAGCCGTCCCAGGATTTTCAGCAGATCGGGTTGCAAGCCGTGTACATTGGCCTCCAGAGCCGCGTTCTCGCCTGCCTCGCGCACCATGATATCGACCTCTTGCCGGGCCTTCGCCACTACATCCTCGATGCGAGCCGGATGAATGCGCCCGTCGATGATGAGTCTGGTCAGGGCCACGCGTGCAACCTCGCGCCGTACGGGATCGAAACCTGAGAGAATGACTGCCTCAGGGGTATCGTCGATAATCAGATCAATGCCTGTAGCTGCTTCTAACGCACGAATATTGCGCCCCTCACGTCCAATAATGCGCCCTTTCATCTCATCGCTTGGTAAGGGCACAACAGAGACCACCGCTTCCGCTACTTGGTCAGAGGCACAGCGTTGGATCGCCAGGGTGATGATCTCACGTGCTCGTGCCTCAGCCTCTTCACGAGCTGTCTCCTCGATCATGCGTGCACGTCGTGCTGCATCAACCCGCACGAGGCTCTCGATGCGTGTCAGGAGCAACTCCCTGGCCTCTTCCTCGGACATCTGGGCCACACGTTGCAATTCCACATATTGCAGGTTTTTGAGCTTTTCCGTCTCATCGCGCAATTGCTCAACCCCACGCTCGCGCTGCGTGATCTTCTTCTCACGCTGTTCTAGCGCGTCAATTTTGCGTTCAAGTGTCTCCTCTTTTTGTTGCAAACGACGCTCCTGTCGTTGTAGCTCAGAGCGCCGCTCAGCGTTTTCGCGTTCTATACTTGAGCGCAGACGGGCACTCTCATCGCGGGCCGCCTGCAACGTCTCGTTTTGCTGGACTTGTAACTCCAGCAGGCGTTTCTCGCTAGCCTCTTTTTCCGTATAGAGACGCTCGTCAAATTGGCGTTTATTTTGGTCCATTCCTCGGTTGGTGCCAACACGTACGGCGTAGCGAATGCCGACAATCATGCCGACTATAACCACAATCGCAAGTGCACCCAGGAAGATACTGATAAGATAGATTGATAACACGTCGGCCTACCTCCGCTTGTAAAGGTGAACAGGCCTCTTTCTTAAGGCACAAAAAAGGTATAAAAATAGCATAGCTATGCTACATTTTTGCTGTGGTATCCAAAGATACTATATAGGAGCGCTAACTGACCTGTCAAGCGGTAAAGCTCTAGCCCAGGGCTTTTTCATTCTCCATTTTTGCCGCCTCTGGCGGCAGAGAAAAGAAAAAAAACGGGGACGCCCGCACCCTGGCAAAGGGCTGCCGCCCTCTGCACTCCCACTTTTGGTGAGAATGAAAAAGTCTTGGCTCTAGTCTATCTCTTAGCATTGTTTATCATACCAGTGTGGGGAAATATTTGCCTGAAAAAAGCAAACATTCCCCCACACTGGTATAGCAAAATAGCTGCTAAAGGCGTTCGATAATAGTAGCGATGCCCTGG
>JBDTBU010000062.1:0-10443 GCA_039923935.1 Ktedonobacteraceae bacterium | reverse complement strand
GATCCTCTGAAAGCTATTATAGCAAGCAAGCATCCACTCGAACTAGGTTTGTATAAAAAGTACTACCTCCGCCAAAATCGGCCAGGCGGTCAGAGGTTGTCGCGTTGATATTGCGCTGATCGGGACTAAAGGATGGCCACCAAACCGTCGCTGTCGCCAGCACACCGGGGCGCACATCGGTGGTGACTTCCGCGACCAAACGACACCAGCCGCGCTCATTGCTGACGCGCACTTCCTGGCCGCTGCGAATGTTACGCGCCTCGGCATCAATGGGATGAATGCGCAGCGTTGGCTTCCCTTCTTTGGCACGCAAGGTCTCGATATTCGCAAAGCTCGAACTGACAAAATGGTGCGCGGCAGGACAGAGCAACGGCAAAAGATCGCTAGCCGTGGCAGGTCGATCCAGGCCAGTCCGCGCCTCGACCTCTGGCACCCAGTCGGGCACAGGATCGTAGCCACGCTCAGCAGCCTGCGCAGAATAAATTTCGACCAGGCCAGAGGGCGTACCAAAAACACCATCAGCAAAGGGCACAGCACGCTCCGGTGGAATAGTATAGGGCAGAGAACCCTCAGCCTGCAAACGCTCAAAGGTAATGCCTTGCAAGGTTGCATTCTGCGGCACACTGGCCTCCAACACATCACGCATCACCGTTTCGGCATCCTCGTGCAGCCAACTCTCGCGAAAGCCCATCGACGTAGCCAAACCACGCATAACATCCCAGTTGCTACGTGCCTCACCCAACGGTGCGATAGCTGGCGTATTATATTGCAGGGAAAGATGTCCATACGGCTTATGCATATCTGCGTGCTCAAGCTGACTAGTTGCTGGCAACAGAAGATCAGCGTAGCGTGCAGTATCCGTTGTAAACAATTCGTGCACAACAGTAAAGAGATCGTCACGCATGAGTCCCTGCACGATTTTGTCGGAATTGGGCGTAGAAGCTGCTGGGTTGGCATTATAGACAAAAAGAGAGTAAATGGGCGGATCAGCCTCGCCAGTCAGCGCGGCCCCCAGGCGATTCATATTGATCGAACGTGTGGCGAGCGGACAAGCGGGATCGTGCGCGTGAGCCAGCGTTTCGCGATCCCAGCGCACCCAATCGCTTGTGCTATACATCAGGCCACCACCAGGCAGGCCGTACTGACCAGCCACGGCAGGCAAACAGGCCAGGGTACGCACAGTCTGGCCGCCATTGGTGTGGCGATTGATACCATCAGTCACACGCAAGAGGGCAGGTGTGGTTGTGGCATAGGCGCGTGCCAAATCCACGATAGTTTCTTCTGCCAAACCAGTGATGGATGCAGCGCGTTCAGGCGGGAACTCCATCACACGCTTGAGCAAATCCTCCCAGCCAATCGTATGCGCTGCCAGCCAGTCCGGGCGGTGCAGATTCTCACGCACCATGACATGCATCATGCCCAGGGCCAACGCGGCATCAGTGCCAGGGAACGGCTGGATATGCTGATTAGCCGAACGGGCCGTGAGCGTGCGAATAGGATCAATCACGATCACCTGGGTGCCATTGCGTTGTGCCTCGCGTAGAAACGGCATGAGGTGCGGCGCAGTGCTGGCTGGATTGCTGCCCCAGATGAGGATCAGCTTGCTCTGGATCAGCGATTGCGGGTCCGGGGCCAAACGTCCTCCAACGGTCAACAGCACAGCCTCTTCGGCGGCGGCTCCACAGATCGAGCGTTCAAGTTGGCTAGCCCCCAGACGATTCCAGAAACGCTCATTGGTCACGGAACCCTGCACCAAGCCCAGCGTGCCCGCATAGCTATAGGGTAGAATGCTCTGTGCGCCATGCTGCTCGATCAGCTCACGCCAACGGCTCGTGATCTCGGCCAGCGCCTCATCCCAGGAGATACGCTCAAACTTGCCGCCGCCCTTGGGACCAACGCGGCGCATGGGATAGAGCAGGCGCTCAGGATGATAGACGCGCTCTAAATAGCGATTGACCTTGGCGCAGAGCCAGCCCCGCGTGACTGGGTGGTTCGCCCGCCCGCGCACACTGATGGCCCGCCCATCCGCGTCCACCTGCGTCTCCAGGGAACAACAATCAGGGCAGTCGTGCGGACAGGTGCCATAGACCACACGTATATTTGTATTTTTCTCGGTTTGTGGGATCGCATCGCGCAACATGTAGTGTCTTCTCCGTTCGTCGATGTGATAATATAGTACTTCAGTTTATCACATCGACGAACGGATGGGAGCAGACTGTTCAAGAGGGTTGTAAAACAAACGTGTACTCGACGGTGTAAAATGGCGCAACAATACCGTACTGGGCCGCTTCCTGCACCGAAGCATGACGAACAAAATCGACGACCAGGGAATCCTTTGTGCCAAAGACCGCGTCAGAATCGAGATATTTGTCCCCTTTAACGAACAGGTGCGTTGTCAGCGGCACAAAACCATCCGCTGAAATCAACAGGTGGATATGGGCTGGTCGAAAGGGATGACGACCCAGCGCTCGTAATAACTGCCCAACGGGGCCATCGTCCGGTATTGGATAGGAGACAGGCTTGATACCTACAAAACAGTAGCGCCCTGCACTATCGGTGCGGAACTTCCCGCGCAAATTCATGTCAGGTTGCTCAGGGTCTTGTTGCTCATAGAGACCATTCTCATCAGTCTCCCAGATATCAAGCAGAGCATGAGGAATTGGCGTCCCATCAGTGGCAAGCACCCGTCCTGTGACCACCACTGGCACGCCGCGCCCATCTTTACTGATCGTGGCACCCATTGGTAGTTCCTCCGCACCCTCCCGGTAGAACGGGCCGAAGATCGTACTCTCAGTCGCTACGCCTAGCAAACGATGATTGATGGCATCGACAAGCATCGTCACACCCAGTGCGTCAGAGAGCAGGATAAACTCCTGGCGTTTATCATCACATATCTGACCGGTTCTGGTCAGAAACTGGATACCTGACATCCATTCCTCCTCGGTGAGATCGACTTCACGAATAAAGGCATGCATGTGACGAATGAAACTGGACATAACCTCTTTTAAGCGCTGGTCTGGAGTTTGTGCCATACTCTCCAGCACATTCCGGGTCATCTGCTCCTCGGTATTATTGCTCACAGCTTGGTTCCTTCTCCTGCATATGTCGCGTAATGCTTGATCTATTATAGCACGAATAGCTTGCTTGACCAGTTAGATCGTTCTCTTTGCGGCCCTTTGCACAAAGTCACACTCTGATGAGAGCAATTACTACACAGCAGCCCCAACCGCAGGCGTGGCATTATTGCCAGCTCGTGAACCCAATGTATTGTTCAGCAGAAGCAGGGTGCTAGAGTTGTTGCCAGCCATCTTGAGTTCCTCAGTGATTTTGGAGACGGTTCGCTCCTCTTCCACCTGCTCAGAAATGAACCATTGTAGCAACACCTGGGCTGGATAGTCCTTCTCTTGCACAGTCAACGCATAGAGGTGGTGGATCAAAGATGTTACTTGCCGCTCTTGCTGTAACGCTTGGGTAAAAGCGTCGAGCGGAGACTGAAAATCGGCAAGGGGCTTATCGATGGCCTGCAAGATCGGCCTGTCGCCACGGTCCAACATAAAGTCGAAGAATTTCATGGCATGTGTCACCTCTTCCTGGCTCTGCATACGCATCCAGCGGGCGAACCCTGAGAGACTCATCGAATCAAGGTAGCCAGACGCCGAAAGATAGAAGTAAGCAGAATACAGTTCACTCTTGATTTGCTCGTTAAGCGCCGTCTGGATATTTTCGTTCATTTTGCGTGGCTCCTTTTATCAGCTTATCTAACTCAGCGTATACACAATTGCTCATAGCAGCAGTATACTATGCTGAACCAATTGCATGAGAAAAGGAGCATATCAGACCTCGCGTCCAGCTTGGGCTGGGCAGTTTCCTCTGTGCAAAAATAATGCTCATGTGATTATTCTGCTCTGCCAGTACTCAACCATGCAGCCCAATCAAGTCGTTGATTTATAATTACCAGCTAGGGAAAAGGGTAATCGACTTTCCATCCTACTTCCATCAGAGAAAAATCTTGTAGGTATTTTTCTAATTCAGTCTCTACATCCTCTATAGTTTGAATATCTTCCAGATAAATGGAGTTAATCAAATCATGATCTGTAATATCTAAGTCATTTTCCAAATCAGATGCATTGATTTCATATTTCCTCATCCAAAACCGTAAGTTGGATTGCTCTGCATTAAGAAATTTTGAGGGTTTCACTGCCCCTTTCACAGCTTGTATATAAGCTCCGATCACTACAAAAGCGCGTAGCTCTGGTGAAGATGACTGTACTTCAGCAGCTAACTCATTTCCTATAATGAGGTTATTTCGTTGAAATGTGCTTAATTTATCCGTCAAAAGCTCAATCCCACGATCCTGTCCCCGCCAGCCAATCGTGAATAATCTCTGGCATGTGCGAGACCGGCCCTTGGCGTTGCGAGCACTGGGGCAGGCTGTGGATGATGGTTGAGCCGTACTCTTTGGAGATGACACGCCGATCAAAGAGCACGACGGCGTTGCGTCGCTCGTGGCTCCAGGCCAGGCGATTGAGGGCACGACGCATACGCAGAGCGGCCATAGGTACGGTGATCTGGTGCAACTGGTCGGAGTAGTGTTCGGTACGCGCTGCCATGGGCGGGTCATTAAGCACAGGCATGGGCAGGCGGGCCACCAGCACACAGGCGGGCGGGCGGCTCACTTCGTCGATGCCATCCCAGAACGCGCCAGTACCCAGCAGCACAACACGCTCTTGATCGCGAAACGTCTGCCAGAGTTGGCGTGGTGAACCATCCACACCATGTCCCAGCACCAGGATGCCACGCGCTTCCAACAGTTGCTTCACTCCAGCATACGAGCCGCGCAAAGATGCGTGCGAGGTGAAAAGTACAACAAGATGACCATCCAGGCTTGTCGCAAGCTGCACAATTGCCTCGTCGAGAGCACGCTGATATTGTGGCATATTGGGTTCTGGTACATCGTCGAGCAGGTAGAGCAGGGTTTGCTCGTGATGCTCGGTGACAACTGAAAGAGCTGGATAGGTATCGGCGTCGAGACCCAAACGCGTGCGATAAAACCCGAAATGGTTATCGACTGAAAGGGCCACACCAACAAGAATCGCGCTTACAGCAGGCGGCTGCACATACTGTTTAAAGAGATTAGTCGTTGAAACCACCTGGGTATAGAGCACAGGCGACTTCTCGGCGAGTGCGGGTGTGTCGGTCTGACGCTGCTGAACCTGGGGTGCGAGCATGGGCGGCACTTTCAACCAGTAGACTCTCGTATGCTCGCGCTCGGTTCCACTGGCCGAAGACGCACCGAGAGCTTGCTTACCTAGCTGTTGCTGCTCGGTCAAGCGATTAGCCAGGGCTGCCAGTTCCCAGGCTAGCGACTGACCTTCGCTGCTCTCCTGGTCCAGGTGATGGCGACCTCGCTGTGTAGTGAGTATGAGCTTTTCCGCCTCATGCAGCAGATCAATCACGTTCTGCAAACGCTGAGCGGTCTGCTGCCAGTGTTGCTCGACTTCCATCCACGCACCAATATTGCGCGTCGAGCTAGTCAAACGCAATGGCTGATCCACACGCTCATTCCCACGATTCGCTTGAGGTCCACCCTTGCTCTTTTCACGCGTATTACCGCCATTACCACCTTCCTGCAATAACTGGCCCAATGCCTGAAACAGCCCATCGACGGCGGTGCGGGCCTGGCGCAAGGACTGGAACCAGTTGAGCAGACGCGTATCTAGTTCCGCTTTTGGCACGGTGGGCGTGGATGAGAGTCCGCCCGGCCCATTCTCGCGCAACGAGGGAGCGGCCAAAGCCAACAGACCTTGATAGCGCCCATCCGGTAGTTCGACCCCGATGGTGTTCAGCAGTTCTAGCAGGCGCGGATGAGCCAAATCCAGACTGCTCCAACGTGCAATCTCTTCCTCTAACTGGTCAGCATCCAGGATCAGGCGACGCTCAACCGAGCGCAGCAATGAACGCGGGGATGCGAGGTCATCCAACAATCCAGCGTGGGTTGTGACAACGATTTGGGCCGCTTTGGCGCGTTCTTCGGCGTGGCTGACGAAACAGTAGCCGTTGCGTTGATAGAGGCAACGTTTATAGGGCGTCTCGCCGCGTCCATCGGCCAGGGAAACCTGTTCCACACCCGACGAAATACGATCCCAAGCACTGTGTTCCTGGAGCAGCAACGTCAGTTCGCTTTTCTCACCAGTGCGCGTTTGATAGGCCCACAATGCCAGCTTCGCCATACCGCGTGCCTGTTCTGCGGAGAGTTCGCCGCTGGTGCGTCGTAGGGCTGAGCCAAACCAACGATGTGTGCAAAGATAGCCGCCACGCTCAGCCAGGTATGCTATAGGAAGCTGCCTTGGGAGCGAGGCTTGCAGGTGCGGCAACACTTCATCAACGAGACGACGCGCAACGTGCGCATTGGCGCAGGCGATCAAGAGACGTGGCGCTTTCTCGCAAGCCGGATCAGCCGTGGATGTGCTGAGCCATTCGAGCGCGGGCAAGAGGGCCGGGGTGTAGTCATGTGCCCCAACAGTCACCTCCATAAGCAACGAACTACGCTCTGCTAAAGCCTGCTGCACAGCGCGATAAGCCATCTGGTAGCCCACATGCTTGAGAGAAGGTCGCACCTGTTCAGCAGCCAACGCAGGATCAGTCGCGTCGGATGCTGTACTGACAACCAGCGCAGGATCAGCCTCGTCAAATGCTGTACTGGCCTCGTTTGGGATAACCGCGACAAGTGTGGCGAGATTGAGCACTGGGGCAACGGGCAGCTCACTGGAAACGGGTTCAGGCAGCTCACTGGAAACGGGTTCAGGCAGCACAATTTCGGGAGCAGGCGGCGCGGGTTCAACCTGGCGAGCCAACGCGAACGAGAGCACACGCGGGTCCATGCCAAGTTGGGCTGCAAAGCGGTCCCCTAGGCTGCCACGACGTGTAGAGCCATCTTGAGCGGTGCGTTCACGCCATTCCTGGCGGAAGAATGTCAACAGCGGCCAGGAGCGCGGCGCGTCCAGATGAGCTAAATCCTGCAAAATAGCTGGATCAACCTCTTGCAAGCGTGCGTGTAGGGCCAGGAAAACGTCCATCGCCAGCAAGGTATCCACCATCGCACGATGACGCCCTTCTGAGACGGGCAAGCCCAGACTGTGCGCTACGTTCCCCAGGTTATAGCTGTTCAACGAGGGGAGCAGAACGGTTGCCAGTTCAAAGGTATCGATCAGGGGATTTTGCTGAGCGAGGCCATGTTTCCGCAGAAAACCTGCATCGAAAGGAATACTATGGCCAACAATCGGATAGTTCGCGATAAAGTCCTGGAGTTGCCTGGAGATCGTCTCAAAACGCGGCGCACCAGCCACATGCTGCGGCATAATCCCGGTCAGGCGCTGGACCCGATAGGGAATCGTGCGGCCAGGGGCGATGAGCGTCTCCATCTTATCAAGAATCTTCGTGCCCTGAAACTTGACGGCTGCGACCTCTAGAATAGCATCCTGCTCGGCATGTAAACCCGTTGTCTCCAGGTCCAGGGCGACACGAATTGGTGACTGTTTATCCATACAAATTCCTTGCGTTTTCTCTCCAACATTCCCATGCTTGCCCGTTTTAGCAAGTAGGCCAGTTTTCTAACAAACGGCGAGCCGCCTCGGCTGCACGCCCCCGATGACTGATCTGGTTCTTCTGTTCAGGGGTCATTTCCGCCGTGGTTTGGCCCAATTCCGGCACGAGGAAGAGCGGATCATAGCCAAAACCGTTCTCTCCACGCGGACCCTCGGCAATCAAGCCCTCGATAGTCCCTTCAACGACCTGTGTATAGCCCGACGGTTCCGCCAGGGCGATAGCACAACGGAAACGAGCGGTACGCTGAGACGGGGGGATGTCCTGTAAACGTGCGAGTATCAAACGGAAACGTTCGGCGTAGGAGGCTTCGCGCCCGGCAAAACGCGCGGAATAGATGCCTGGAGCGCCTCCAAGTGCATCTATTTCCAGACCAGAGTCGTCGGCCAGTGCCAGCATATTGGCGGTCTGAGCATAGAAACGAGCTTTGAGGAGAGCATTTTCCGCAAACGTTGTGCCAGTCTCCTCAACATCAATATCTATCTGAACGTCGCGCAAAGAGAGCACTTGAAAAGGCAGTTCCCGGAAAATAACCCGAAACTCATTGAGTTTGTGTTCGTTGGTTGTTGCGAGTAATAGAGTACGCATAGGTTCTCTTCTAGACACGAAAAACTGTCACCATGTAGTGAGCCATATCTTACCATATCCCTCAACACGTTGTCGAGATTGCGCACAAACAGGCCACACCCGCGCTTGCCAGAAAACACAGATGTGGCAAACGGAGATCATTTCCCATCCCCAACGAGCGTCTTCACCAGGTTTAGGATCTCATCAAGTTCAAAGGGTTTGGGCAGGAAGTGAATACCCTTCTTACGCATTTGCTCAAAAGGGAGCGAGGATTTGGCGCTAATCAGCACAACTGGTACACCACGCATATGCTCTAACCTTTGCATATAATCAAAAAGCTGCAAACCATTGAGGGTAGGCATCATGTAATCCAGCAGTATCAAAGCGGGCTTTACGTGGAACGCAGCCTCCAGCGCCAGATCACTCTCGGCGATCCAGAGGGCACGATAGTTGGTTTGATCCAGGATGATCGAACAGAGGGTTTCACCGATATCACTGTCATCATCCACAATGAGTATCGTTTTTTCAGACGTTTGCCCCGATATAGGTTGTTTTTTCTGCATGAATATGCTCCTTTACTTCTAACTACTACATACTACCTACACGTACTACCGGAGCATACTGGATACGATACTCAGTAGAATGGCTACCTTGCCAAACCTATGGTGCGTTTGCATGGTGCGCTATTGGAAACAGTGCACTATGCAAACAGATCACGAAGAAGCGCTATCTTCCACCTTGTGAGGTCACGCTTAATGGTGGAATAGGCGCATACCAGCCATCGCCATCACCATGCCATACTCGTTGCAAGCCTGGATCACCTCTTCGTCACGCGTGGAGCCGCCTGGCTGTACGACGTAGGAGACGCCATAACGTGCCGCACAGTCAATCGTATCGCGAAACGGAATGAAGCCATCGGAACCGAGCGTTACGCCGCGCAAATGCTGCAACCACGCCTGCTGCTGCTCTGTGGTGAGCCGCTGAGGCACAGTGACAAAGTTCTGCTCCCAGGCGCGTTCTTCGGCAGGGGTCAGGTCTTCGCGCAAGTAGAGATCGATGGCGTTGGCCTTGTCGGGCCGCCTGACGCTTGGCTTCCAGGGGAGAGTTAGCACGCTGGGATGTTGCCGCAGATACCAGTTCTCGGCCTTGGAAGCTGCCAGACGTGTGCAGTGGATGCGCGATTGTTGACCCGCGCCCATACCGATGCTCTGACCATCAAACGTGAAACAAATGGAGTTTGATTGGGTGTATTTCAACGTGATAAGCGCCACAAGTAGATCACGTCGGGCCGCTTCAGATAGGTCTTTGTGGGCAGTTGGGATAGATGTAAGCAGGCTAGCGTCCGGTACAAGTGTGTTGCGCTTCTGCTCGAACGTGATGCCAAAGACCTGACGCTGCTCCATAGTTGGCGGCTCAAAGCTGGGATCGATTTGCAGCACCAGATACTTGCCTTGCTTTTTCTTGCGCAAAATATCCAGGGCCGCCGCTTCGTAGCCGGGCGCAATCACCCCATCAGAAACCTCGCGACTCAGGATACGAGCAGTCGGAACATCCACCACATCGCTCAACGCGGCAAAATCGCCAAACGAGCAGAGCCGATCAGCCCCACGCGCACGCGCATAGGCCGTGGCGAGCGGCGAGAGTTCCAGGTCTTCAACCTCGTACGCCTGACGTTGTGTCTCGCTCAACGGGACCGCCACGCCTGTGCCAGCCGGACTGACATGCTTGAACGACGTTGCGGCTGGCATGTTCAACGCCTGACGTAGCTCGCGTACCAACTGCCAGGAGTTGAGCGCATCAAGCAGGTTAATATAGCCCGGAGCACCGTTCAAGACGCTAAACGGCAATGTCTTCTGATTGATAAAGACTTTCGCAGGTGTCTGATGGGGATTCAATCCATAACGCAAAGATAGTTCACTATATTCCATGTGTGTCCTTCCCAAACAAGAGAAAAAATATGTCCGGCTTTTAAGCAGTTCCAATAGCCATCGGCCTCGCCAGTAGTATACGGTCAAGCGTATCAGGCGTGCAAGTTGCTGAACAAGCGAAACCAACAAACCACATCACTGATCCGTAACAAAACGCCGAAAAAATGCTTGACAGCAAAAAGTTCAGCATGTATAATCGTTTATGTCAGCAAGGCAATATGTCTCTGGCAAGCCGGTGTAACTCAGTTGGTAGAGTAGCTAATTCGTAATTAGCAAGTCAGCAGTTCGACCCTGCTCACCGGCTCTTTCATAGCTCATAGTCTTTGGCCCAACGAACACCCTTCTG
>JBDTBU010000061.1:0-10684 GCA_039923935.1 Ktedonobacteraceae bacterium | reverse complement strand
CGGATGACTGGCTCTTCAACCAGGATCTCGTGCTGGATCTCGCGGATAAGTTGTGTAAGAAGTGGCTCTGGCGTGGGCATGAGTGGGTCGTTTTCGAGAAATTGTTCCTGCTTCGGAGTTGGTGGGGGTGGGGGTGAATCGTTGATTAGGGAATAGTTTTTTGCCCAGTAGCCAAAAGATTCAGCCCAATAGGGAACAATCAGTTGCGGTGGAACATGGCTTTTAATGCTCTGAATCAATTGCACGTAGGCAATATGCTCGGCGTTGGTGTGAACCTCAACAGCACGCCAGCCAAGATTTAATCCCTCTGGTGCAGGAACAATAGTGGCCTTTACAAGTTTGTACAGTCCTTCCCGCAAGCTCAGATAATAAATATCGGGCTGGTTTGGGGAATCTAGCCAAGCTGCGAAGATTGATAAGAAGAACGCACTGTTGCCTGCTGCCATAGCTACATTCCCTTTCCCAGTCTGGCGTAGGCGTGCACGTTCGCTGAGCAGGAATGTATGCAATTGCTCGATACGCGGGCCAAGGTTGCTGGCATTCAGTTCTCTGAGTATGTCACGTAAATACGCCTCGACATCGTTAGCGCTATCGTGATGACTCTTAACGAGCTTATTCATATTCATCAGAAAACCTGGGCCGGTTGCTCCCCAATCTTCTCCAGAGTGTAGCTCCGTCTCTAGCTCTGTGCGAAAAGCTGCGAGATTTATTTGTCTGGTAATAAAGCGTTGCGTAATCGCCCGCAATTGAGCAATATTGGTAGCGCGGCGTTGAATGCGGTCTTGCTGGTCGGCTTGTGCCGTAGAATCTGCAAGATAAGTCTGTACAAGTGTTTGAATGCCCATATTCGCATGTTCCTTACTACAATCTATTCCTACCCAATAATCTCCCTAAAAAACGCTAAATTCTCCCGCTCAACAGTCCCAATGAGCACTGAACGGTCGAGATAGCGGTTGCCGCGTTCGCAAGAGGTTTCGGGCGCGAAGAGGCAGGCGTG
Organism: Ktedonobacteraceae bacterium; assembly: GCA_039923935.1. Lineage (GTDB taxonomy): Bacteria > Chloroflexota > Ktedonobacteria > Ktedonobacterales > Ktedonobacteraceae > Paraktedonobacter. Next base: position 9,687 of record JBDTBU010000061.1, on the reverse strand, counting down.
GCAACTGGCACCGTGCAGGGTGTTATCCTGTAGGCTGATATGTTCGGCGCACAGGGGGTCGGAGGCGCAATACTCCATAGCTTCGAGCGCTCCTGCGATATGATAGCCTAGTTCATGGCCGAGGCTGACCAGACCACCGAGCGTGCCTTCGCTGTCAGAGGCGGCAGTGTAGAGCAGGATGCCAGCCATTGGCCCGCCCTCTTTGCTGGGACTTTGCGCGTAGATGCGCTCGCGGATACTGGCGGCGGCGTAGCCACATTCGAGCGACAGTTGGCGCATCAGCGCGTGGGCGAAGGTGTGCAACAGGACGTAGCGCAGTTCGGGATAATTGGCTTCGGGATTTTCCAGGTGCCGGGACTGACGCCAACTGCGATGGGCCTCGAAGAAGCGCTGGTCATGCTGCTGGACCGCACGCTGCTGGAGCCAACTCTGTATAGCCTGCTCGCGAAACTGGATGAAGATGCCCTCACCCCGCACTTCGGCAGCGGGCACCCAGTACGGTCCCTTGTTGGCTAGGGGCATGATATGATCTTCGGGCAGCTTCTCCTCTTCCGCGTAGTCTCTGAGCGACTCGATGCGCGTGAAGCCGGTGAGCGCCTGGACCTCGCGCAGTCGCTCCACCAGCACGACTTGTTCGATAGACGCGTTGTATTCCGGTGGGATGCTGGCCTGGGCAATGTGGAAATCGTCGGTTCTGGGCGCGTTCTGCGGATGGCTGAGTACGGTCCATTCGGGCAGCTTCAGATCACCGGGCTTGACCTGCTGCATCACATGGCTCTGCTTTTCCTCGATCTTTTGCCAGACCTCAGCCGCGCTATAGCCGTTAAAGATTTGCTTCAGTTTGGCTAATTTGCAATAGACGGCGACTTCTTCGACGCTCGCGGCCTCGCGCAAAAATTCCCAATGGGTCTCGACAAGTTGCCCCAGGATATCAACCGCTTCTGGCAAGGAGAGCAGTGTGTAGGTCAGGGGAAACCAGGTGTTTGAGGCCGAGAGCAAGGTTGTGCGTGCTTGGACCGCCGGGCATGTGCTGGCAGTTTTGCGCAGGTGCGGGCTACGGGCGGTACAGAGCGGGCGATAGTTCTGGTCCTCTTCGCTGCTAAAAGCTTCCGACATCGAATGTTGATCGTTACAGACGGTGCAGCGGATCAGGACTGCCGATGGCTCGCCGGAGACGCCCTGCTCAAGCATTTGCAGATGAGATTTGCAGGGTTTGCCGCGATGGACAAAATGTTCCCAGGGGAAATCGTCAAGATGCCCATGTTCGCAGGCAATCATAAAGCGCGAGGGCAGAGCCGGGATACGAAACGGTTTCGGGCAATTGTGGTGAATATAGTGGGTTCTATCTGGACGATAGGCTGTGGTGCGCAATTTGAACAGGCCCGAATCAACTGGCGCGAGCATACGACAGGCGGGACAGACCATCCAGCGCGGAAAAGCAACCACTGGCACGCCGATCAGGCTGGTCGGGCTGTCCGATGAGTCGTCAGCAGGAGGAGCGTAGAGATGCTTGACCTGCTGGCCTAGCACTGTCTGCACCGCGCTGAGCAGGCGTTCTTCGATGATTTCGCTGGACTTGTTGACGTTCCAGCTATCCAAGCCCATAATCAGGGTCGAGATATGCGGTAAGTCCACCAACGCGCCGACGCCATAGGTCAGCAAGAGTTGGCTGGGGCGGATATCACCGACCTGATGTTTGTTCGGTTTGGTAAAATTACTCACGGTTTTTATACTCCGTCTCCGCTTGTATTGCGCCTACTGTTCTTATCGTTATGCATCTGCACTTGCCTCCATGTCGAACCCATCCAGCCCATTTTCGTCAAGAATAAGGTGGACCGTTGGCTCAACGTCGCGCAGGGAGTTCAGGCAGGTAAATGGCTCCCACTTGCCGCGTTGTGGATCTTTGAGCAGGCCAAGTGTGATGCCGTTTTTCTGGTCTTTATAGCCCAGGCTTTTGAGTCTGACCGCCGTTTGCAGCCAGTAGGTTTTCAGCCCCTCAAGGTCCGCACGCACCCGCTCAACCACTTTGGCATCGTTGCTCACCTCTTCAGCGCGGTGGGTAATCGCGTCGATGGCGTTGGTGAAGACGGCAGCGTTTTGCGTGACCAGCCCGGCGCTGTCGTTCTTGTTCAGTGTGCTCTCCGAGAGGCGTACCAGGCTGGTGAGCAGTGCGGCCAGCCCGCGATCCAGCGCACGCGAGGAGAACGGTGTGACCGACAGCGCCTCGACATGCTTGTAGAAGGTCGCATGATAGTGCTCGAATTGCTCGTAATGTGAGAGATCACGCGGGCGTGCCCAGTTGTAGATGATGCAGACCAGGCCGGGAAAGCTGCGCCCGACGCGGCTGGTAGCCTGGATGTACTCGGCGGTGGTCTTCGGCTGGCTTGTGACGACCATCAGGCCCAGGCGCTTCACATCGACGCCGACTGAGATCATATTGGTCGCGAGCAGAACATCGATGGGTTTGTTTTTCTTTGGATCATTGCGAGGGTCAAAGCCGAGTTCGAGCCTGGCAAGCACCTCTGGAATGTCGCTGGAGCTTTTGCGCGAGGTCAGTTCTTCGACGCTCATACTGCCACGCTGGCCCAGACCGCGCTGCTCCATGCGCCAGACGCGTGTTTTGATTTCGTCATCGACCAGGCGGCGCATCCCGCCAAGCCCGTTCATCGAGTTAAAGTAGCCAACCAGCGTCATCCAGGGATCGGCGGCGGCTCCGTACTTTTGATAGAGCACCTGGGCCGCTGCGAGATAGGCGACATAGACGCGAATTTGCGCAGCTTTCAGGCGTTTGCCATGCGCACAGATGCCGAGATAGCGGCGTCCTGGCGTCTCCATATCAGGCGGGCGCTGACGTGAGAAAAAGTTGTCGGCGACATTGATGCCTTGCGGTGGAAAGATCTCGACCTCGCGCATGAACAGGCTCTTGATCTGTTGCGCAGCCTGGCGAATGGTCGCAGTGGCGGCAATGACCTTGGGCCGCACCTTGCGCCCGCCTACGTTCCAGGTTGCCAGGGTATCCACGATAGTTTCGTACAGCCCGACCAGCGTACCCAGTGGGCCGGAGATCAGGTGTAGCTCATCCTGGATAATCAGGTCTGGCGGACGCAGAGGCGCGTGAACGATGGATGTGACTGCGGGCAAGCTTTTCGTGGCTCGATGGCTGTCTTTGTCGTCGATTTCAGGTGTGCGGAAGCCGTGACGTGGACAGTACTGATCGACTTGCCCGAAAAGCATCTGTGTCTCGCCTTTCCAGGGCATTTGCGCGAACTTATCGACGGTGGCGATGAGCAGGGCGGGCAGCAGGCGATAGATCTCTTCATCCACGACCAGCACAGGCAGCCCTTCGCCCGGTGCCTGGCGCTGGCTAAAAGCACATTGCCCAAAGGCGTCGCCGCAGTACATCAGCGTGCGCCCACGTTCGCGGTCAACCTTGAGATGTGCGCCACTGTCGATGCTGGTGCCGCACCAGGGGCAGTTGGTGAGTTGGCGCGGGCTGCCACTGCCGCCAAAACCGCCACGTATGCCATGATCCTGGGTAATCGCATGTTCGCTGGCCTCGGTGGTATTCGGTGTGGAGTGCTGGCCGACCCACAGGCCCAGGCGGAAAGGCGTGGCTCCCCAGGTTGAGCTATCAGTGCGCCGGATGATCTCACAGGCACAGATGAGCGAGGCAGCACGCTGAAACTGTTGTAAAGTGAGCAGACGCAACGTGTAGCGCATCAGGACTGCGACGCCGTTCTCGCCCGAACGTCCCTCAATTGTGCCCTGTAAGCGACGGATACCCAGAGTGTAGGCGGTCAGGCCCAGATAGGCCTCTGTTTTACCGCCGCCAGTGGGGAACCAGAGCAGGTCTGCGATGGCTTCAGGCGCGGTGCTGCGCTCAGGATGGTGCAGGTCGGTCAGTGCTGGCAGGTTGAGCAGAATGAACGCCAATTGGAAAGGTCGCCAACTGCGGTTTACCGGCTGATCCACATCGGTCAAGGTGCGTGGACCGCCGCGCCGCTGCTCTTCCGCGTAGAGGGTATGGATGCGTTGCAGCCACATGGCACGATTTAGAAACGTGAACGCCCGCGCCGCCTGTGGGTTGCTGTCCAGCATCTCAATGCCAGCGGTGATGCGTGCCAGAGCGATCCGACACCTTTTGATGGCCGTGTTGGCAACATCCCCGTAGCCCGCTAGACGCGAGGCCGGATCGCTCAGTTTCTGCTCTTGCTCGTCGATCCAAGTCGCGTAGGCGTTGACCAGAGGCAGTATTTTCGGTACAAGTTCGCTCACGTCTGTCTCGGCCAGTTCGCGCATATCGAGGCAGAGATCGGCCAGGGCAGGCACTTCAACGGACGTGGGTGCTTCGGTGCGTGGCACGTCATAGCGCGGCACAAACGTGGTGGTGAGCCGCACCGCGCACGTCGAGTCGCCTGCGAGAGTTTCGGCATGGACACTGACGCCATGCCCGACGGCAAAGCTGACCTCGTGCCGGTAGAGCATCGCCATGGCCCGATCTTCGTTTTTATGGATGCGTTCGTTGGCAAGCGAGCGGCGCTGGAAGATGGGACTGCCATCGGGGGCTGAGACGCTCAGTTCGGGCTGGAACAGATAGGCATGTTCACGTAACTGTTTGGGCTTTTTCTGCATATTCACCAGGAAGAGCGTGACCATCCAGCAGTCGCTTCTGCGGCGTATGATGCCTCTGACGAAGACTTCTGGTTGCTCATCAGGTTCAGGATACCATTTGTCGATGGAGCCTTCGCTGAGCGAGAGCGGCTGGGACTGGCTGCCTCTGGGTGTACGCTTCCAGACTTTGCTGGTTTTACCGCTCGCGCCGCTTGTCTCCGCACTGTCGGTACGCTGGTAATGTCCCCAACGCGCCGTAAGCTGCAACTCGCTGGCTTGCAGACTGACGCAAAAGCTCAGGCCCAGCGTGGAAGGGCTGAGACTGATGGTCTGCGAGGAATCGGTATCGATTGGCCCCTGTTCTTCCGTGCCCTCTTCCGCTGTGCCGGAACTTTCCTGTTCTTCGGGTGGCACCTGTGACTCATCGGGCGCGAGCAGTCCGACCAAGTACCGTTCGCGCAGACGCGAGTCACTGACTTCCTCTTCCGCGCCACCTGCCGGGCCAAGCAGATCGCGCAAGACCAGATCTTCCAACTCGTCGCGCATGGCTGCGGGCGAAGGGGCGTGCAAAAGTGGCTGTGTGCTCTCCTTGGTGCTCAGTTGCACGGTTGCCTCTTTCCCATCTGCACACGCTACTTCCTCTTTTCCATCTTCACGCGCTGTTGCTTCTGCTGGTATCCACAAACCTGGGGTCGGCGCTGACGCGGCGATTGTTGGTGCAGCCTGTTCCTCCGGCATATCCAGAGGTGCAGCAGCGAGCAGGGCCATGAGTTCAGGTGCGAGCGCGTCTGTGACGGTTTCCGCGCCAAGCTGATCGAGATGCTCAGTGAGGTTGAGGCCAGCCAGGAGCGTGAGCAGAACGGCTGGCTGTACATCCGGCTCAACCTCGCTCCAGTCCAGGCCCACATCTCCCGTGCGCAGACGTTGATTGAGCGCCACCAGATCAAGCCCGCCTGGCAGGTCTTTCGGTAAGCGAATGATGTGCACTACTTCTATCCTCCTGCTATATATTCCGATTAAAATTCCAATATGTTGGGTCAAATCCCTCTAAGAGCGTGCTGCTTGGGTTGGCTGGGACGACGACGAGCAGGGCACGCATGGCGCGGGTCATGCCGACAAACATGGTGCGCCGTTCGCGGGCCAGCAGTTCGGTCTTTTCCTCGTCAGAAGCGCCTTTAGGAAAGACTGGGTAGGTGCTGGTCAGAAAGCCAGCCAGCGCGACGATGGGAAATTCTAGCCCTTTCGAGGCGCTGAGCGTCATAAGCTTGATGCCTGGACGCGCTAGGTTGAGATCGCGGCCCTCCATATACGTGGCCTCTAGCCCGGCCTGGCTGAGATCATTGGCGATGGCCTGGCCGATGTTTTTGTTTGGGCAGAGGACTGCGCAGGAGCCGAGGGTCAGGCGCAGGCTACGGCTGGCCTTGTGAAAAAAGCTGGCGAGTAACTGAATCTCGTGCTGATAGGCATTGACGCTGCGTGCATCCGGCAGGGGACCATCGTTGCTATATGCTGGTGTACGCACCTCTGGTTCTAACGTGCCACTGGTGAGATAGGATTGCGCGGCCTCGCCGATTTCGGCAGTGGAGCGATAGTTGGCGTGCAGGATGCTGGTGCGGCCCTGAAACTTGAGGTCCGCGTGGATATCTTGCCAAGTGAAGCCGCTGCCATAGATCGACTGGTTGGCATCGGCGGTGATAAACAGGCGGTTGCTGGCCTTACAGAGCTTGATGAGCATACGCAGGGCGCTGGGATCAAGATCCTGGGCCTCGTCGATAACCACGGCGTCGTATGCCTGATAGCGTGCGGCGTTTTTCTCAACCAGTGTGGCGGCTCGTGCGCGGCGTTGCTGCCACGTCTCTTTGCCGCTGACTAGGAGCAACTTGCACCAGCGTTCGTAGACCAGCCAGATGGCCTGACGTTGTGTGGCATTCAGGCGCAGCGTGCGGCCTGCGCGTGGCGTGCTTTTATACGTCTCGAAGCCGTCGATCTGGCGTGCCACAATCACGCTGTTTAGCTCTTGCAGCAGATAATCAAGGCCCATGCGTGCGAGGGTCTGGCGCTGGACCTGTTGTTGTAGCATGTTGCCAGGGAACGTGGTTTCTGCAATAGCTTGACGCGTGATCTGGCGCAACTCAGTTTCGTCGATAACCTCACGCAAGGCGTGGCCCTCCTGGAGAATGGTGTGGGCCAGCTTGTCAGCAGTATTGACCTGCACATACTGGGCTTGTGTGCCAAGCAGTTGTTTCAACTGCTGCTCCGACGCTTTAACCAGTGCGTTGGTGTAGGTGGTGAAGAGGATGCGCGGCGTGCCCTTACCTGTTTTGAGTAGCCCCTCTAGCAGAGAACGCACACGATACAGCGCGACGGTGCTTTTGCCGGTACCGGGACCACCCTTGACGAGCGTGGGGCCGCTGGCATCTACCGACCAGCGCGTGTATTTCTGCTGTTCCGGCGAGAGCTTGAGCAGGAAGGCGAGCAGTTCACCCTCGCGATAACGCAACAGGTCATCGACATCGTTGAGCACAAGATCGGGCTGCTGAATCACCTGCGAGAGTGGGCGCTCGAACATATACGCGTCGATCTCCAGCAGCACCTCATCTTCGACGCCTGGGCAGGCCAGCAGGTCGGCTTCATTGGTGATGGGCAGCAAACGTGCATGGTATGTCGCTGGCACTGCCAGGGTGGTGAGTAGCTCAAGTGTAAGAGGTTCGGGGAAGGGCCGCTTATCCTCTAGTGGCTTGCTCCAGGCTGGCTGAGGCGTGTGCATGGGCTGCATCGCATCCAGTTCGACCTCCAGACCTTCCAGCAATTCGGTATCCAGATCGTCATCGTAGGTATCGTCAGTGCGGCGGCGGATAGCCAGCAGGCTGATGCTATATTTTTCGGGAGAGAAGGTGTAAAAGATGCGATAATCCCCGGAGCGCAGACGATAGAGGCGTTTGCCATCCCCAGACATATATTTGAGCAGCTTTTTGACTTTCGCATCCGGCGTTGGGTCCAGGGTAAGCTGATCGATCTTCGCCATCACTTGATGCGTCTCTTTGGGCGGCAGAACCAGCACATCATGCAGTAATGCGGGTTTAAACGTGACATTCCATTGCGATTTCAAGTGAAAATTCCCTCCTTGCATGTTCCCTTGCTACACTCGTGTCTTTTTTACTGTTCTATGAGAGGATATCTTTTTGGGACGTGATTTTCTGGCAAGATAGGACGTTTGGGTTAGTGCTCCCACTATCCGGTAAGATTGGTGTTGCGGGCTTATTATAGCATGAAAATATCTGTACTCATGGTGTCTCTTTGCTCCTTGTATGCCTCCTACCCCCACAATCCCTCATCCTCCCCATCCACCACCTTCCCCAGCCCCGCCTTCGCACCCTTGCCACCTTTCTCATCCTTCGCCATCTTCGCCTTGCCCTTGAGTGGCTTCCCGTTCGCATCCACCAAACCAGCGGCCACCTCCTCCGCGTGCCGTGCGTGGTTGAGCAGCAGCAGCCGATCCAGCACCTCGCGTCTGGCAGCCTCGCTGATCGTGTAGCGCAGCCCTTGCTTCGTCTCGTGAAACCCATGCTCCAGCCGCAGATCATCCCAGCCATACGCCCGCGCCACCGTCTCATCCATCTCCCGATGCAACTCCCGCAACTGCCCAATATCCGCCGCGTGCTCGTCACGATTGTGGAAACGATTGTAGGTCTTGGTCAACCCTTCCTGACGCGTGAGCATGATGGATTGGCGATGGGTGTAGTAGCGCTCGCCGATGGATTCGAGGGCGTCGGTGTTGGTTGGGAATGGGAATGTCTCGAAGCAATCGGATGGGGTGTAGCGAATACCTACACCAAGTGTAGACGCATAATATGTAAACCACTCTGAGTGTATTGATGATTGAAGTAACATATAAAATTCATATTCATCTGATGCGAACGCTACAATCATCTCCGAAAATACTTTATCTTGTGGAACAAATATAAAAGCATTAGTGTTACTAACCCTTGCTCTGACCAACACTCGTTTCATATCGGCAATTGTGGAGTAGAGTGCAGGGCGCTTTTCGCCAAAATGCCACCATTTGTCTCGATATGTTTGGCGATTATTTTTATCACGTTCAGGTTTTACCTTGTTGTACACAATTTGCATGCAATTTGCATATGTCTCAGCTTTCTCTAGCGGCCAATCGTGAAAATTAATTACCCAGCGACTTGGCGATTGATCGGGGCGAGAATTTAAATCCTCACCATTAAGGTAGGGAAAAAGCACATCTTTATTACGTATATCTTTTGAGATAAGATTTTGTGCTTCTTCTGGTTCTAATACAAAGCCCATACCAAGTACAATAGAACCCTGGAAAGATTTATCCATGTTGGCAATAAGTTTATATGGATTGCCTTGCGTTGTTCCAGGTGTGGTTAGCAATGGCGTAATATTTGCGACAGCGATATCATTCAATATATATGGTCCTTGCCATTCACCCTCTCTGAGCCACACTTGTGCTACTTCCAGATTGGCCTCGCCAGGCCATTTGCGGCTTGGTATAGCGCGTGGAATAGTCCAGCCAGAAGCCACAATTTGATCCAGGCCAACCTCGCGGGTATCACCTTGGGCGATGGTGTTGGTGGCAATCAGCGCGCTCATGCCCTTATGTCGCACCAGTCTTGTTGCGTTCAGGAAGAAGTATGCACACAGATCAGCACTGCCACGCTTTCCGTTGGCAAGATACTCTACTAAATAATCGCGGTAATCTGTGCCTATTGCTCCTGTGATCTTCTGACCACCTTGAAACGGTGGATTCCCCACAACAGCCGCAAAGCCTGCCTCATCGCCCTCACCCACAAACACTTCGGGGAAGGCGAGCGGCCAGTGGAAGGGCGTGCGGGTGTGGAGGAGTTCGTCGGCGGCGGCGCGTAGGTTGGCGATGTTTTGCTGGTGTTTATGCTGCGCTTCGGTGGTGAGCGGGTGGCTGCGGGCATCTTCGGTGGCGCTGATCAGTAGCTCGTAGGTGTGGAGCAGGTCGCCGCGTAGGTTGGCGCGGCGTTTGGCGTCGGCGAGGGCAATGCCGATCAGCAGGTCGCCACCGAGCGTGAG
>JBDTBU010000060.1:0-33240 GCA_039923935.1 Ktedonobacteraceae bacterium | reverse complement strand
CCTCCAAATGGTGCCCAACGTGGTGATTGATCGTCTCAACATTGAAAGCGATAGCTTAGCGCGTCATGACCCAGAGCGCTTGGTGCGAGCCATTTTCCCTGACCAGGCGCACGTAGGATAACCTCGACCATTCTTCGCTTGATGCGTATCTGGCGCAGGTCAACAGCACCCCAATATGGCACGGGTGTTCACGTAATAATTGATGCAGTATCGAGTAAAACCAACGGAAGCCACAGATATTCTGCTGGTTTTACTCGATATTCTCGCCTTATAATAAAAACCGTAATCATGATAAAGACGCAGTTCATCCGCGTCATGCGCTTCCTATAGTGTGGCGAAACTCACTCGCATACCAACCCAATGGTCAGCACTCCCTCTTTGCGCCAGATCTCGTTGGCACCATTGAACGCGAGATCTACGCCAATGCTCAGTTCCCTGGCACGCGTCACGCTCTGAATATCCAGGCGGGCCGCGTCGAGTGTGCTAGCCAGTTGTGTGTCTCGCGTGGAGAGCAGCAGCTTGTTCAGTTCAGTACCCAGCGAGATGCTGTGCTCGCTTTTGTAGCGCCGCACCGCAGTCGCCATTTCGAGCAGAATTTCGCCCATCGCCTCAGCTTGCACGCTGGACCAAGCTGGGTCGGACTCTGGCCAGCGTGTCAGGTGGATCGAGGACTGGCTCTCGTGCGCAGCAAAGAGTCCACGATAAATCTCTTCGGTCACGTATGGCAGGAAGGGTGCAAAGAGCTTGAGCGTGCTCAGTAGCGCGTTGTAGAGCGTGTAGCGTGCGCCCTCTTGCAACGGGCTGGCCGCGCCGTAGAGCCGCTCTTTGCACATCTCCAGGTAGTTATCGGCCAGATCACCCCAGAAAAAGGTCTCGATCTCGCTTTTGGCCGCTGCATACTCATAGCTACGGAAAAGCGCGGTCACACGGCTAATCAGGCGGGTCAAACGCGCTAACAGCCATCGATCAGTTGGGGTAAGCTCGCTGCCGTCCATCGTCGCTTGATAGCCATCCAGGAAGCGTTCGCTGAAACGGGCCACGTTCCAGAGTTTGGTAATCAGCTTGCCGCCATTCTTGATCTTCTCCTCGCTGATGATAGCATCCTTGCCAAAGCTGGTGCTCGCGGCCCAGTAACGCACGGCATCGGACGAGTGGCGCTCAATCATAGCCAACGGAGCCATGGGACCGCCACCCTTGCTCTTGCTGATCTTCGCACCGTCCGCGCCAGCCAAACCCCAACCAGAGATGGTGATGGTCTGCCAGGGCAGCTTGCCAAAGTGATGGAAGGACTTCACAATCGTATCGAAGGCCCAGGTGCGAATGATCTCATGCGATTGGGGACGCAGCGCAAACGGAAAAACGCGCTCGTATAGCTCCGGCTCCGCGAACCAGCGGCCTGCGATCTGTGGTGACATCGACGAGGTGGCCCAGGTGTCCATCACATCCTCTTCCGGTGTGAAATCTGTACTGCCACATGCGCATGCACTGCTTGGTTGCTGCGTCGTGGGGTCTAGTGGCAAGTGCGCTTCGTCGGCCAGGATTACCGCACCACACTGACGACAGTACCAGAGCGGGAAGGGTACGCCAAAGTAGCGTTGACGCGAGATGCACCAGTCCCAACCCAGATTCTCCACCCATTCGCGGTAGCGCGTGTGCATGTGCGCGGGCTGCCACTCGATCTGCTCGCCTGCTTGCAACAATTGCGGCTTGAAGTCGAGCACGCGAATAAACCACTGCTGAGCTACGAGATACTCCACTGGCGTATCGCAGCGCTCATGCACACGCACAGACTGCGGCACCGGCTCGCGTTTGAGCAGCAAGCCACGCTCCTCTAGCCGCGCCACGATCTGTTTACGTGCCCCTTTTATATTCAGTCCAGCAAACTCGCCCGCAGCACTGGTCATGCGCCCATCACGCCCAATGATGATGTTGAGCGGTAATTTGTGCGTGTACCACCACTCTACGTCTGTTACATCGCCAAAGGTGCAGCACATTACCGCGCCCGTGCCCTTGGCGGGATCGGCTTTGGGATCGGCCAGCAAGGGTACATCGAAGCCGAGTAGCGGCACGTTCACCCGCGAGCCTATCAGGCTGGCATACCGCACATCTTCAGGATGCACAAACACAGCCACACAGGCGGGCAGCAATTCGGGTCGCGTGGTAGCAATCGGCAGGGTTGCACCGCTTTGCAGGGTGAAGGCCAGAGTCACGAACTCGCTTTCACGCTCCAGATCGTTTAGTTCGGCTTGCGCGATGGCTGTGCGGCATTCGGGACACCAGATGGTCGGAGCCTCGCGGCGATAGGCCAGACCCTTCTTGTAGAGATCGAGAAACGACCATTGCGAGGTCTTGCGCGACCACTCATCTATGCTACGATAGCTGTAGCGCCAGTCCACGGAGAGACCCAGACGTTGCCAGAGAGCCTGATAATCCTGCTCAGCCTCCTCACTCACCTCCAGGCACTTCTCGATAAAGGCGGCGCGTCCCACCTGTGGCGCGGTGATGCCCATGCGTTTCTCCACCAGGCGTTCGGTGGGCAAACCGTTATCGTCGTAGCCCATGGGATAGAATACGTTATAGCCGTTCATACGCCAGAAACGTGCTATAAAATCAGTATGGCTATACGAGTACATATGACCGAGGTGCAGATTACCCGACACTGTTGGCGGCGGCGTATCGATGGAGTAGATGGGCCGTTGCTTGTCCTCACGCGAAAAATGGTAGATGCCCTCGTGCTGCCAAAGGTCGCGCAAAGCCGGTTCGGCTGTACTGGGGTCGTAGCGTTTGGAAAGACTCATAATTGTGTGTGCTCCTTAGAATGTGCGCCCTGTGCTCTCTCCACGCGAAGAAATGGCACCGCAGCGCTTGTATGGCGGATTGCTTGACCCATGCGCAATCCGCGACCAATAAAAAAACCCTTCATTATCCTCCTAATGAGGACGAAAGGGTCGATTTTTTCGCGGTACCACCTCAATTCGTCGGCCTTCTCGCACCGACGCACCTTTTACCCCGACGGCTCGCCATCGTTGCTCAACATGCACTAACGCACACGCTGAACACCTTTGCCGAGATTATCAGAGCCTCGCTATAACGGGCTAACCCGTGCTCGATCTACTCACCACGCGGATGGGCGCGGCTTTCTTCTGCAATCGTCATTGGGCGACGTTCAACACCTGTGACTGTGAAGGGCTTCCAGCCATTGACCCTTCGTCTCTCTCAGTGCGCCAGGGGTCTACTCTTCCCGACGTGTTGTAGATATTTGGTTGTGTGAGGTAAGTATACCGAACCTGAGAGGAAATTTCAACTGGTTTTTTCATATCTCCGGGTGTTTTCTCATTCTCGCTGCCCCCTTTACACGTCTTCGATCAGAGAGGCCCGCCTTTCTTTTCCTTGCTAGCGAGCGCAGCAATCCAGCCAACGACATATCCTGCGTTGTAGCATTCGCTGTAATCTTTGCTGGCTAGCCTACTCATAATCAGGGCAATCAACGCCTCATCAGTGACCGTAACCGCACGAGCTTCAAGCATGTAGGAGAGGTGCCCCGCTTGGTATCCGTTCACAAAATCCTCGCTGGTCATCACCATACAACCTTGTCCTACTGCAACATTTCTTGGTTGATAGTCCACAGCCTGCTCCTCATACCTATTTGCATTTACCGCTTTCCTCGTCAGTTCTGCCTCTTTCCAAGCACTATTTAGATAGTGCGCGTTTGTAACGTTCACTCTTTGAGAGCCAGTTACGTATGATGCAAATTCCATCATCCCGCCTCGTGGAAAGACAGCGTTGACAGTATCTGCCAAATATTCTAACTCAGTAATAAGGAGACGTTCTATGTTCACATCTTCACACACCTCAATAGTACGTGGTGCACGCTCTAGCGCCGCTTGAAAAGTAGCCATCATCAGAGCATAATCTCGCCATTCGTCAGCAAATTCTTCGCTCGCCTCTGCTTTATCCTTCCATACTTGGAATACTTGGGGAGAGATTTTTTCGTTTGTCTTTGGTTGGCTCATATCTGTTTCTCCAACGCATCTACTCAATAGGTACCCTATCAGCGATAATTGACGCTAGGTACCTAACCAACAGGCTAAAAAGATCAATAAGTCTAAGTGGTACAAAAAGACTATAACATAATATCCATCACGCTGTCAATACCAACAGGCTAATAATTCCAAAGAAGACAAAAAATGCTATAATTGAGAGACATTATACAAGCAACCTGCTCTGAGGAGATGAGGCATATATGAAAAGTTACTACACAGCGAAAGAGGCAATGGAAAAGCTTGATTTACCAAAAAGCACCTTTCATTATCTTGTCCGTAAGGGAGATATTCGTAAGCTAACGCTACCATTGCGACAACAAGCTGTTTATCCCAAGCAGGAGATCGACCAAATAGCACAAGAAAGAGCAGCAATACTAGCAGAAATTGAAGCGACCCCTGATCGATTAACTTTTGTAGTACCGAATAGGGAAGACTTGGAGCAGTTAATTGAAATAGAGCAAGCGTATTATCATAAAAAAACAATTATTCCGGTAGAAGTGATACAAAAACGCTTAACCTACAGCCCTGAAAATATTCATGTCCTCAAAGACACAAAAACCAACCAAGTGGTAGGCAGCATCACGATGAGTCCGATCAAGCCAGATGTTTTGAAGGGGCTTATTAACCTGGAAATGGACGAAACACAGATCCAAGTTGATGATTACCTGCCATTTACACTTGGTGAACCTTTAGATTGCTACGTTGTGAGCGTTATAGCTGCACAAAACGTAGCCGCAAAGTATTATGCAAGCCGATTGCTTGTTGCTGTAGTCAACTATCTTGTTGATCTATTAGAACGTGGAATTGATATTCGTCGTATCTACACAGTAGCCACAACAAAAGAAGGAGAACACTTAGCACAAAGCTTACACCTCACATCGCTAAAAACTGACTGGCAAGGTCAGTATGAGGATTTTAGACACGCTTATGTGCTTGATCTTGAAAACCTTCATAATACATCCAAGCTGGTCAAAAGGTTCTTACAGAAAAAGAAAAACCAGGAAAGGCGCAAGAAACGTTATCAACAATTAGATTAGTGCACAAGAGCGTAAACACACCCACGATCAACGCCCGTTGCAAAAGGCTTGAGCCTGATGACTCATCTGGCAGTAATCGTGGATCTATTTCAGCCTTAATGTACTAGCTTCACAAACAAGGGTGCGTTGCATTTTTGCGCGGCTAGACAGGCAAAAATGCAACGCACCCCACATTATCGCCCCACACGCGGCCTCTCACCCGGCGTAGGCTCCAGATACTCCACGCTTTCCAACTGCTTCAACGCCTCCTCTACGGCTCGTTCGAGTTGGGGATCGGCACCGCGCACGTAGTCCTGCGGGGCAATGTCTACTTCGATATCGGGATCGGTGCCGTAGTTCTCGACACTCCAACCCACGTCCTTGAACCAGAAGGAATACTCAGGCTCAGTGATGATGGTGCCATCGACCAGCTTGTGATCGCGCATATAGCCAATCACGCCGCCCCAAGTGCGTTTGCCGATCAACGGACCCAGGCCCATGAGCTTGAAGCTGTGGCAGAACATGTCACCATCTGAGCCAGCGTGCTCATCTGTCAGGGCAACCATCGGGCCGCGTGGGGACTCAGCAGGATAGGGTACTGGCGTGTTCCAACGTGGGAAGTCGTAGCCCAGCCGCCGACGCGCCAGCTTGTTGAGCAACAGGCCAGAGACATCGCCTCCACCATTCCAGCGCACGTCGATCAGCAAAGCCGGGGCGTCGTACTCGGCTAGAAAACTGCGGTGAAATTCGGCAAAACCACTTTGCACCATGTCCGGGATATGGATGTAGCCGACGCGTCCCTGCGAGAGTTCGTGCACACGCTGGCGATTCTGCTCAACCCAGTCCCGATAACGCGCCGCCCGCTCGTTGCCCAACGCTTTCGCTGTGACACTGCGCACCTCGCCACTCGTACCGTCTTCGATGGCGAGTTGGACTTCGCAACCAGCTTGGTTGACTAGCAATTCTTGGGGACTGCGGGCGCGACCCACACGCTGCCCATTCACTGCCAGCACAGCATCCCCGACGCGCACGTTCAGCCCTGGACTGTTGAGCGGCGAGGTTTCCCTACTCTCCGCTGGATCGCCCTCGACGATACGCGCAATGCGGTACCGATCCCGCTCAGCGTCGTACTGCCAGTCCACGCCGAGAAAGCCCTGGCCGTAGTGGGGACCGCTGCGATACTCGCCGCCCATCTCGTAGGCGTGCGAGGTGCCCAGTTCGCCCTGCATCTCCCAGAACAAATCCGAGAGTTCGGAGCGCGAACCCACACGCTCCACTAACGGCCTATAACGCTCATACATGGCCTGCCAGTCCACACCCGACATATCCTCAGCCCAAAAGTAATCGCGTTGCAAGCGCCAGGCTTCGGCAAACATCTGCTGCCATTCGGCTGCTGGCTGTACTGAGACTTTGACACGGCCAGAGTCCAGCCAGCCCGTCTCGCGGTTGGTGCGCTCGCTGCTATCGTTCTTGCCCGGCTTCTCACCAGCCTTGACGACACGCAACCGATGGCGAGCACGATAGATCAGCGTCTTGTAATCGCGTGAGATGTTAAAATCGTTGACACCATCCGCCAGCGCCTCGTATTTGAGCGTCTCAAAGTCATATTTGCCCAATTGGCCCGTTGGCGCGGAACCGTGCTCCTCGTGCAGGCCGCCGACCAGTGGGAAGGAGAGCAGCAACACCTTGCCCTTGATACCGCATACCTGACCATATTTGCCTTCGGGTACAGGAAAAGGCACAACGCGTCTCTCGATCCCCTCTAGATCAATCTCCAACGGCTTCAAGCCATTCTCGCTGCGCCCATTCTCACCCGTCTTCTCCTCTTTGGACGCGCTTTCCTCACCGCTCTTCGGTTCCTCACCCTTCTCCTCTTTGCCATTTGGCACTTTTGCCACAGCAATAAAGGGCGAACGTAGGTCGCGCTTGAGCAGAATGGCGTAAGGTTTCTCGCCACGCGGGAAACTCCAGCCAAATTCGAGGCTTTCGGCAATAGGGTTGAAGATGCGCTGGCCGATAAAATAGAGGTATTTGCCATCTGGATCAAAGGATGGACGCGTATCCTTCAAAACTGGACGTGTAATCACATGGGTTTCTCCGGTTGGACCCTGAAACAGCTTGATCGCGACACGTTGAGCCGTCAGAGCAAAGCCATAGGCCAGCCAAGCTCCATCAGGAGACCAAGCGATGCCCTGGATCGGCATATGCTCGCTGCAGTCCACAAGATGTTGCTCGCCTGTCTCCAACTTCACCACGATCAGTTCGCGCCGCTGGTTCGAGATAGCCACGATATCCTCAGCCGGGCACACAACCAAGTCTAACGCGTGACCGAATTCGGTTTCAGCCAACACCCGCACTTCTTCGCCCGCATCTGGCTGGAAGATAACTAAGCGCTCCTGCCCACCAGCATCCTGCACAGCCACCATACGCTTGCCATCCTTGAGCCAGGCCAGCAAACGATAACGCACACCATCCGGCTCGCCATGCTGCACCACTGGACCTTCCCAGTTGCCCATAGAAAACGGCTTGCCGCGTGTCAACAGACCTGTCGCGTACCCTTCAGGATGGAGCGCATACTCTTCTAAATATCTGGCTGCTGGCACAAATTTCCGATTGAGTTGTGTGCGTGCACTGGGCAAACTCACCTCCAACTTGCGTGCTGCTTTGATGCTGGGATCAAACAGATACAGATCAGCTCCGGCATGATACACCAAACGTTGCCCGTCGCTACTCAAATTGCGTGCGTAGAAATCCTCATGCTGCGTATGCCGCTGAAGATCTTCACCTTGCGGGGTACACGAATAAATATTACCTACCCCGTCGTGGTCCGACAGAAAATAGATGCGTTCGCCCACCCAACAAGGGCTAGCCATATTGCCCGTCAGGCGCAGCAAACGCTGGAACTCGCCGTCCCCGTGCACATCGCACCAAAGGTAGCCCGCAGTGCCCCCGCGATAGCGCTTCCATCGCGCTGGCTCGCCAATATTGCGTCCAATTACGAGACCGCCGTCCGGTCCATACGAGATTGCGTTCGCCATGCCCACTGACAGCAGACGCGCCTCGCCACCGTCGGAATTGATGGCGTAGAGCCGATCTTCACGGACATGCGCACTGCCCACCGCGCTCGCAAAAATAATCGCCTCGCTGGCTGCCGACCAGCCTGCGACATTAGAGACGCCCTGAAACGTTAAACGTCGCGCCTCACCGCCCTGCGCGGCCATGACATAGACCTCGTTCGGTCCCTCTTCTTTGCCCAGAAACGCTAGCCACTGCCCATTTGGCGAGAAACGCGGATATTTCGCCTCGCCTACGCCCGCAGTCAACCGCTCCGCTCTTCCTCCCGCACTAGAAACTTGCCAGAGATCATCCTCTGCAACAAAAACAACCCGATCCTGATAGAGTGTCGGGAAACGTACATACCCTTGCGATGGCATAGCTCTCCTGCTCCTTCCAACGTAAAATCGCCTCGCCCGGCACTGCCCATCGATATAAGATGGGCACAATGTTTCTCACATTGTAACACGTCTGTTTCCCGATTGTTTACAGCGTTAGCTTGCTCGCTATACAAAAAGCAGAAGAGGAACGCCTTGTATTAGCGCTCCTCTTCTGCTCACACACACGAGATTAAGCAAAAAGACTGTTGGTATGTTAGCTGCCCAGACCCTCCAGCAGCATATCACCCTCTTCTGGCGTGATACGCCCCTCGGCAATCATGCGCAGAATGGCCTCGCGCTCCTGCTCCAAATTCGGCTGCTCACCCGTCTCCACATTCCCAATCTCCTCCGAACCTGAATCTTTCGTCGGTTCTACATGCCCAGGCTGGGCCGTTGGCGTGAAGAAACTCGTCGGCGATGCCGATTGAAACGGAAAGTTTGGCGACATTGGTGGCACCGGTGGGACTGGCGGCATCGGCCAACCAGTTGGTGGCATCGGCGGCACAGACCAACCAGTTGGGGGAACTGGCGGCACTGGCTGGTGCGGGCGATGCGGCTGGTGTGGCATACTCAGGTTGCCTACAGCACGCTCAACCGCTTCCATCGCGCCAGCAACGCCCTCCATAGCCGCCTGCTGAGCGCGATTCACGAGATCGTTGAGCCGCTCAGGGTTCATTTGCCACTCACGTTCGTTGATGCGCACATATGTGCGATGAGGCTGCTGGCCCTTCCGTCGGGCCTGCTCTTCAGCGCGGTGTGCGTGCTCCTGGGCCTTGTGTGCGTTCTGTTCCAGCTTGTGCGCGTTCTGTTCCAATTTCTGACGAGCCTTGCGCATCTGCTCCTCAACTTTGCGCGTGACATCATTGCCCCAGCTTGCACCCATATCGCTAAACATTCCAGAAAACTCACGGCCCATCTCCTGGCCCATCTGCGCCATCTCTTGACCCAGGTGCGCCATCTCTTGACCAAATTCGCCCCATGGCATATTCGCGCTACTGATCCGTGGGTTGCCGCCATTCTGCAACGCTAGATCGCCACCCACGCTCAGGTGCAACTGAGCGGCACCTTCGCCATAGACCAGGCGCACCAAGTTGCCGCCTTTGCTAAACGAGACGGCAGGCCCGCTCACAGTACCGCCAACTGTCGCTTGCAAGGACAAATTAGCGTTGGCGGGCAAGCTGACTGTCGCGTCACCGCCAATGTTCAGATGTCCACGGCTCGCAACTGGGAAGGTCGCCTGCAAATCCAGATCGCCACCTGCGCTTCCGAGACGGATCGAGCCTTGCAATTCGCGTAACTCGGCATCGCCCCCGACTCGACCCATGGTCAGATCGCCGCCAATTGTGATAGCGCTGAGATCGCCGCCAATGTTGCCAATCTGCACATTGCCTTGCACATCGCGTATCTCGCCGTCTCCGCCCACGTTTCCCACCTGAACCTTGACTGCACGAGAGATGTTCAGGTCGCCACCGACGTTGCCCAGATTAAGCTCTGACTGTGCACTGGCGTGAATATCGCTGTCTCCGCCTACAGAGCCGCAGCGCAATGCATCGCTCAGGTCGGTCACATCCAAATCACCGCCAACCGCGCCAATGGATGCCATCTCTACCTCACGCAATTCCAGATCACCGCTAACCGTCTCTATCTCGACTAACGGTACTTGGCGCACACTGGCATCGCCCTCGATCTTACGGCGTGTGCGCAATGAAGAAGCCTTCTGGAGCGTCAAATCACCAGCAATGTTGACCAGCGAAACGGCCTCGCCAATGTTCTCCAGGTTGGCATCTGCACCAATATTCGTTAGTTCAACATCGCCCTTCACCTCCACCAGTTCGATGCGCCGAATATCCTGCACCTCGGCATCGCCTGCCAAGCCATTCACGCGCACATCTGTGTCATAAGGTGCCCAGATGGTGAGATCGTCATTACAATGCAGAAGCGTCAGGGTATTGCCCTCCTGCTGCACCTGGTTCTCATCGTCGCATTCCAGGCTAATCTCGCGCTTATCCCAACCGTGTACTTCCAGACTACCCTCTATCCGTGTAAGGTTGATGCGTGGCTCTAAACCTACTTGAAATGTCTGCTGCATGGTATATACTCCTTTATCTACTGCTCAATAAAAATCTCGACGCGTTTGCCGTCTTCTAAATCCTGTAAATCCATCACCCGCCCAGTGGACCCACTTTCCAGTGCATGTATAATCTGTTCTATACGCCCGTCACGCAGTGGTGGCATGACACTAGCCAATGTTTGCAGGCTCACACGCAGCATATTCACTGGCAATGTCGCGGTCATATTGACCTTGCGGCTGTGCGTAGCCATATCCGTTACCCAGAGGCGCACGGTGCGGTTTGGGTCTGGCGGCGGCTTGACTGGCTCTTCTAATAATGCGTCAAACAATTGCGCGGCATCTTCGGCGCTTACCTGACCAGCCGCGACCATGCCCAGGATACGATTGCGCTCTTCTCGTGAGACTGCCATCTCGGTTTACCCTTTCAGCAAGCGCATGGCATCCTCGACACTGATCTCCTTGGACGCCAAGCGATCCAGCACCACGCGTCGGTCCGCCCGGTTCTCGTACTCCGGCGTGCCACCCAGCGCGGTAACGATCTCGTCAAGCCTGCTACGCGCTGTGTTATAGGCCATCTCCCGATCTGCCGCAAGCTTCTGAATGTTGCCCCGGTTCTTGACCAGCAATTCAACGAAATCAAGCTGCTCGCGGCTCAGACGCCCGATCCAGCCCAGGCTAAATTGCCCCTCGATCACAATGCCGCTCTGCGGACACTCCAGCCGCGTGACAATCAGCTCGTTGCCACTCACTGGGTCTCGTGTAATAATTGGATGCATAAACCCTCGTTCTCCTCTTAAAGTACAAAATTGCTTGCTCTATTTTCCTACAGTGTAGGTCTTTTCATGTGGTATCATCTGAGACGGTATTAAATGAAAATATCTACACTGTAGCACCAAGCCTGTGCTTCTATGCTCGCCCGCGTGCGAAAGGATGGCGGAGACTCTGCGTCTGCTCACGTTTCGCCGCGTTACGTGGATACTTCGGTTGCCGTCCCCTGGACAGACCCATCAGCCGACGCTCCTGCTCTGCTGCCTCACGCCACTCGCGCCGACGCTCCTCACGCAATACGCTATACATATCCATATTCATGATCCTTACGCTTCCTTTCCAGGCCAAGCATTTCGCCTGCCCGATGTTTATACTTTGCCGTTTTTGATTATCTCATTGGCAATTCTTACTGTTCATAGTGAAATACTAACATTAAAAAACAATATTGTCAAGTGTTTTGGCAATAAAAATCAAATCGTTGGCAATATTTGTTTTTTTTCACCAAGGTGTGAGAGATTTTGGAGAAAATTGTTCTCACAAGAGGGATATGTAAGCTGCGTTCATCCTGGCGGCATTAAAACGAACATTGCCACACGCGCACGCATGGAGGGTGCATCGTCTGAACAGCAGGAAAAGAATCGGGTAGCGTTCAACAAAACGCTGGTAACATCGCCAGAAAAGGCCGCAGCCGTTATTTTACGTGGAGTTGAGAGAAATAAGGCACGTATTCTAATTGGGGCAGATGCTCGTATAGCTGATGTCATTCTACGTCTCGCTCCCACAAAAGGACCAGCTCTACTAGAACGCGCAGTACGCAGAATATCGGGCATAAAGTAGTGTCCAATAGCTGAGCAGGAAAGCAACGAGGATCAGCAATGGATAGAGCAATCCAAATTCGACCTTTCACCATTCATGACCAGACGGCGGCCCGCGCACTGATCCTGGGCGGACTTGGCGAACACTTTGGCTTTATCGATGAAACGCTCAATCCCGACCTCGACGATATCACTGCCAGCTATCTCGCATCCGGCCATCTTTTTCTCGTCGCAGAGCAGCAGCAAACGCTTGTCGGTACCGGCGCTCTGCTGCTCCAACCTGCGGCGACAGGCCAAATCGTGCGCGTCTCGACGCATCCCATCTATCGTCGCCTGGGCATCGCTCGCGCCATCTGCCAGCAACTCATCGAGCACGCCCGCCAGCTTGGCTTACACACATTGATCGTAGAGACCAACCGCAATTGGCACGACGCGCTCAAGCTGTATCAAGATTTGGGCTTTCAGCAATATACACGCGACGATGTGAGCAGTTATTTGGGGATGGATTTGGATAAGTGAGGGTCAAGGGCTAAAGGAAACTACTCGTAGTTTTCATCCTTGACAAAACTGCTTAATTTTGGTGCGTCCTCTGGTGCATAATCGTAGCGTTTTACAAAGCGCGTCGCATTAAATACAACCATTGAGATCCATAACACTCGCTTCTGCTCATCATAGTTGAGCATCCACTGTTCTAAAACAGGTGCACCCTTGATCG
Source organism: Ktedonobacteraceae bacterium (assembly GCA_039923935.1). Taxonomy (GTDB): domain Bacteria; phylum Chloroflexota; class Ktedonobacteria; order Ktedonobacterales; family Ktedonobacteraceae; genus Paraktedonobacter. Next base: position 20,378 of record JBDTBU010000060.1, on the reverse strand, counting down.
TCCCAAGTATCTCTGCCTCGGCTTTATCACTAATAGCGCGGGCAAAGATGCGCTCCTCAATCCTCACGACTGGTCGCTGGGCCTCAATCACGTCTCGAACGTTGTAGGTGTAATCAGCCTGCATGGCAGCGAGTGACTCGGCTGGTACCAGATCAGCAAGATAGAACTTCCTGCTATAGCGATAGACCACTCCATCAATGATCTCACGGCGTTTGCGCTCAATGAGCAAGGTACCTGGTGCGATGTGAAGCATACGTGCGATCTCCAGAGAGGCTTCAATGATGCCAGGTGTTGCTAGATGTTCGACTTTGACGCTGTGGCCCTCTTCGGCCATAACGTCTCTAAATATTTCGCCACTGGTCGTTACACGCGCTTTCGGCGTATTCACGAGCATACTTCTCCCAGACCCCTTGACCACAAGTCCCTCTACTTCAAGGTTTACCAAAACCTTGGCTATTGTATCAACTGTCGTCTTGAACTGGGCAGCCAGTGCACGTCTGTTCGGGAGTGCATTGTACTGGCCGACCTTTCCTTCAAGAATGTCTGTTTTTATCCTAGCCGTGATGGTTTCTACGTGACTTTTCATAATAGGTACCTGCCTTTTCCCTAGTAAAAACTACGAGTGGTTTTCATAGTATACTTTGTGGTTGGTGTAGAGGCAATAAAAAGTACCATAGAGTCTCCCTGACGAAGAGGATGGTTTTTCAAACACAGCCAATCGTATTTAGGCTACCGTTGCTATCGTCAACTGGTTTGGGCAACATCTCAAAACCCATTAAATAGAGATACACGGTCTAGCTCAAAATAGCGTTGCTGTTTTGAGCTAGACCGTGTATCTCTGCTTTTAGGCAGCTTCTTTTTTCGCTTGCTCGACAGCCCGCCTGAGCACTTCGTAGGGTTGTGCACCCATCACTAGGAATTTTTCACCGAAGATCATCGCGGGCACGGCATCTAGACCGTACTCATGGGCCAGCGCGACATCTGCATCAACGGCGGCATTGTACGCAGGCTGCGTTAGTGCAACCCGGAACTGTGCACCATCCAACCCAGCTTCAACCGCAAGCTCCTGTAAAATCTGGGGATCATCGATTGACTTTGCTTCCTGCCAATAGGCTTTCATAAGCACGTCGTGATATTCTTTGCCCTGGCCCTGTGCCTGAGCGTATTTCTCACCGATGAGCGCGGGACGGCTGTTGATGCCCATGGGTCCAGAGTTGATCTCTATCCCATAGTGCTCACGCGCTTGACGCTCAAGCATAGGTCTACCCGCCAGAATACGCTTGAGATATTCAGGTGGCATGGGTTGCGCTCCGGCTGGCCGCAACTCAAACGAGTGCCAGTGCACAGCCAGATCATATTCTTTCTGAAGCTTCTCCAAACTGGAAGCGACTAATAAACAAAACGGGCAAACAAAATCGGACCAGACATCAACCTTTATCGACATGCTAGCGTTCCCTCTACTATTATGTTCCTTATTCATTCATTGTACACCACAGGTTGAAACGCTATGTTAGAATGCAACAATGACGCCGCGTGTCGCGCTCTCTTGCGCAGCTTCGATGACGCGCAACACATCGACCACTTCCAGCACATCAACTGGCGGCGGACCGCCCATCACCAGGGCCACGCGCAAAAACGTGTAAAACTGCTCATAGGCACCGGGTAGCATCTCAATTGGCCCGTCGATATGGATACCACTGATATCGGTTGAAAGATGGCCCCACTTCTCGCGTGGCTCCCGGCCCCAATCGGGATGCCCTGGCCGCATCCCATTGCGTAACGCGTCAGCTTGTGGGTCCATACCCCATTTTTCATAGGTGCCACGCATACCACAGATGCGCATACGCGGCCCTGGAATACGCGTTACCGTATTCATCCACAAATGGGCACGCACGCCGCTCGCAAAATGCAGCGCAACAAATGTATCGTCGTCTACTTGCACGCCTGCCCGCCTGCGATCAATCTCGGCATAGACGTGTGTCGGTCTGCCAAAAAGCAGTAGAGCCTGATCGATCAGGTGGCTCCCCAGGTCAAAGAGCAGACCACCAGCCTCCTCGGTGCCTCCCAATTCGCGCCAGGCATCGTGCTTGGGAATAGGCCGATAGCGCTCATAACGCGACTCAAAGCGCGTGATTGTTCCCAGCAAATCCAGGTCCGCGCCCAGCAGAGCGCGGACAGTGCGAAAATCGCTATCCCAACGCCGATTCTGGAAAACTGTCAGTAGCTTGCCCGTCTGCTTACTAGCCTCGATCAATCGCGCCGCGTCCGCCACAGACGCGGCCATTGGCTTATCGATCACCACTGGTAGCCCCAGGTTGAGCGCGGCCACACCTAGCGGCACATGTAAACGATTCGGCGTCGCCACCACCACTAGGTCATAACGAGCTGCGTCTCGCCACAATTCCTCTACCCCTGCATACAACCTTACCTTGGGAAAATCGCGTAGCGCCTGGATACGCCGTGCGGGATCGCTGGTCACAATCGCAGCCACCGTCATACCCAGCGTGGCCGTAATCAAGGGTCCGTGGAAGACCGCCCCACCCAGGCCATAGCCGATCAGCGCGACCCGCAAAGGTTTGTCAGTAGCAAGATAATCAGGAGCAAACGACATACACACCCTCAATTCAATACTATCAATTCAATAGAGAAGAACGCAACCAGGTCCAGGTAGCATTGCGTTTGTTGCAAAAGACATGACCTATTGGCACAGCGCCCCAAACACGAGGTTTCCATAGCTCATACTAAATATAGCACATCGATACACGCAAAAACGAGCAGGGGCAGTCTGTAACAGCAAAGCTGTCATGGATTGCCTCTGCCCGTTGTGCATATTTGAAAGTCATGAATAGCAGCGGTGTGAGAGGAAAAATATATTTTTCCTCTCACACCGCTGCTAGAATGCGCCCAGCAGGGATCGAACCTGCGACAAACGGTTTAGAAGACCGTTGCTCTATCCACTGAGCTATGAGCGCATGGCACAAACAGGCCAGCTATCGGCCTTGCTGCGTCCCTATCATACCAATTTTCCTTGCGATCCGTCAAGCGTCCATATTCACTCTGACGTTTTGATAGAAGATAAACTCATCTCTATAAGTAAAAAACTCTGCTATGTATGCTCACATTGAGAGATGCTCGCCTGCGTGTAGAAAAGCAGAATGTATCATCTTGTGGTATACTGACTCCAATTTCCAGTAGAGACACACTCTATGCCTGTTTTAAGAAAGGATAGATACGATAATGAGCGAGCACGTACAGCTTCCACCTAACTATTTCTACCATCGCCTGCCCAATGGCATTGAAATGATCGGCCAGTCTATGCCAAGCCTCAGTTCTATCGCCTTTGGCTTGCAATTGAATGCGGCAGTGATTAACGAGCCGACTGAGAAGAGCGGCTTGGCGCACCTTTTCGAGTATATGCTCTTCCAGGGCACAAAGGACAAAGATGCCCGCGCACTGAACGAGGCTTTTGAGTCTCTGGGTGCACGCAAAGGAGCCAGTACCGGTCTGGAGACCGCGCAGGTCTGGGCGCAGATCGTCCATACAAAATTTGATGAGACGCTCGCGCTGATGAGCGAACTCCTCCTGACCTCGACGTTTCCCAAGGATGAGTTGGAGCAGATGCGCAACATCATTCTACAGGAGATTCGCCGCCGCGACGATGAGCCGATGAGCCGAATCTTTGAGTTGGTGCGCACCAACTTTTACGAGGGGACCGCGCTCGCGCGTCCGTTATTGGGCACGAACGAGAGCGTGAAGGATCTCCAACGCTACGATCTGCGCCAATTCTGGAAGGCCCGCTATCAGCCCAACAATATGCTCTTCACCATCGCTGGCAAATTCGATTGGGAACATGTGGTTGCACGCGTCGATGCGCTGTTTGGCAGTTGGCAGGGAGATGCCACACCCTCGCCGGACCAGAGACCAACACCCACGACACATATCGCCCTGGAACACCAGGAAGGCAAGCAGGAGCATTTGGCCCTGATGGTGCCTTTCCCTAACTATACCGATCCCGACTACTATCCCGCGCTCGTCGTCTCAGAGGTGCTCGGCGGCAATATGGCCTCGCGCCTCTTTGTCGAAGTACGCGAGAAACGCGGCCTGGTCTACACCGTTTCCGCAGGCCAGACAACCAATAAACATATCGGTGCGCTACGCGTCTACGCTGGCACCAAGCCTGAGCAGGCTCACGAATGTCTCCAGGTGATCGTGAACGAACTGCGCAAACTCGAAAAAGAAGGCATCACCGCTGACGAGCTTGAACGAGCTAAAGTCCAACTCAAAAGCGAGACAGTCATGCGCAGCGAGGGTTCGGGTGCACGTATGGGTGCCATTGCCCGCTCCTGGTGGTTCGAGCGCAAGATCCATACCACCCAAGAAGTCAAAGAGGCTATCGACGCCGTAACCCAGGAGCGTATCTTGGCCGTGCTGCAACGCTACTCTCTGCTCAATCCATTAACTGTGGCGGCGATTGGCCCGCTGAGTCAGGAAGAGTTGATTGGCGATATACTTTCATAACGAGCAGACAAAAAACAGCCTGACGCGAGAGACCCTGTGCTGGCGCGTTGGGCTGTTTTTTGTATGTTATAATAGGCGTTGCCTGTGCAAGAAAAATCAAAGCGGATTCAGGTCAGGCAATCTCGTGTGAGGTACAGAAAAAATGGCAGAACAACAGGACCAGGCGACGCGTGAACGCGTTTTCAAGCGGCTCGAAGCTGAGAGTGTGCGCTTTATTAACCTGGAATTTACCGATGTAATTGGCATGGCAAAATGCGTGACAATCCCTGTAGAGCAGCTTACAACCACCCTCAAAAGTGGCAGATGGTTCGATGGGTCCGCGCTTGAGAGCATTGCCCGCGTGGCTGAAAGCGATATGTACCTCTTCCCTGACCTCAGCACGTTCTCGATCCTGCCCGCGCGAGTGCGTCCGCCCGCCAATACCAGCGCGACTGATCCCGATGAGGATGTTGGTGCACGCGTGATCTGTAATGTGCTCACGCCCGATGGTGAGCGCTTTGACGGTGATCCGCGTGCGACACTACTACGCGCTTTGGATGTTGGGCGCGAGATGGGCTACGATTTTTTCTTAGCCCCAGAATTAGAGTTTTACTTGTTGCATCTCGAAGGCAAGACACCCATGCCGTTGCCCTTTGATCGCGGAGGCTACTTCGATCTCTCAACTGACCTCGCCGCGACAGTGCGCCGCCAAATGGTGCAGGCGCTCCTACACATGGGGATCAAGATCGAGTCCAGCCATCACGAGATCGCCGCTGGTCAGCACGAGATCGATTTCGAGACCAGTGATGCCCTCCATGTAGCTGATGGAGTAATGACCGCTAAATATGTGCTCAAAGCCATTGCCTCACGTCATAATCTCTACGCAACCTTTATGCCCAAACCCTTCTTTGGCCTCAATGGCTCTGGTATGCATACCCACCAGCAATTAATCAGTCACGCCACTGGCCGCAACGCTTTTGTCGATGAAAGTGGCTCCGGCGAATACGGTCTCTCGGATGTGGGGCGCTATTTTATTGCTGGCCAACTCGCCCATGCTCGCGCCATGTGCGCCGTACTCTCACCTCTGGTCAATTCCTATAAACGGCTTGTACACGGCTACGAGGCACCTGTCTATATCAACTGGGGCCGCGTCAATCGCGAAGCCCTGATTCGGGTGCCACGCCCGGACGCGAACCGCCAGACCTCGGCCCGTATCGAGTTGCGCTGTTGCGATCCCAGTTGCAACCCCTATCTGGCCTTTGCCGTCATGCTGCGTGCTGGCCTCGACGGCATCCAACGTCGCCTGCCCCTGCCACCAGCGATGGACGAGAGCCTCTTCTTGCGCAGTGAAGGCGAACGTCAACGCCATATCTCTGCGCTATTACCTGCGACGCTTGGCGAGGCTCTGACCGATTTACGCGCAGACCCGCTCTTGCGCGAAACACTCGGCGATTCGATCTACGAAGGGTTTGTAGAAGCCAAGGGCATCGAATGGGCCGAGTACCGCAAACAGGTCCACTCATGGGAACTTGAGCGCTATTTGCCCGTATTTTAAGTCAAAGAAAAGAATAATCAGGCTAGCAAACAAATAAGCTTCTTATTTGAAGTATGCTTATTTGTATTGATTTTGTGTCCGTAACGAATAAGCTAAAAAATTATGCTATAATCGATTGCTCTTTTTCAGGTTGCACATGCGGCACAATAACTGAATATTCTCAACAGTGTTTGGGCCACCTTTGCTTCGTGGCATACGATGGTCGTATTCAATATATGGACCTTTATACCCACATTGAATACAACTCCCCCCATCACGCTGAAAAACAACCGTTTTAACATGTTCTGGAACAGAACCCTGATTTTTTGTTTCGGCATAAATGACTAACTGGCGTTTCCACATGCGTACAATGATATCAATCAAAAGTTTGGTATAATACATATCTGAAACGCTATATCCACCACCACCTGAACCTTTAGAAACTGAAATATGTAAAACTCGAATGGTTTGATACCTAATAACTGTCTGCTGGTTTATTTTCGTTTTTCGCTCCAATTGCAATGGCCGATCTCCCACCTCACTAACATTATTCCAATCAATGGTAGCACTGTCTGATCCACTATCAGAAATGAAATAGCATTTCTTATTTGTTCCGATAAGCCTTCCTTCAATTGTCTTTATTTTCTGATTAGGCTTGTAATAGGTCACGCGCATTTCAAAGTGTGCATATTCATCCGAGTCAAGATGAATGGAAGTCTGTATACGAGGAACATTTCCCCTTTGAATTTCTGTGATATTCCGTAGATACCGCACCCTTCGGAGAACTGGGTCAGATAATGCTTGTGGGAGCGCAGATGCCTGCGCAGAAATATGCTTCTCTATATCAAGCGAGAGCGTTCCCTGTTTAAAATGATATTCTATACTACTTTGAAGTTCGCTCTGAATGATTATATCCCGCTGTTGACGCAATCTTGCAACGACTTGTTGCATTAAATCTTCAGGAAGTTGTGCCACACGCAAATCTTGATAAATGTTGCTTTCAACATGTATCGATAGAATGCCCTTCTGATATGATTCGTCAATAATTTGGTAAAAGTGCTTTTGGATAGGAAGGAATTTTGTATTACAATTTTTGCATCTCCCTGTACTCCGTTGCATTATGTTCTCAAAAAATCCAATTTGGGTATTACATGCTGTACAATTTGCCATAATATTCCCTTTTCCTCACAAATCTTTCAATAAAGCTATCACGAACGCACTACAAACAACTAAACATGTGCATACAGTTTGTTTACGGAACATTTATGATCTGCAATTATTCTAATACTTCCCCAACAATCTGTCCATACCCGTGCACAAATTCATTCCCACTCATCACCTTCTGGCACTCCAATTGCACACGCTCGACCAACAGGCTACCCTGACTGGTGGCGATACGCAACCCTTTGTGCGCCATGCCGCAGACGAGACGCTCTCAAGCGAGGTCCGACCTAGCTGGCCGGACCTGAAAGTGAAGAGCCTGTTGCGCATTCGGTTAGCAGCTCCCTGGTCTCTCCCTCTACTTTGGCATATCATAAAGTCTAGCGTAAATCGTTATCAAAGAGTATAGTAAAGAGCATCAGGAACACGTTAAGATCAGGCGTGGTCTTGGTACGATCTTCTCTTTGACTGAAAATTGTTGTATAGCAAAATATCTGAGGTAACATTTATGGATGACCACACCCAGACCGACACTCCCTTGTCCGTTGCATCGCTGAACAAACGAAAAAAACAGTTGAAAAAGCAGGCCAAACGCGAGGCCAGAGCGATGCATGCCCTTGACCAGGCCCAGCGCGATCTCCAGAAGGCTGAGCGCAAACTTGTCAGTGTGCAGCACGATTTCCAGCAGCGCCAGATAGATTTAGAAACGTGTGCCGCGAAATTAGTAAAAATCCGTACATCTTCGTTTGCGGAAACGACATTTTCCAAAATCCCCTCCCCATCTGAGCTTGAACAAGGCATTATCCTGCACATTGTTGAGGCCGAAGAGGAGGAAGTCACAGACAATGAGCAGTCATTCATCACACAAGAGGAAAATCTGGAGCAGATCTTCGACGCCAGTGAAACTGTTATACTGACTCTGAGCGAGATGGACAAGATCGCATCTGAGATCAGCGAGGAAGATCTCGCTAGCCAGGAGGCGGCGGAAATAGAGCAGAGCACGCATTCAGACAACATTGAGGTACCAACTCCTACAGAAACACCTGCCCAACCAGCACGCACATCCATCACGCGACGGTCCAAGACCAACGCAACACCGCGCACAACCACAACCCGACGCTCACCATCCAGCCGCGCTAAACCTAACGAGACAGGTGAATCCTAAGCATATGGGGCATGGTGCCTTCGATGTCTGCACCATGCCCCATATGCATTGAGTTAGGGTCAGATGCCAATCTAACCCATCAAGCAAGAGTTGCGAGATCCACCAGAAATGAGAGAGATTATCTCATTTTCGCCTGGCACTTGGTCAATTGCTTCGTGACCTGTAGCGCTTGCCACTTGTGGTACAATACGGAAGTTAAAGAGCACGTTGACCCTTCATCGTGGCAGCGACACTCAGGAGAGAGCAGTTCGACTATTTAAATGTACAATTTATCTATGTGCGTGCGGGAGATATGGGTATGGGCACAAAAAGAGGAGGAGCTTCTGCGGTCCACATGGCATCTGAGACCGCATCTTTTCCGATTGTAGGCATTGGGGCTTCTGCTGGTGGGTTAGAAGCGTTTCGAGCACTTCTGCGTTACCTACCAGTTAATAATGGGATGGCATATGTCTTTGTGCAACACTTGGACCCCACCCACGAAAGCCTCCTTACTCCCCTGATTGCGCGGGCCACTCAGATGGAGGTATGCGAGGTAAGTTCACGTATGGTAGTCGAAGCCGATCATGTCTATGTGATTGCCCCCAACACGGATTTGCACCTCGATCAGGGTGTACTCACCCTTCTTCCAGCGACGACAACCCGTGGGCAACACCTCTCCATTAACACCTTCTTGTGCTCCCTAGCTGAGAACCGAGCGACGCAAGCCATCGGGGTTCTGCTCTCTGGCATGGGTTCCGATGGGACGGTTGGTCTGAAGGCAATCAAAGAACATGGGGGGGCGACCATGGCCCAGGATGCGCGTTCCGCTTCGTTCCCCATGATGCCACAAAGCGCCATTGCGAGCGGGTGTGTGGACTTCATCGGCTCATCTGAGGAGATCGCCAAGGAACTGACTAGAATCAGTCACCAACCCTTGCTTCAGCAAGCAACTGGGACGCACACCGAGCAAGCGCACGCGGGATCGGCAGAGATTGCGCCTGAGCAGGGATTGCCTACAGAAGAGCAAGCATTCGCAGACATTCTTCGGCTGCTCCATCAGAAAATGGGCGTCGATTTTACCGCATATAAACTCACGACGATCAAACGGCGTATCCTGCGTCGCATGGTGGTGCAGCATATCGAGAGCTTTGCCGCGTATGGAACGATGCTGCGTGACCAGCAGGCCGAAGTGGAAGCCTTGTACCAGGATCTGCTGATAGGAGTGACCAGTTTTTTTCGCAATCCCTCCACCTGCTCCCTGCTCGCTCGCGAGGTGTTCCCACGGCTGGCCGAGACGAAATCGCTGCACGATCCCATTCGAGTATGGGTGCCGGGCTGTTCAAGTGGGGAGGAGGTGTACTCGCTGGCCATCTGCTTGCTAGAGTTTTTGGCCGAGCACGCAGACACACATCCCATCCAGCTTTTTGGCACCGATCTCAATCCCAAAGCGATTGAGATCGCACGCAAAGGACTCTACCCAGCAGCAGCAGTCGCTGAACTCTCCCCTGCGCGTCTGGAGCGCTTCTTTTCGGCGGCAGGTGAACAGTATCAGGTCAACAAGGCCATGCGCGATCTCTGCATCTTCGCCCAGCACGATCTTTTGCACGACCCACCGTTCTCGCGGATGGATCTGCTCTCGTGTCAGAATGTGTTGATTTATTTGCAGCCCGCTGTGCAGCAGAAACTGATCCAGATTTTTCACTATGCGCTCAACCCCCACGGTGTGTTGGTGCTTGGACCATCGGAAACAATCAGAGGAGCCTCTGAGCTTTTTATGCAAGGCGGGGAGCGCAAACAACCACTGTATGTCAAAAAAGCCACCAGTACGCGACCATCATTTGTCGGTCCAGTGAGTAAGTCCAGCAAAGAAACAGCCCACCCATCATCAGAAGAGGAAAACAGGATGCGGTATGAAGAGCGTATGCGCGAGGGTGTGTTGCAGAAAGAGGCCGATTATCTGCTTCTGGACCGCTATGCACCAGCCAGCCTCGTGATCGATGCAGAGATGGAGATTTGCCACTTCCGTGGACCTATCAGTCCCTATCTGGAGCCAACATCTGGCAAAGCGAGCCTCAATCTCTTCAAGATGATTCGCGAGGGTCTCCGCCTGGAGTTGCGAACTGCGCTGCACCAAGCCAGAAAAAGTGGACGGACGATCAAAAAAACGGGCATCCAGATGCGCGACCAAAACATGCTGCGCGAGGTCGCCGTAGAAGTAATTCCACTGAAGGCTTCCGCCACGGACAGTGCCTTTTTGATCCTCTTTGAAGAGGTTGCCACACCATCCACACCTCATACGGCAGCGGCCAGCTCAGAAGGGCAACCTGCGGAGAAGGCGAAGCGTGATGCAAAAGAACGGCGCATCCGCCAATTGGAGCAGGAGCTGGGAGCCAAGCGCGAGGAGATGCGCTCCATTATTGAAGAGATGGAAGCCACCAACGAGGAACTCCAATCGGCCAACGAGGAGATCCTCTCTAGCAATGAGGAGTTACAAAGCCTCAATGAAGAACTAGAAACCTCCAAAGAAGAAATCCAGGCCAGTAACGAAGAGTTGCTCGTGGTAAATCAGGAACTGCATGTGCGCAATGGGCAACTCCAAACATTGCGTGGGTACGCAGAGGCCATTGTAGAAACCATCCGCGAGCCGCTGCTGGTCCTGGACGAGAACCTGCATGTGCAAAGCGCGAACCGAGCGTTCTACCAGTTTTTCAAAACCACTGCTGCGGCCACAGAGCAGCAGATACTCTTCACGCTGGGAGATGGTCAGTGGAATATCCCCGCACTGCGCAACCTGCTGGAAGAGATCCTACCCCAGAATCACCGCCTGTTGGATTACGAGGTGGAGCACTTCTTTCCCATTATTGGCCACAAGACGATCCTGCTCAATGCCCGTCGCATCGATGATGACCCGCTCATTCTGCTGGCGCTAGAGGATGTTACTGAACGTAAGCGATTAAACGATGAGAAGCAGCAGTTAGTGGATCTGGTGGAGAATTCCACGGACTTCATCGGCTATGCCACACTGGAAGGCCAGCCTCTCTATATCAATGCAGCCGGTCTGCATCTGGTTGGGCTGGCAAACCTGGAGGAGGTGAAGCGCACCAAAATCAGCGATTACTTCCCTCCCCAGGAGGAAACAGAGCTGCGGCAAACGATTCAACCAACCGTGCTTGCACAAGGGCAGTGGCAAGGAGAATCACGCTATCGCCATTTTCAGACTGGGACTGTAATTCCGGTGGACTTCATGCTGTCCCTAATGAGAGATCACGAGACTGGCCAGCCTAGCGGATTTGCCATCGTCACCCGTGATCTTACGGCTCAAAAACAGACGGAGCAGTTTCTTGCGGAGCAAGCGGAGCATCTCCTCTTCCTGGCTGAGGCGATGCCACAAAAGGTGTGGACAGCGACACCTGATGGCAACATTGATTATATGAATGGACAGTGGTTTATCTATACGGGCCTCACGTTGGAAGACCTGAAAGGCCGGAGTTGGCAACAGGTTATTCACCCAGATGATTGGGAAACCAATCAGCGGCTCTGGCAACACTCTATTGATACAGGTGAGGATTTCCAGATCGAGCACCGCTTCAGGAGAGCCGATGGAGCTTACCGCTGGCATCTGAGTCGCGGACTGGCTCAGCGTGATAGTGCCGGCACCATTGTACGCTGGGTGGGCACCGACACGGATGTTGATGAGCAAAGAAAACTGGTGGAGCAACGCGAGGAATTTCTGGGGATTGCCAGTCATGAACTCAAAACGCCCGTTACCAGCATTAAAGGCTATACGCAGATACTGCAACGCCGCTTTGCCAAAGCAGGCGATGAGCAGGCAGCAACCCTGCTGAGCAAGATGGATAGGCAACTCAACAAGCTCATCAACCTGATTGGCGAATTGTTAGATCTCACCAAAATGGAGGCTGGACAACTGCCCTGGCATAATGAAGTGTTTGATCTCAACGTCCTTGTTCAAGACAGCATGGAAGCACTTAGGTATACCACCACACTGCATCAGATCAGTATTGAGGGCGCTGTCCACACTCTCATCTTTGCGGATCGGGAGCGTATCAACCAGGTGCTCACCAATTTGCTTTCCAATGCCATTAAATACTCGCCACAAGCGGAAACTATTCTCGTGAAACTTCGCGAAGAGCAAAACAGTGTTATTGTTGGGGTCCAAGATTTTGGGATTGGCATCAATCCAGAGAAACATGCACATCTCTTTGAGCGTTTTTTTCGTGTGAGTGATGCAGAACACGAGAGCTTCCCAGGACTGGGACTCGGCCTGTATATTTCAGCGCAAATTGTCAAACGTCAAGGGGGAAGAATGTGGGTGGACAGTACCTCTGGCACAGGCTCTACCTTTTTCTTTACCATCCCACTCATATTGCAGGAAAGCACTGCTCAAGGCCAGAAGGAGGGGCAAGATGTCGAAAACAATCCTCATCGCTGAAGATAATTCAGCTATTGCTGAGATGCTGCAATTGCTGTTGGAGGAAGAAGGATATAACGTAAAAACAACGGCAGATGGACATGCTGTTGAGCAGATGTGTGAGCCGTTCCCAGATCTGCTGTTTCTTGATATTCGGTTGTCCGGCACCGATGGCCGAGCGATTTGTCGGCAGTTAAAAAGCCAGGAAGCCACGCGACAAGTGCCGATTATCATGATCTCCGCCGATAAAAACACAAAAGAATTAGCCAGGGAAGCGGGAGCTGATACTTTCCTGGCGAAGCCGTTTGAACTTGCTGAGGTGCTCTCCCTCGTCGAACACTATGTGGGAATGGAAGAAACATCTTCGTAAAAGCGAGGAGCATCGTGCACGCTCGCTCATTGGAAGAAGGAAACTATGCCTGGACATGATCTCATCGTTATCGGAACGTCTGCTGGTGGTCTGGACGCGCTGCAACGGCTGGTCAGCGACCTGCCAGTCGATTTGCCAGCCTGTGTGTGTATCGTGCAGCATCTCGCAGCTAACAGTCCAGGGCTTTTACCGGGTCTGCTCAGCCGTGCGGGGCCGCTGCCGGTCATGGCGTGCACAGACGGGATGCCGCTCGAACAGGGGCACATCGTGATGGCTTCCCCCAATCATCATCTGCTCGTTGAGCCGGGCAAGCTCCGTCTCTCACGCGGGCCGAAAGAGAATCATCATCGCCCATCGGTTGATGTACTTTTTCGTTCTGCGGCTGTTGCCTATGGGCCGCGTGTTGTTGGGGTCATCTTGACAGGCAGACTCGATGATGGTACAGCAGGTTTGCTGGCGGTCAAACAATGTGGAGGCATTGCAGTCGTGCAAGAGCCACAGGATGCTCTCTATCCGAGTATGCCGCAAAGTGCACTCCGGCATGTGGTCGTTGACGCTACTGTGCCGATCTCGCAACTTGCCGCGCTCTTAGTTACTGTAGCTCATCAGCCCGCTTGTGAGGAAGACTCCACGCGGATTCCCGCCCTGCTCAAACACGAGGTACAGATGGCAGCGATGAACAACCTGGATCTGCATGCTGGTCCCATGTCCTTTGGAACGCCCTCAGTGTACTCGTGCCCTGACTGTGGAGGCGTGTTGCAGGAACGGCATGAGGGCAGTCTGCTGCGCTTTCGTTGCCAGGTGGGCCATGCCTTCTCCGTCGAAAGCTTACTCGCCGTGCAACCAGAAGTGCTGGAGCAATCCCTGTGGGGTGCACTGAAAACCTTGCGGGAACGGGAGCACCTGGTTCAGCGTTCGTCAGATCAAGCACAGCAGTCGGGTTTGCTGGCTCTAACCAAGCACTATACGGAGCTTCTCCAAGAAACCCAGCAGGATATCTCCGCCCTGGAACAAGTACTGCGGCGAGGAAAGTGAGAACCAATGATCCATAGGCATTACGTTAAAAAGGAGCGACAACTCGAATTGCTTCTTCACGTAATGCCTATGGTATCGAAGGCACCATGCCCATCTGCATTTATTCCAATACTTCCCCAACAATCTGCCCATACCCGCGTACGAATTCGTTCACGCTCATGGCCTTCTTGCCCTCTAGTTGCACGCGTACCACCAGAAGGCTGCCCTGGCCAGTGATAATCCGCAAGGTATTGCTGTTCTCAAGCGAGACCTTGCCAAGTTGGTCGGTGCCTGAAAAAGATGAGGAGCCAGCACCAAGGATCTTGAGAAGTTTGCCACGCCAGGTGGTGTAGGCGTTAGGCCAAGGAATGTAGGCACGCACCTCACGAGCCAGAACCTCGGCGGGTCGGGACCAGTCGATGCGGCCATGCTCTTTTTTGAGCATGTGGGTATGCGAAGCCTGTGCGTGGTCCTGCGGCTGCGGCGTGAGTTGGCCCTGTACCCAACGCGGCAGAGCCTCAAGCAGCGCAGAGGCACCGAGATCCGCCAGTTTGGATGTCAGACTGGCTGTGGTTTCGGCTCTAACCAGGCGCAGCGTGCGTGTGAGCAGCATTGCGCCCGTATCGATGCCGGCGTCGATCAGCATAATCGTCACGCCCGCCTCTGGATCGCCCTGCAAAATAGCCTCGGAGATGGGCGAACTGCCGCGATATTTGGGCAGCAACGACGCGTGAATATTGAGCGTCCCGTAGCGCGGCAGGTCGAGCACAGCCTGGGGCAAAATCTGCCCAAAGGCGGCCACGATGTAGAGATCAGCCTGATACGCGGCCAGGGCTTCCTGATTTTCCACTTTCTTGAACGAGCCAGGCTGCCAAACCGGCATACCATGCGCCAACGCCGCCTGCTTCACTGGCGAAAAAACAACTTCCTGGCTACGACCAGATGGCTTGTCTGGCCGTGTAATCACCGTGACAATCTCATACCCCTCTGACAATACAAGCCCAGGCGCGGACCCACGGATCAAGGCTTCCAGCGCGGGCACAGCGAAATGTGGAGTGCCCATATAAATGATACGTACCATAATGTCGCTCCCTTTCTACGTGTAGACATATTTGCTTTATGGTAACACATTTGAAACCCACCACTCCGCACGGGACCGGTGAGGTGTCCAAAAATCAGTGCTTCTATACCTACTCCCTAGAATGAGGTATACTTTCTCCAAAGACGGGATTGGGGAGCAGCGCACAGGCAAAAAACGCAACCGTCTGGATATCTAGAAGAACAAGCGAATCCGTAGGCAACGGAGGAGTGTAGCGAGCGTCTATGCAGCAACCAAGCTATTTTACATTCGGCATTCAAGCCACGACATCTCCCGCAACAGGCGTGCGAGTCATGCTCTCGCGAACGGATGAGGTCAACGCAATTGTTGGCCACCTGCGTAATCCACAAGTCAGAACAGTACTGATTACGGGTGCGCCAGGAGTTGGCAAATCGACGCTGGCCGCGTTTATTTTCGGTCTGTTCCAGGGACCGCTCTTTGAGGGAACATCCGACTTTCACCGCTATATCTGGCTGCGTCCCGGCCCACATACGACGTGGCCTGATATAATCGCCACACTGCTCAATGCGTTAGAAACCCCAGAAAAGCACACTGGCCAAATCTCACAACGTGCTGACCTCCAAACGCTCTACGAGACGCTGAGTCTGCCAGGACAGGGCACGTTGATTGTGCTGGACCAGTGCGAGGAACTTTTTGAGCGGGCTATCGAAAAACAGAACACAGCTACACCGTATACAGTTGGCATCGGTCTGAGCAGTTCTGTGCGCTTTCTAGAGATGCTCCAGCAGGATTTAGGCGAAAGTCGCGTCCTGTTGACCTGCACGAAATCCCCCTATGGCTCCGATTATAGCCAGACACCAGGGATACGCGAACACAACCTGGGAGGAGTGACTATTGTAGAGGGGATACACCTGCTGCAACAGCGTAACGTGATGGGACTGCAACAAGACCTTTCAATGGTTTGGCAACGCTGTTCAGGTCATGCTCACTCACTACTGATGTTTAGCGTCTTGAAAAATCTTAGCGGGCTTTCCCTGCATTATTTATTGAACTCTCCACTGTATCAGATTCTCTGGGATGGCAATATTGCGCAAAATCTAGTCGAGGCCGTCGTAAGCTTCCTCAACCCTGTCCAGATGTCGCAGGTACGCGCACTCTGCCTGTTCAGAGAGCCAATCTCCCTGGCAGGGATTATCGAGATTGCTACAGGGGAAAAGGCGCGTCAGGAGACGGATAACCAGCTTTTTGAGCAGGAGATCAACAATCTCGTAGCGCTGGGCTTGGTTGAGCAAATTGGGCGCTACGATGGAGAAACAGGCTATCTGCTACATACAATCCTGAATCAGTACTTGCTGAGCCATTACTTGGAGAGCGAGCAGCGCAAAGCCAACAGCTATGCCTCATCCTCGCTGGGGGTCGCGAACCAGCCCAGTCCACTGCAAGTTGATGAGGAAGCAGGTCAGGTTGCCGTGGCGGCGGGACATATGCGCGTCGCCAGCTACTATCAGCATGTGGCGCAGCAGATCTGCCCGCCATACCCGCAACGCACTCACCCTAACGAGATCACGCCGTGGCTGGCGATGCTGGAACATCTCTGCTTGGGTTGGCACTGGCAAATGGCCTACGATCAACTCACCGCACTGGGCCTGGATGAAGAGTTGGTGCGCTGGGAAGTCTGGCATACGCTGATCCGGCTGTATGAGATGATGTTGCCGCCTGTCGGGTCGCTCCAGCGCCAGGACGAGGGGTTGGTGTGTGGTGCACTCGGTATGCTCTATGGTCGGATAGGCGAGCGCGAGCAGAGCAGGACATACTATACGAGCGCCCTAGCCATCCAGCGTGATATGGGCGATCAACAGAGCGAGGCACTCACCCTGACCAACCAGGGCGAATTTTTGCGCAGCCTGGGCGAGATAGAACCAGCACGCAAAAATTTTGAGCAAGCAATGAACCAAGTTCAACCACAGAGCAACCCGGAACTAACCTGTGTACTCATGCATAACATGGGCTTGCTAGAGCAGCAACGCGGCGAATATCAACAGAGCACGTACTATTTCATGCAATCGCTACACATAGCGCAGCAGGACCAGAATAGCGCACGTGAGGGCATGATCCTAACCAATATCGGGCTGCTGCTCTGCGAACAGCAACGCTATGCCGACGGATTGGCCTTGCTGTTGCCCGCTCTCCAAATGCGCCAGGCCCGCCATGATCCTGGCACCGCTACCCTGTTAGCTTTCCTAGAAAAATTGGAGCAGCGTATGGGCAACAATGCCTTCGCAAATCTGCGCCAAGTTGCCCAGGTTGAGGGGAAGCAGGAGCAGGTTTTGCGCATATTAGCGAACTAATGCCCTAAATAAAAGCAGAGCGTGTGTGAAAATCATTCTGCACACGCTCTGCTAAAGAGAACGCGCTCCCCAGGAATCGTATAGGATAACATTGATTGCATGTTATAATAGTAAGCCAATCAACAGAAAATCGACGCCGCTATCCAGAAGTTGGCGGCAGGAAATGAACAAGAAAGTGTGAGCGCTAACAGTATGTCCACTCCCACCCAATCCGCTTCCCACAAATTGAAGCAAGGCACATTCGTTTCAGCGCCAGTTGCTGCGCAAACAATGCAGGGCTGGCTGCTGATCCTGCTAGTCTTTGTCGCTGGGGCTTGCTCGCTGGCCGTCGAGGTCTCAGCTTCGCGTTTGCTGGCACCTTATTTCGGAGATACGCTTTTTGTATGGGCCAACCTGATTGGCCTGATCTTGCTCTATTTGACCATTGGCTACTATGTGGGCGGGCGGCTGGCGGACCGCTATCCGCGAGCCAGTGTGCTCTACATTCTGACGGGTAGCGCGGCTCTGCTGATCGCACTTATTCCCTTTATCTCACAGCCAATTCTCTCATGGGCACAAAGCACCTTTGCTGGCAATTCCCTGGGCGTCTTTTACGGCTCGTTCATCTCGGTGATCCTGCTATTTGTGATCCCGACGATCCTACTGGGCTGCGTCTCGCCCTTTGCCATTCGCCTACGCATCGAGCAAGTGGGCGGCGCGGGCAGTATTTCTGGCAAGCTCTACGCTATCTCTACGTTGGGTAGCATATTGGGTACGTTCTTACCTGTTTTCCTGTTTTTACCTAATATTGGGACAGCCAAAACTTTCTTCGTCTTTGGTATAGCCCTGTTGCTCGTCTCGCTGCTCGGCTGGTTCACGGCCCGCTCTCACGAACGTGCTGTCGCAGCTCGTGTACAGACATCTCCAGTGGCCCAGGAGAGCAGCAAACGCGAACATGCACGCACACGGCTGGCGGACTACTCGCTGCAAAGCTGGCTGCTGATCCTGCTGGTCTTTGTGGAGGGAGCTTGCGCACTGGCGGTTGAAATTTCGGCCTCACGCCTGTTAGCACCCTATTTCGGCACCTCACTCTTCATTTGGGCCAACCTGATCGGCCTGATCCTGCTCTATCTGACTATCGGTTATTATGTCGGTGGGAAGTTCGCGGACCGCTATCCAAGCGCGACAGTATTGTATACATTGACGATTGTCGCGGCTTTTGTGATTGCACTGATTCCACTGATTGCACGTCCGATTCTGGCGTGGTCGCAAAGCTCGTTCTCCACATACTCGATTAGCGTTTTCTACGGATCGTTGTCCGCTGTGATCCTGCTCTTCGCAGTGCCGGTAATCCTGCTAAGCTGCGTCTCGCCCTTCGCTATCCGTCTGCAAGTAGAGCAGGTGGGCAGTTCGGGCAGTATCGCGGGCAAGCTTTACGCCATCTCCACGGCGGGCAGCATCGTGGGCACCTTTCTGCCGGCTCTCGTCCTAATCCCCACGATTGGCACCTATCGCACCTTCTTCGTCTTCGCAGTGGCGTTGCTGCTGGTTTCGCTGTTCGGCCTGCTACTCTCCAGCGACAACGCATTAATAAGCCTGGGCAAACGACCACATGTGAGCGTGCGCCTGCTCGCGATCTTGCTGCTAATCCCCATGATCTGGTCCACGCTGGCTATCGGGGGTCCAATCAAACCGGCTGATGGCAATGGCAACGGCGGTGGCACACTACTGGCTGAACGCGAGTCGGCCTACAACTATATCCAGGTTGTGCAGGAGGGTACTGAAACGCAGTTGATCCTCAACGAAGGCGTGGGCATTCACTCGATTTATGACCCCAATAACATCTTGACGGGTGGGCCGTGGGACTATTTTATGGACGCGCCTTACTTCAACAATCCACCGTTTACACAGCAACAGGTGCGTAATGTCTGTGTGATCGGCCTGGGCGCTGGCACAATTCCCCGCGATTTGACCGCAGCTTACGGTCCCATCCCCATCGACGGTGTGGAATTGGATAGCGAGATTGTCAATCAGGCTCGTCAGCATTTCGCAATGAACGAACCAAACTTACATGTAATTGTGCAGGATGGACGCTATTATCTGCAAACCACGCAGAAAAAGTACGATGAGATCGCCATTGACGCCTATCAGCAGCCATACGTGCCGTTCCAGTTAGCCACCAAAGAATTCTTCCAGACAGTGCGTTCACACCTAACCCCTACGGGCGTGACCGTCATCAACGCTGGCCGTACCAGCAACGATTTCCGCCTGGTTGAAGCCCTGGCACAAACCATGCGAGCAGTCTTCCCCAACGTCTATATCATTGATACGGCTCGTTTCAGCAACAGCATTATCGTTGCCACTAATGCTCCAACGACACTGAGCAACTTCCAGACCAACACGGCAAATCTCACCAATCCCCTCTTACAGCAAGTCGCGCTCAGCAGTATCCAAACAGGCAATCTGCGCGAGGAAAAGGTCAGCAAGGTCTATTTCACCGACGATCAGGCTCCGGTGGAGCAATTGATCGACTCGATCATTTTGGACGCGATACGCGATTCTGGGAAATGATTTTTATCGTCAAAACAGGTAGTGTCTGTATGAACAAATGGAATTTATTCATACAGACACTACCTGTTTTGACGTAATTAAGAGTGAGAAGCAGCAACCTGCCGCTCTACTGCTCGTACAATGCGAATCTCATCATAAGAATATTCTTCGCCCAGGAAATCTCTGACTGGACGCAACATCTCATCACCAACTTGGAGCAACGCATTGGCGATGACCTGATAGCGTGCAGGTGGCACAAGCGAGACGACATCTACCGCTTCCCCACGTTCAA
>JBDTBU010000059.1:0-3368 GCA_039923935.1 Ktedonobacteraceae bacterium | reverse complement strand
TTGGGCATTTCGTAGCCCTGCGCTGGCTCGTCTGGCCGCCAGAAGATGAAGTTTTATCGAACGGTACGGGCAAATTGCCAGAGAGCATTTTTGCATCATTGATGGAGTTTATCACGCACGGACTGACGCCAGATGCGTCCACATCCCCACAAGAAAACGAAGCCAACAGTCATTGAAAATACGTGTAAATGTATGCTATCATGTCTCTTCTTAGCAGAACAATATAGTGTAAGCAAAGGAAGCAAGTATGGTAGCGAAACCAGTTATTTTGTTGGACGATGGCGGCGTTATGAACGATAATCGCCTGCGTGGCGAACAATGGCAACGTCTCGTAGGCGAATTTTTGGCACCTCGACTGGGAGGCGAGTCCGCAGCCTGGGCTGAGGCCAATCGTATCCATATGATGAGTGTCTTTGAGCCTGTAAACTAGCAGGCACGCGTACAGGCCGCAGCGTCCGACTACCCAAACTTTGAGCGCGTCTACTGGTGTGACTGGATGAGCGGCATGTGCCAACTCGTCGGCATAAAGATTCCGCCAGAGGAAGAGTGCATAGAACTGGCCCGCCAAGCCGAGACATATATCACACCACGTATCCGCACGGCTTTCCTTGGGGCTAGCGAGGCGATCCGCGATCTGCACACCCAAGGCTATGAGCTGCACACTGCCTCTAGTGAGTCCTCGCTCTGCCTGCACGGCTATCTAGAGGGTATGGGCGTGCGTGAGTGTTTTGGGCGTCTCTACGGCTCCGACCTGCTCAACACGCTCAAGGAAACGCCAGCATACTACGAGTGCCTCTTCGCCAACTCTGACATTGCGCCAGGCGATGCTCTGATTGTCGATGACAGCCCACGCGCCCTCGCCTGGGCCAGAGATTTCGGCGCGATGACTGTGCTGGTCAGCCCCGAACGCGAGGCACCAGATCGGATGCTGTGTATTGGCAGTTTGGCGGAATTGCCGAAACTGGTGCGACAAAACTATCAATAGGACTCGCCTTCCCGACAGCTTTGGCTACAACAATCGAGAAGCAAAATGGTCATGAGTGGTGATCCCAACAGATTCCTTTGGCTCTTCTCGATGTCTCTCATTGGCTGGTGGTAAAAAGGAAGATAGCCTGTTACAGTTAGTAAAAGTGAACAAAATGGAAGGACATTTTCATATGAACAGCAAGAGCATTCTTCCAGTTGTAGCAGAACAGTTTCAGGTGCGTCCTGATCTCACGTTTTTCAATCATGGGAGCTTTGGTGCCTGCCCGCGCCCGGTTTTCGAGGTCTACCAGGAATGGCAACGACGGCTAGAGGCTGATCCAATCGAGTTTTTGGGACGCCGTCGCGATGAGATGCTGAGCACGGCACGCGAACCGCTAGCAACCTATGTAGGCACACAAGCTGAGCACATCGTCTTCGTTCAGAATGCCACGCTTGGGGTAAATATTGTTGCACGCTCGTTGCTATTGATGTTGGAGCCTGGGGATGAAGTGCTGGCAACCGATCATGAGTACGGCGCGGCTGATCGCACTTGGCGGTTCCTCTGTGGACAACGCGGAGTAACCTATATCAACCAACACCTCCCACTGCCTTTGGAGAGCGATGAGGCGATGATCGAACATCTCTGGCAAGGTGTGACGCCACGCACCAAAGTGCTATTCCTCAGCCATATTACCTCACCCACCGCGCTGATCTTCCCGCTTGAGAAAATTTGCCAGCGAGCACGAGCAGCCGGGATTATCACGGCGGTGGACGGTGCACACGCTCCCGGCCATATTCCCCTGCACCTCGATACGCTTGGGGCTGATTTTTATACTGGCAACTGTCATAAATGGCTCTGTGCTCCCAAAGGTGCAGGATTTCTCTACGCCCGTCCTGAACGCCAAGCATTGTTACAACCGCTGATTGTCAGTTGGGGTTGGGACAGCCTGATGCCGGGTGTCTCAACCTTCCAAGATGTCTTTGGGTGGACTGGCACAGCCGATCCCGCCTCTTATCTCAGCGTCCCTGCCGCCATTGCCTTCCAGCGCGAACATGACTGGGATAGCGTGCGTCTGGCGTGTCATGAGCTAGCCACATCCGCACGTCAGCAGATCAGCGCCCTGGTTGGCGGTGAACCGCTCTGCTCCGACAGCCCCCATTGGTGGGGACAGATGTGCGCCATTCCCCTGCCAGATGGTGATGCACCCGCCCTACAGCGGCGCTTACGCGAGGAATGGAATATTGAGATTCCGGTTATCACCTGGCATAATCGTCGCCTCATCCGTATCTCGCTACAAGGATATAACAGCCCCGCCGATGTTGAACGCCTGATGGGCGCGTTAACAACGATTTTCCCGCAGTAAATGTAATATGCTCCACCCTGTGCGCCGGCGCTAGCCTTCGCGCACAGGATTGGGCTACCATTATTTTGCCTGATTATCCTTCTGGGTAACAGTCACATAGCCAACGAAGCCACAGATCAACAGTGCTAAGACCAGACTAACTTGTCCCGTGCCCAGCCCCATGCCGCTCAGACTTTGTGGCTTTCCCATCCAGTCGGCAAACGAAGCGCCAAGTGGTCGCGTCACGATGTAGGCAAACCAGAAGGCAAAAATCTCGTTCAGGCCAAACAGCCAGTAGGACAGACCTGGTACAGCGAACACAATAGCGAACAGCACACCTGATGAGAAATAACCCAGACCTGCG
The DNA here is from genome assembly GCA_039923935.1 of Ktedonobacteraceae bacterium. Classification (GTDB taxonomy): domain Bacteria; phylum Chloroflexota; class Ktedonobacteria; order Ktedonobacterales; family Ktedonobacteraceae; genus Paraktedonobacter. Next base: position 695 of record JBDTBU010000059.1, on the reverse strand, counting down.
GTTGTCGCCGTCATATCACCAACAGCAGTGCCGAGCGCGAACGTCGTGATGATCGTCGCCCAGTAAAACAGCTCGCGGCGACGTGTGGTGATACTGTGGATAGATAGGGTTTTCTCACTCATATACCAGACCGCGAAGATAACGGCAAGTGAAACCATAAAAAACGCGCTTGAGGCGAGATACGGGATGCCTAAGCCAATGTGTAGCACATCAGCAGCCATCGTGCCAAAGATAGCAACCATAACGACGGCCAGCCAGTAGATCCATGCCACGTAGCGCCGTACGGAGAGTTGCAGGGTGAGCGCGGCAAACAGACCAATGCCCCCCAGAGCTACCGCAATCTTCGGATCAAGTTGGTGGACCAGATAGTCCGAGGTTGTCTCACCCATCGCGGTGGTCAACAACTTAATGATCCAGAAGTAGATCGTCACTTCTGGCACTTTTCTAACGCCTCGCATTATGTGCTGTAGAGTTTTTGTCGCCTCACCTTGGGCACGCACAGAAAGGGCGGCAAGTGGCACCGTTGGCTGCTCGTCTAATTCGATATCCGTAGCTGGTTGGGATCGTAGTGTGGGTTTACTCATCAAATCTCCGCCGCTTGGCTAACTGCTGTGTTTCTGTCAGAACAGAATGTTCCATGATCGCCTCTTTTGCTCAATGTACCTATGCAGTAAGAACGGACATGCGTTTCCGGG
>JBDTBU010000058.1:0-13660 GCA_039923935.1 Ktedonobacteraceae bacterium | reverse complement strand
AAAACATGGACAATTCCATCAATCCCACACTAAAAAGCTCAATCATGGGTAATCTCGTCTTCCTTCTGCTCGCGTTCCCTCTGGGGCTGATCGCCTTCCAGATAACGGTTATCGGCCTATCGGTTGGTCTGGGGACGCTGGTCGTGTGGATCGGTCTGCCTATCGTGTTCGTGACGCTGCTCATAATACGCGGCATGGCTGAGATCGAGCGACGCATGGTGAGCAACTTGTTGCGTCTGCCAATAGCTGGACAGTTACCCGCACAGCGCGAGCCAGCACGCGGCTTCCTGCAACGTTTCGGGCGTATCCTGAGCGATCCCTACACCTGGACGAGCATGATCTATATGCTGTTGAAACTGCCGCTTGGCATCATCAGTTTTACTGTAGCAATCACATTCTTATCGCTCACTGCGAGCCTCATCTTACTGCCACTGGTTTACCTCGTGAACCTGTTTGTGAATGTCATCTTGCTGGCGAACGGGGTCGCGTCTAGCGGGATTCTTATCCCGTACTTTATCCAGGTGCACGGAAGCTTTGAGCCACTGATGTTTGCCCGCTCGTTTGTCGGCGTGCCACTTGGGATCGCCTTCTGGTTTATCACGCGTTTCCTAATCAACGCCCTGGCACAGTTTTCGGGCGAGATCGCCCGCGCACTACTCGGCCCTGGCGTAGTCTATGTGGTAGCGCAACCACATACGGACTACACCGCACCAGTACAAGAGCAACGCGTCTACGCACATGACATAGCCAGGCACATGTAGCACATCACTCATACTGACCACCTCGCTCAAATGGTGCGCGAGGTGGTCAGTAACATCATGGCTACCAGTGCAAACTTGACCATGAAGAGTCTGGGATATACCTAAGCGTTATAGTAATTCCTTACAATTGCCCCTAATTGCCAGCCGCGACGCTGTATGGTGCTTCTCCATCCTGCCAGAGCACCTGACCATCACAGGATCAAAAGCTTGGAGGAGAGTGTCTCCATAGCTGAGTAGAACGTTTCCTGCGGAACTGATTTGTGTTGTATTCACCAAGCTTCCACTTATTGCAATAGACCAGAGGCGTTGGCCGTTTTTCGAATTAAATACGTTTAATGAAAGCGTGCTAAACGAAGAGGCATAGATCCCGTACACACGGTCTTGTTGGGCAAACACAGCATCGCCAGCGATGCGCACTGAGGGGACATTTGTGCACCAAGCAGGGCTACCGTCGCTACTATGATATCCACAAAAGGCATTACCACTGAAGAGGACTACAACCCCTTGCGAGACAGCTAGAGGACTGGGGCTATCAGCTGTGGCTACGACTGACCAGAGTTGCTGACCAGTTGTAGCGTTGAGCGCAAAGAGCGGCTTTTTCTCCGTCATCTAACTAAATTTGAGTGACATAGGATAGTCGCAGGAAGCAAGCAAAGTGTTACAGGGGAGTGTTTGTGCGTTTAGGCATGGTTCAAAATGCGCGTGAACCATGCCTTCGTACAGAATTTCACAACTCTGTTCAAGTATGATCCCAGTCCTGAAGCCGATTGAAGACCTCAAAGCTGGGAACATTTTTATGATAGCCAGTCCTTAGCCATGCACAAGCGCACGCTTAATCGGGCGCGTGAAATTGCCGATCTCGACATCGGGCAGTTCACGCTTCAAGATCTCGATCAGCGTGGACATACCCAGCGCACGTCCCATGCTGTCAAGGTCGGGCATACGCGGCAAAAGCACTTCGGGATCGATGTTGAGATTGCGCAATTGGATCAGGCGCAGACCAGTCTCGCGTACAAAGGCCAGCAGGGACTCGACCTCACGTTCGCGGTCAATCATGCCAGGAAAACAGAGCAGGTTAATCGAACTATATACCTCGGCTTCACGAGCGCGTTTGAGCGATTCTTTGACATCCTCGAAGGTATAGCCGAGAGGACGATAGTAGGCGTTGTAGGTTTCAGGATGCCCAGAGATTGTGCTGACGCGTACTGTGTCCAGGCCAGCATCATAGAGCTTCTGGAGCCAGCGCGGACGACTGGCGTTGGTATTGATATTGATGACACCCTGCCCAGTACGGGCACGCATAGCCAGGATAGACTGCTCGATGCGTCGAAACTGCAAAAGCGGCTCACCTTCACAACCCTGACCAAAGCTGACAATAGCTTCCTCCGCTTGCTCCAGATGCGGCACGGCTACTTCGACAATCTCCTCAACCGTTGGGATGAAGGTCAAGCGATCCTGCGGCGAAACCAGATCTTCTTCCTCCTGCTTGGAGATACAGCCCACGCAACGTGCATTGCAGCCGGGCGAGACGGCAATAGCCATTTCCCAACGCCCAAAGAAGAGATTGCTGGCAGTAGGACACGAGTAGTCGAGCGCACAGTGGGCGTGCTGAGCGATGATGCGATTGTTGGGCAACGCCGCCTGCTTCTCGTGCACAAGTTTGCGCAAAGTCTGGACGTTGAAGGCGCGTGGATGCCATTTGTGGGGATCGTCGGTGCGTAACGCAGCCACGTAGAGACGCCCATGCAGGCCAGCCACCGCGCTATAGCCAAAGAACGGTAGCGGCTCCGTGTCAGGAACTTTCTCATAGGCTGGCAGATAGGTGCGCGTGTAGCCAATCGGCAACAGGGCAGCAGCAGCCCAACCACGCGTTTGTGGAAGAACCTGCAATGTGCCAGAGGACTTGCGGCCCACAGCCAGGCGATCAGGCATCATCGAAAGCGTCACGCCATCGGGCAAGGGCATCAGGTCAGCAACTTCTAGAGGCTGATTGCCAAAGGCCAAAGCCTGCAAACGCGGCTCTTCGCGGATCTCGCCTGCGGGCGACACATAGATAAGATAGGGACTATTCACAGACATTTTTCCTAACGCACACATCCAGCGCATACTTGTGCTAGCGTGATATTAATGCATCGGTGGCGGCGTCGCTGGAATGCGTCCGCCAGTTGACCGGTCATCTACAAACTCATCTTCAAAGTACCTGGGGAGAGCAGAAGTCGTCGTCTGCGCGGCGAGGCGCTGCTCCAATTCACGCGTCTCTTCATACACAAAGCTGAGCAGAATGTGCTCACCACGCATACTCTGACACACATGACGAATCCGAGGATGCTCCGCCTCCATCCAGACGTTGACGACCTGCTCCAGCACGTCCATGCTATCTCCACAATGAGCGCTATCAAAGCCTTTAAACCTGTACACATTCTCATCCTTTCAGCGAAAAACCACGACAATAATTCCACTCTACATAATCCGCCTGCGTAGCAGTCGTTATCTCTCATAACTTTACCACAAAGCGCAATGCCCTCCACTGCACCGAAAATAGCTTACAGAAAAGAGTCATTTTGGCCGATAGTATAGTAAAAAGCATCGACATTTGAACCTGATCGATGGACATTTTGTCACATGGATACACAAACGTATCAACATCATCGCTTTAAAATGCAACGTAATCAAAACATTTTAGCAGCAGAATGTAACGAAATGTAAAAAAGTCAGAAATTTGACAATACATGCATCTTCTGGTATTATTTTGCAATAAGGAGAATAGCCAATGGAGAGAAACATGGCCCATCAACCGCAGATCATCATCGTGGGAGCCGGAATTGTGGGGCTTTCCACCGCATACACTCTCCTGGAACGAGGCATGCACAACGTGCTCGTACTGGAACAGGCAGCCGTCAACCATCCGCGCTCCACATCTGCGAGCATCTCACGTCTGTTACGCTTTGAATATGGCACAGACGCCTTCTACTCACGTATGGTCAAGCTCAGCCTTGAACATTGGAAAGAGCTAGAAAGGAAAACCCAGTGCCATCTCTATACTCCAACTGGCCTGCTCACACTTGGCAAAGCAGGCGAGGAAATCCGGCGCGAGCACGAGATTACGCGAAGCTTGGGGCTACCGAGCGAGCTTTTAACGCCACAGAGTTGTCGGAAACGTTTTCCCCAATTTGAGATCAAGGGCTACGAGACGCTGGCTTATAACGCCACAGGGGGTATCTTGCACGCCTCAAAGTGCTTGAACACGCTGAAACGCGCGATTCTGGCACGGGGTGGTAAGATCGTCGAAACTAGCAAGGTTACGCACGTTGCGCACGAGAATCCTGGCCGTTCGATCCACATACGATTAAACACAGGGGAGAAACTTCATGCTGACCGCGTGGTCATCGCTATCGGGCCATGGGTCCATCGCTTATTAAGCCAATTGCACATTCCTGTCACAATGACACGCCAATATCTCCTTTATTTCGCTGGTTTGACGCCTACGCATTTTGGAAGTGGCGTGTTCCCTGCCTTCATAGAACGCGACCTGTATGGTTTCCCCATCCATCAGGGCAGTCGCGGCTTACTCAAAGTGTCCTCACACCAATTCGGGCACCCAGTTGACCCGGACGCCGCCATTGCCATCGAGCCAGCAGTGATCGCACGCACAGTACGGGACGCGCGTGCCCTGCTACCAGATCTGCACAAAGCTACATTGACGAACATCGATGCATGTATCTATGATGTCTCGCCTGACGAAGATTTTATCCTCGACCATGTGCCTGGGGATGAACGCATTGTCTTCGCTACTGGTCTGAGCGGGCACGGCTTCAAATTCGGCCCGCTGCTGGGCCAGTTGCTCAGCAGCATGATCTGCGACACGCAGCCTGCTGTGCCGCTGACACGTTTTCGCTTGGCGCGTTTCGCAGCCCAATCAGTTCGCCAACCCATCTCAGTAGCATAAACAGTTTTCTCAGCATATGAGGGAGAGACGTATAGAGAATCGCCTCTCCCTCATATGCTGAGAAAACTGTCACTGATAGCTAGATAAAACAAACAAGAATATGCTAAGATAGAGATATGTAGTGATGGACAAAAAGGGGAAAAGCATGTCAGAAGAACTATTTAGCCACACGCAACGCTTTCAGCAGGCCATAGCCACGACAATCACTTGCCGGAGCATCATCAAATACAGTTCCACGTTAAGCGATGAACAGAAAAACGAGGTTCTGACGGAGATCGAGAGCGCACTGGCCTTTCTCGAAACGCGTCTGGCTGCCAACGCCAGTAGCGAAGCGAGTGTCACCCTCTCGCCAGAGAAACTGGTAGAACTGCTAGTATCTGAGATAGAAGACGAGGAGCCACTGGAAACAGCATTCTCAGGTCTTGATCCGCAAGCATTTGCGCTCAAAAATTTGCACAAACTCTATCACGCGTATCTCAGTAACGAGCCTGGCAAGGGTATAGCCGCGCTAGAAACCCGCTATAAAACGGTAATGGGGCTGCTCGACCAGGTACAGACCAGTGGCACAAGCGATAGCAACGAGCGCCTGTTGCCCCGTATACGCGGCTTTGTCAGTGCGGTGTACTGCATGTTTCGAGAATTTGCCATGCTGCTCTCAAACATTGTTGAGGGCAAGACCATCGATATGGATACGGAGGCGTTGGCACTGCAACACCATTATTCACGAGAGCAGGAAAAGCTGCAAGTTTTGCGCGATATCACCCCGCTTATGCACGTCTATCATATGCATCTCCAGTTGCAAGAGCACAAAGGCACGCTCACCAGTTGCGCACGCGACGCCACCGCGTTCTTAGTTTTCCTGGAAGAGTGTCTGGGACAAACCTTCAGCCGACGCGCCGAGCTCATCAGCCAACTCAAGTCTATCACAGGTCTGCTCAACGAACTGGCCCGCCTGCTCGCGGAATACGAGCAGGCGATGTCAGCAATGAACACGGTCTAGCTCAGGCAAACACCGTCAACGTTGCGGTAATCGTTACAGGAGCAGCCATGAGCGGTATGCCATGAGCATCAGTAGCCACTAAGGTAATATGCGCAGTATAGGCACCAATCAGCTTGCCACTGCTACTCGCCTGAATGGTAATCGTGCTGTTATCGAAACCTGACGAACGGGAGAAGGTGAGCCAGGTCTCACTGGCACTGGCCAGCCAACTTACGGGACGAGTACAATCCCCATTCTCTGTAATAGTCAGCGTTTGCGGAGTCGGAGGAGAGAGCAGGACAGCCGTAAAGGAGATTTTTCCTGGCGTAACGCTCAGTGAGCAGGGTATCTGCATAATCAGCAGAACCGTGAGCGTCTGCGGGCTAGCTGGTAAAGCTTTTCCTTGTGGATCGAACGCTTTGATAAGCAGGTTGGTCGTATAGGTGCCGGGCGCAAGTTGCGAAGCCAACACGCTCACAATCACCTGCGCACCTATCCCGCTCGTAACGTTACCTTGTGCGGCAGAAAGATGGAGCCAAGTGGGGACCGAGAAGACTGGCACGAGATCCCAGGAAAATGGCTGCTGCTCGCCACTGAGCAGCGTCACCACTTGTGGTTGGGGATCTGCCTGACCCTGCGCGGTAGTAAAGAGCAAGCGCGACGAAGAGAGCGCAAACGGGGATTGCGTGTGACCCGATGTACTCGTCGTACTCGTCGTACTCGTTGTGCCTGCCGTAGCCGAGGCTCCAGGTGTTCCGCTGAATGGGTTTGCAGCAGTCGTGGCGGTGGGCGAACTCACGCCTTGCATCACTGTATTGTGGCGCATAATACTCAATGCCAGCAACACGCCATCGACGGTCAAAGCCAGCACACCAACAATGCAAAAGACCAGCAGTGCCCGACGTACACGCGTAGGCATCCGGCGGCGCACAGGAGGAGCTGCCACCACGAATTCATTGGTCGATTGCACCAAAGCAACCCCAGCAGCCTTTACCTCAGATTCTTCCTCCAGGGTCTCAACTGTATGACTACCAGCCCCCCTCCAGAAAAGCGAACGTCCGCCCTCAGTCATCCGCAAAGGTGCGCTCTGCGCCGCCTTCATCTGAGGTAACGAAACGAGATCAATCATACCTTCCCCGCTACGTCCCTCTGCCAACTGCTCTTGCTGCTCCTCAACACTACGTTCCAGGAGCGAGAGGCGGCAAGCATCACAAAAAATAGCAGACATATGACACGGCTGATTACAAGACAGGCACAGATGCATAATACCCTCCCTACTATTCATTCCAGGTTATCTCATCTTTAAAAAATTTTCCCCAACTATCAATATGTAATTATCCAGGAAATAGCCCATTGGACGCAAATTTTTGTAGAGAACTAGCCCATTAGTCACACTTGTGTAAAAACAGCGTTTGCTTGCTTTTACGCAAAAAGTGTGAGCCAAGTTGACCAATCTGAGATTGTCTAACCTAGCTCACACTTTTTGTAAAAGGATTAGATGCTCTGCACAATCTCCTGTTTGCGCGTCTCCTGCTCCTCAAACGCTTCCAACTTCGCATCAACTTTTGCGACGTGTTTGCGATCTTTGCGACCCTCGATCATGACGTAGAGGGTCGGGACCAGCAGCAAGGTCAGAATGGTCGAGGAAGTCAGTCCACCGATGACTGTAACGGCCAGGGGAGCGGCGATAAAGCCACTGTCCTTGCTCAGGCCAAGCGCCATCGGCAGCAGAGCCAGAATGGTGGCGACAGCGGTCATCAGGATTGGGCGCAGACGGCGGCGCCCACCCTCAATCACTGCCTGACGTGCATCCATCCCTTGCTTACGATACTGGTTCACCAGATCAAGCAGCACAATTGCGTTGGTCACGACAATACCGATCAGCATCAACAGGCCAATCAGTGCCGGCACACCCAGCGGGGTCTGTGTCACGAGCATCAGGATCAGCGAACCACTAGCCGCGAAAGGGATCGAAACCAGCAATATCAATGGCTGAACTAGGCTACGGAAAGTTGCCACCATTACGAGGTACACTAGCACAATGGCGATCAACAGGGCTAGGCCAAGGCTGCCGAACGCTTGCGCTTGGCTTTGTCCCACCCCACCCGTCGTGACGGTCACACCAGTGGGTAAAGTGAGCGCATTGATCTGTTTTTGGATCTCCGTGTTTACACTACCGACGTTATTGGTCGTGGCGGTGGCACTGACAGTTGCGGCACGTACGCCGCCAATATGGGTGATTTGCGTTGGGCCAAGATTCTGCTGGACCGTCGCTACATCGCTCAGCTTCACATAGATGGTTGCCTGACCAACCTGCACAGGTAGCAACAGATCATTCATTGCTGCCACGCTGGTCGCTGGCGTACCCAGTTGCAGGTTCACACTCTCTTGCTGTCCATCGAAATTCACTGTCATCAGCGTTGTACCAGTATAGATCTGACGTAACGTCAGCCCAACCTGGGCAGCAGTCAAACCATGCTCAAGAGCTTTGGTGGGATCAACCTGTACATCGATCAGTGGCGAGGCATTGGATAGATTGCTCGTAACATTGGTCACATCCTTCACCTGCGAGAAGGCACCCATCACTTGCTGCGTGGCTGTGGCGAGCGATGCCTGGTCTGGAGCCTGCACGTTAACCGCAATACCTGAACTGTTGAAGCCACCACCAGCACTGGCCGTAAGCTTCACCGTTCCCACATTCGTTAGACTATTCAAACTATTCTGCAAGTCCGTCTGAAAAGCGGTCTGATCGATAGTGGGATCGCTTGTAATCGAGAAGGTGGCACCGTTGGGACCGCCGGACGCACCAGAGAGTGCGGCGAAAGCGCCAGCGGAACCAATCGTCACCTGGTAGGTCGTTACACGAGGCGACATGCCTTGCAGAACGGACTCAACCTGTTGAACCGCCGCGTCGGTCACGTCCAGACTCGTACCCACAGGCAAGGCTTGGCTAATCGAGTAGAGGTTCTGTGTGGACGAGCTAAAGAAGTTGGTGCCTAGGCTTGGGATCACTGCCAGCGAGCCGAAGAAGAGCACAAACGCCACAATCAATGAAATGGCTTTGTGCGCAGTCACCCAACGCACCATCGGCACATAACCACGCTCCAGAAACGTCTGTTTCTCGTGCTGATTCTGTCCGACAACTTGGGTCTTTGGGGCTTTGAGGAACCAGTAAGCCAGCACCGGAATAATCGTCAAAGCTACAAAAAGCGAGGCTAGCAGCGCCACTGTCACGGTGATGGCAAAGGGACCAAAGACCTCGCCAATTAAACCGCCAGTAAAGGCAATTGGCAGGAAGACCGCCACAGTGGTGAGCGTCGATGCAGTCACCGCACCTGCCACTTCACGGACAGCGGTAGGAATAGCCACACTCTTCTCATGCCCATTATTGAGATGACGATGGATATTCTCTAACACCACAATCGAGTCATCGACCACGCGCCCAATAGCAATGGTCAGGCCACCCAAAGTAAAGAGGTTGAGGGTCAGATTACCAGCCCAAAGCGCAATCAGCGCAATAATAATTGAGAGCGGAATTGAGATTGCAGTCACGATAGTGGAGCGCAATGAGAAGAGGAAAAGCAGAATAATCAGAACGGCAAAGCCTGCGCCGATCAGTCCTTCATTCCTCAGACCATCCACTGAACTGGTAATCATAGGAGCCTGGTCTGAGATCACAGTGATCGTCGCGCCATTGCCCAACTGGCTCTCCAAAGAGCTGATTTTATCCTTGATGGCCTGCGAAATAGCCACAGTATTGCCATCAGAAGTCTTTGTGATTGAGATGCCCAGGCTGGGATGTCCATTCGTGCGTGTCAACGAGGTCGAAGGGGCCAAAGCCTGCGCAACCGTTGCTACGTCGCTCAATGTCACTGCGACAGGGGGCGTTGTGCAAGCCGGTGCTGGCTGAGTCGCGCCTGGCTTCTGCACTCCAGGAGCACTCTGCGTTGCTGGCGGGCAGGCCGCGTGCACACCTACGACCAGATTTTGCAGATCACTGAGCGAGTTGAACGTATTGCCAACACGGATTGGTAGGGTTGAGCCATTGCCCGTCATTTCGCCAGCAGGCAGGGTGATATTATTAGCCGAAAGGACGCCCTGAATCTGGGATATGCCTATATCCATATTCTGCATCTTTGTCAGATCGAGGGTGATCATCACGATCTGCTTGCGCACACCTGTGACGTTGACGTTAGCAACACCACTAATGCCACTCAGGGCTGGCACAACCTTCGTTTGCAGATCAGTGGCCAACGTTGCTTGATCTCCATTAGATGTCACCGCCAGTTGGATAATCGGCAGATCAGAGAGGTTGAAAGTCTGCACCAGCGGCGTCACGCCAGTCGGCAAAGCGGACTGCACATGGGCGATCTGCTGAGTAAGTTTCTGGCTGACCGCGTCGATATCGGTACCAAAGTTATAGGCAACAAGAATAACCGAAACGCCTTCGTTTGAGTACGAGGTCAACGTCTGAATACCCGGCATCCCCTGGATGCTCTGTTCCAATGGATTGGTGATATCCTGTTCGATGATCGACGGTGAAGCGCCTGGATAGCTCGTCACCACGGTAACTGCTGGAAATGCCAGCGAGGGGAAAAGTTCCTGCTTGAGTGAGGGGATAATAAACGCCCCAAAGAGCAGAATAGCAATCGTTACCAGCGCAACAATGCTACGATTAGCCAGGCTAAGCCTAGATAGAAGTGACATAGTACCTACTCCAAAACAGAGGGCAGCAACGCTTCGATGCCCCAAAAGTACGGGACACAAGGGCTATTTCGCGCCACGTTGGCTCTCCAATTTCATACACATGAGAAAAGAGATTGACACAGTTCTTGCAGCTTGCATAAAAACTATGGGTAGCTTACAGTGGCATCAGAAAGTTGTCGTCAGGGGTTTCCCTGATGTTTCTTGGCAGGAATGCTTTTAGAATGAGTAACCATGCAACCATCTTTTTCGCACAAGAAATACAACCTACGTGCGTTTCTCAATCTGCGCTGGCTGATTATCCTAACAGGACTGGCAGTGCAGCTTCTCGTACTGGGCGCGACACTGGCTAATCTAAGGAACAACCAGACCAGTACTGATATCACCCTTACCCCCGTAGCAGGCAGCCCCGGCATTTGCCAGGTCAGCGCGATCCGACCTTTCAGCAATGTCTGGTTACCCGGTGTACAGCTAGGTATGCAGATTCAGATCATCGGCGCACAGCCGAACGATCCGTGCGCCATTACCACCCGCAGAATCCAGTTGGAGATCGTGGGTTGGCCGGGACATACCATGCATGTCACGGTCCAATCACCGCCCGTAGATTTTCTCGATATAGCGATAGCTGTTCTTCTGGCCATCATTTTTGACGTGACTGGCATTGCGGTCTTTCTACGTGCCCAGAACCGCCAGACGGCGCGAGTCACCTATGCCCTCTTCACTTGTACCGCGCTGATTCTCTGCCTGCTCAACCTGCGCGGTGCCAATGACTACTGGTTCAACCTACTTGGTTTTACCATCGTAATGCTTGTAGTCGGACTCTCTGTCACCTTTGTCTGCCTCTTCCCTTATCCTTTAGAGCAGCAGGGCAAGCAGCAACATACACCCATATGGCCCTATATTCCTCTACTGATAGCTGTGACCCTGGCAACTCTTAGTGCGTTCATACCTGCTCTTCCAATACCTGCCCACTTAGCATTTATAGTCATCAGTGGCATCTATAACTCGCTCTGCGTGTTGATCGTCATTGGGGTGATGATCCGAGGATTGCGCCATCTCCACAAGCAGGAACGCCAATTCGTGCGCATGGTCGTGATTGGTCTGCTCTTCCTACTTATTCCGTTAGCCCTCAATCTGAATCTCATCTACACAGATGCCGTGGCTCAAAAGAGCCTGCTCCACCTTATTCCTATCCCATTAGCAGTCTTGCCGCTTGCCTGCGACTACGCGCTCTTCCGTCGCCAACTGCTGGGTACGACCAGTATGCTTAGCCGTCAGGCCATGCGCGGGCTACTCTGGTTACTGCTCGCCAGCGCCTTTCTCTTCCCCAGCATTATCCTGATTCGCTCTATCGCCAGCCTGCATCCTCAAGCAGAGACGCTGGATTATATGTACGCTGGGCTACTGGCCGCAAGCCTGATCTGTTTTCCCCTGCTCTGGAGCAAAGTGCGGGATGTGGGCGATCAGGTTTTCTATCAGGATTTTTACCAGTACAACCGCTCTCTACACGACCTGAGCGCGGCACTGACACGCCTGCAAGGGATTGAGCAGATCAGCGCGTTTATGCTACCTCGCTTGGCTGCACTGTTAAACACGACAGAAAGCAGCCTACTCCTGCGCGTTCCAGACAAAACAAACGACCTGCCAAATTCAGGCAATCAGATAGCGAACACATCCAGTTGGCGCATCTATCATCATAACGCGATCAACACCCCTGCTGTCTCTCCCGCCTCACAAGAGGAGATTCCTGATGAGCGGCTGACCAGAATCGCTAACCGGGGCATGGCGGGCCTCACCCAGCACGCAACTGGTCCCCTGCTGCTGGATGGCGTACTATTGCTGGCACTCTACACGGGAAACTGGTGCAGCGGCTTCCTCTGCCTGGGTCCAAAATCGAATCTGGAACCCTATAGCAAAGAAGATTACAGCTTTTTGAGCACACTGGCTTCACAACTCTCAGTGCTAGTGGTCAACAGTCGTTATCTGGAACAAGCCCAGGCTGACGCCCAACAATTGGCCGCGCTCAACCATCGCGTGCTCTCGGCGCAGGAAGAAGAGCGTCGGCACCTAGCACTTGAGCTACACGATGAGGCGCTGCAACATGCCATGTTAGTGGTGCGCCAACTCTCCGATGCTGGCACGATGAGCGAGGTGGCTGAGGTCATGCCCCTGGCCCGTTCGGTGGTCGTCAGTCTGCGCCGCACCTGCCTGGAACTGCGCCCGCCACTGCTGGACGAACTGGGGTTGGCGGAAGCTTTTCGCTGGCTAGCTCACTCAACGGAGGAGCATAGCAAAGGCCAACTCACAATCTCGGTTGCTTGCCCGGACTGCTGGGACACACGCCCGCCGGACGATGTGGAACTGGCACTCTACCGCGTTGGGCAGGAAGCGCTCTCCAACATCTTCAAGTACGCGGGTGCGAGTCGGGTAGCGGTTCGCTTACGGCGTGAGGCGTGCGGCGCGATCTCTCTGCTTATCTCCGACAACGGACGCGGTATGCACAAAAAACACCAACCAGCAGAGAGCCTTGGTCTGATCGGCATGTATGAGCGCATGGCAGCCATCGGCGGCACACTGCAAATCCGCACCAGCCCTGGACGCGGCGTGACTATTCGCGCAACGTGGTCGCCTGAGCAGCACGATAAAACATCTCGCTTAAACACACAAGAAGAGCAAAAATATAGAGGACATGTTCGTTGGGAAAAAATGCGATTATGAGTAACAACGAAAAAGAGTGTATACAGGAGACCATCACTATTATACTGGTAGATGACCACACGATGATGCGCGAGGGCACGCGGCGGCTGCTAGAAGAAGACCCCGAACTGAAGGTCATCGGTGAAGCCCAGGACGGCAACGAGGCGCTGCCCTTGTGCAGACGTTTGCAGCCACAGGTGATTGTGCTGGATATCGCCATGAAAGGTTTGAACGGCTTTGGGGTCGCGCAAGCCCTGTTGGGTAAAGGCGAGCAACCGTATCTTCCAGCTATCCTCATCCTAACCGCCTACGACCAAGTTGCCTATGTCCAGGCTATGCTCAAGCTCGGTGTCAGGGGCTACTGGCTCAAAAGCGCACGCGGCAGCCAGATTCGCCAGGCCGTGCACGAGGTCGCAGCACACAAACGTAGTCTGGACCCCGCCATACGCCGACTTCTGCTTGAGGAAGAGAGTTCCGCAACAGTCAGTGAGGCCGAGCCATTAACCGGGCGCGAGTTGGATGTGTTGCGCCTCGTTGTGCAGGGGGCACGGAACAGCGAAATCGGGCAGCGTT
>JBDTBU010000057.1:0-22370 GCA_039923935.1 Ktedonobacteraceae bacterium | reverse complement strand
TTGTTCACACCACAATTGGTACAAAAGGTCTGGCTGGGCGTGGTCACGGTTGGCGAGGGCATTTGCCCAGTAACCATGCTCTGTCCACAGTTGGTGCAGAAGACGCTGCTACTCGGCACTTCTAGGTGGCAGGCGGGGCACTGGCGTGTGGCTGGTTGCTGCACAACGACTGTGATGGGCACTGCGCTGGAGGCGAGGGACTGTGCACCCAGCGAACAGCCGCAATGCATACAGAAGGCCGCGTTCGCTTTGCTGGTTCCACCGCAGCGTGGACAGCTTGTGGGTACAGCTTCTATTGGCATGGCCTGAATAGGGGTACCGCAATCGGGACAGAATTTCTTTCCGCTGACATCACGTCCGCAAGATGTGCAGATTGCCATGATTTTTCCTCTCAATGAGCACTGGTAGGTTCGCTGGTAAGCAACCCGTAGTTTATTCTGATACACGCAGTGTAGCACATCATTGTCCCATTCGTCGAGATCGAAGAAAGTATGACAAGCGATAAATGGTGCAGCAGCATGGCGAAACGCCATGCTGCTGCACCATTTATCGCTTGTTTTGTGAGGTCACACACATTCGCGCAGTGAGGTACTGCCATTTGCTCCGCGCAGTTTCATAAGCGCGACCACTTCGAGCTGGCGTACACGTTCACGTGAGATGCCCAGTTCTTTGCCGACCTCCAACAGCGTGCGGCTACGCCCATCGCCGATGCCATAGCGTAAGGTAATGACTGAGGACTCGCGGGGTGTAAGCGTGGCCAGAGCACGATGCAATTCTTCGCCGAGTAGGTGTTGCGAGGCAGTTTCCGCCGGGGCCGGCGCTGCGCTATCTTCTAGACTATCGGCCAGCGAGTAGCGTGCCTCCTCATCGACAGGGGCATCGAGCGAAACCGGCTGCTCGATAATGCCCAGCAGATCGGTGACTTCGGCTAGACTAAAGTTACAGGCTATAGCGATTTGTTCAGGCAAGGGGTCCAGCCCATTTTCTTGTGAGAGTTGGGCTGCTATGCGGCGCACCTTGCGCAGACGTGTGGCGACATGTTCTGGCAGGTGGATCAAGCGCAAGTTTTCACCCGCAGCACGACTCACCGCCTGGCGAATCCACCAGGTGGCATAGGTGCCAAAGTGGCAACCGCGTTGGTAATCGAACTTTTCCGCTGCACGCATCAAGCCCAGGTTGCCTTCTTGGATCAGGTCAATCAGTGGCACCCCAGTGCTGATATAGCGGCGTGCGATGGAAATAACCAAGCGCAGGTTACACTCGATCAGCCGACGACGTGCCCAATCATCGCCTGCCGCCGCTCGTTGGGCCATTTCGATCTCTTCGCTGTGCGTGAGCAGACCCAGTCCGCGAATATCGCGTAAATAACTCTGAAAAGCATCTTCAGAGCCGGATGTTTGGCGGATGCCTTTGATCCTTCTGCTGCTCAGCGCAGGTCCATTTTCCAGGTTCTCGTTGCTCTCTTCTTCCTCGTCATTCTCGCTAAGAAAGCTCCTCCCGGTTTCATTCAATTCCTCCAGTGGCTCTCTATCGCGCCTACTTGAGGTGATGGTGAAGAGTTTCTCCAGGTCCGTGACGAGAAAGGGCGATGGTACATCTGTTGAGGGGGCGAATAGCACATCGAGTTCGTTGCTATATGCCTCTCGTGTTGGATGAACAACAGCCATGATTCCACGCTCCCTTCGGGAAATGACTCGGCAAAAATCAGCTTGCCGGCACCCCTCCGTGTGGCCTCGTCGTCAATGCTCACAGGCTCAAAACATGCGGGCGTTGAACATCGACGTGTCAACTATTTTTTTGTGTTTCTCTACCTCTATTTTACGGAAACTGATCATTCAAAACCATCAGGTGATTACCGTAAATACTCTCAGGTTCTAACCGTATCTTTCTGAGAGATTGGCCGCTCGCAGATACCCATTACTGGTTATGTTCGCACGATACATACCGTATGTTTTAGGTACTTGTTTTATCGAAGCCCATTTCATCATAGGGATCATACACATTATGCCCTCGGTCGTACATGAGCTGCGTGGGATCACCGAGATGGTGCTCATAGTCGGGACGTTTTTCCCATTCTGTTTGCTCAAGGACGGATGCGCTCAGGTTTAATTGTAACTCGTTCTCTCGGATAGAGGCTAGTGCACTGTAGGGAATATAACGGTCCCCAGGCAAAAAATAGCCTTTATGTAAAAGAAAAGAATCTTCATAAATTTCGGCTACATGCCCAACAGGCTCATTATCAGATGAGTAGACCTTCATGTGCGTTCGCAGATCGTGCTGATTCCAGTTTGCCATAATGTACTCGCTTTCTCGTTGCATGCTCTCCCTATGTGATGCACGTTCCAGCGCCATTGAAGGTGACAGGTGTTCTGTGAAACGGCTCAGTTCATCATAGCAATGATCTGGCGGATAATGTTGATCTGCTGCCTGATCTCTCGTAGATCGTCAGCCTGGGGAGCCAGTTCGATATAGGCATTCAAATCGCGGAGCGCACGTGAGTAGTATTTCAAGTGAAAAGAAACGAGGCCGTGGTCGCGCAATTCACTAGGGTGCTGGGGATTGAGCAAAAGGATGCGATCACAGACGGTTAGGGTGCGTTGATAGTCGTTTTTGTGAAGATAGATCTGTTTCAGGTTGCTAAGCATTCGCACGAGAAGTTGTTTGGGTGCGAGTGGCTCCAACCAGCGGGAGTCGAGATCTGCCGGGTCTTTGAAGATGTGTACGAGACGACGACGACAATCGGGTGCGCTGAGAAACTTGCCTTTCTCGTAAGGATCAATATAGATACACGTTCCCTCCGGCATGGTACAACGCACGATAAAGTGGAAGGGCATTCCAACACCTGCCAGCGAGAGGCCCAGCCGTGTACCTACTTCTATATAGACGAGCGAGAGCGAGAGTGGAATGCCCACGCGCCTCTCTAGTACACGGTTGAGGAAACTGTTTTGGGGATTGTAGTAATCCGCTTGGCTACTGCGAAAATGTTCTTGCTCAAAAAGCACGACATTCAGGGCACGCAACGTTTCCATACATGCCTGCTCGGTTGCTGGGATACCGATTGCTTGCTCAGATGAACCTGCTAGGTGCTTCTGTACCTGGCTTGCCAACATATCCAGACGGCCCAAATACTGGTCAATATCCAGGTCGGGATACTCTTCCGCTGCGATGAGCAGGGCCGCACGTGCCAGGTCGATGCTGGCTTCGTCTCCTGTAATTACATTGGTAAATGCCTGGCGTGCTCGCTGACGAGCCTCCATAAATTCTTCTGACATACACCGCCATGTTCACCCCTTGTCTTGTGCAATGCTTGGCTCAGCGACAAGGCAAGGGTCTGGATTTTTGCGCCTTTGATCGGCTTTTTGTCCTAAAAAACTCTCTATGCTATTGTACTCGATTGTGTCAACCGCCCATCCGCGTGAGTGTGTGTAACAAGGACTTTTTGATATATGAGTTGAATAGTTTATAAATCTGCATTAATATATGTTTTAGGTCCAGAAAAAATGTACAAGAGAGGAAGATGCTGCTATGTTTGCTGAAGTACTCGTGACCAGAGATTTTGAGGATGCGTTTCGCCAGTTGGCAGCGCAAAAACAGGAAATTACGACGCGTAAAATCATATTTTTAACGAATAACCAGCAACATCCTTCATTGAATGCTCATCGACTCTTGCTGGCTGGGGACGATATTTGGGAATGCTATATTGATAGGGGAAGTCGCCTTCTCTACGAGATGCGGGGCCAAACGCTTGTTTTATGGAGACTTGGCAGCCATAAACTTGTTGATCGGGCACATCTGCTCAATTTTGATCGCTCAGCCCAATTCCAGCCTTGGGAAGCACCTGCACACCAGGAAAATCTCCCAATTGCTGTTCCCATATCGAGCATACCAACGTATCGTGATGCACAATACTATGCTCAGGCTGCTTCACCGACTGACGACGCTGCTCAGGAGAAGAATTATTTCACCTATTTTCGCGAAGCGCAATTGCGTTTATTGGGTGTACCAGCCGCGTTGGTGCAAATGGTCAAAGATGCCGAGACATTGGATGAGGTTTTCAATCTATCTGGTTTGCCAGCTCAGGCGCAGGCGCATTTGATGGATGTTGCTACATCGCCAAAAATGAAGACTGTGCTATTCGATTCATCACAGTTGCTTTATCGCACCAGGCTAGACAGCTTGGAGGACTATTTGGAGGGGCGTATTAAGAAACTGATGCTCAATCTAGAGGGCAATCAGCAGCAATACGTGGATATGGAGCATGTACCGCTCCTCCTGCTCAAGGGAACTGCTGGCTGTGGAAAGACGACTATCGGTATTTACCGCGCTATCCGTTTGGCAAAACAGGGTCGCCGCGTGCTGGTGGTGACGTTTAATTCTACCCTGGCTTCCGCAACCAAAACGCTTGTGGAGGAACTGAACGGTCCCTCTCCTGCCAATCTGGAGGTGCGTACAGCCCATAGTATCATGCTCTCGCTGCTGGGAAATCGCTTCAACATTCCCAAAAACCAGTTCTTGCCGCGCCAGTTTTTGCGCGAGGCACTGGCTGAGGTGAGAGCACGCGAGACGGCGCTGGTACTCAAGCGCGACGAGAGCTTTTTTTTGGACGAGATCCAGTGGGTACTTAAGGGCTTGGATCTCGGCAGCGTTGAAGCCTATAAGGTGGTTAAGCGTTATGGGCGTAAGACTGCCCTTGGTCCTATCCAGCGTGAGGCTGTTTGGAAGGTGTATCGAGCGTATCAGAGGCGCATGGAAGCTGCCGGTGTTCACGAATGGGCAGATGCGGCTTTGTTGACCTTGCGTCTAGCTCAGATTGGTCCTCTCGCCAAATTGTTTGACGATATTATCATCGACGAGTCGCAGGACTTCAAGCCGGTTGAACTGCGAGCGATTCAGGCGTTGGCGGCTCCCCAGAGTACGATGATGGTGTTGGGCGATGCCGCGCAAACGCTCTACTCACGCGGTTTCTCCTGGGTGCAAGCAGGGATCAGCGCACGCGGGCGCACCTCGATCCTGCGCGTAAACTATCGTAGCACCAGCCAGATCGCCGAGGCCGCTGCGCAGTTGATCGCGCATAATACGCTGATGCGTGCTTCAAACGAATACGTCGATCCTCTATGGACGCGCCGCGATGGCTATCTACCAGGGCTACTCCGATCTGAGTACAGCCATACTCAGATCGACCTCGTGTGCGAACACATCCTCAAGCTTATCAGTGAGCAGTATCGTCCCGCTGATATTGCTGTACTCTGCCAGGAAAATCGTACATGTGAGCGTTGCAAAGATATTCTAATTGGGAGGGGTCTGCGGGCCGCTTTGCATAGCGATGCCGATTTTAATATCCTAGAAGAGCAGATCAAAATCATGACCATCCATTCCGCCAAGGGACTAGAGTTTCCCGTCGTCTTCCTGATGGGCCTCAACGAGGGCGAGTTTCCCCGTCAGCCGCGTAGAGATGTGCAGGACGAGGAGGAGGCATGTCTGGAGATTGAGCGTGCACGTATGCTCTGCTATGTCGGCATAACACGCGCCGCTGACCGACTCTTTCTTGTGACGGTGCGCGGTCAGGAATCGCGCTTTATTGGCGAATTAGCTGATAAAATTGAACATCACACCTAAATAGTGGGATGAGCCAAACTGACGTACAACCTTCAACTTACGGTATCTATACATGCTCGATAAGCTCGCGTTGACGCTGGATATACTATTACGACCAGTTGGAGGCTTTCCTGCGCGTGCTCTTCACTTGTTTTCTTCTCGGAGATGCACCACGGTTACAAAGGATGACGTAAAACGGTACCGCGCAAATATTCGTGCTGAACAAGAGGGAGTAGCCCTCTACCAGGCACTTGCTCGTGCTGAGCAGGATTCCCACCTGGCAGAACTCTACCGACACATGGCACAGGCCGAACAACAGCACGCAACGATCTGGGCTGATCATTTGCGTCGTGCGGGTGTGAGCGTACCAGAGGCTCTACCAGGCTGGGTGTGCACGTCTGCTGATCTGGCTGGCACAGCATTACGGTGTGCATCAGGAACTCCCCTTTTTAAATCTGCCAGTCGTCAGGTGCTTCTTAGACTCGCCGCTGCCGCCGTCACATTTAGTCTGGGACGGCGCGGCGGAAGACGTTTAGGATAATGTGAGAACAAGGACAGAAGGATAGAAGGATAGAGCCGCTTCATGCCAGGAAATCAGGGAGCGAAGGAAGTGAGCCGTGCGTCTACCCAGGATACAGCCTGCCGTTCATCTTTCTTTCTTCTCTCACGCATTCACCCCGTCCTTCAGAGGTTGTGATGACATTGTGATGGAGAGGTACACCCATGTGAGAGTGCTGTTATTGGTGCCCTGTATGCTTATGAAGAGGAACAATTCTATCGGCCCCTTTCCTGTATCCAAAAACTTCAGTGAGAGAGTATATACAACTAGCAACACCTGTCTTGCTGGCAGAACCGTTGCCAGGTCTATCTCGTTAGGAGGAGAACATGTCTCATCTTGATCAATCATGCCTTGATCTGATGCACCGCTATTGGAACGCAGCGAACTACCTCACCGTCGGTCAGATCTATTTGCAGGACAATCCACTGCTGCGGGAGCCGCTGCATCCCGTACAGATCAAACCACGCTTACTCGGACACTGGGGAACCTCTCCTGGCCTCAGCTTCATCTATGTCCATCTCAATCGGCTGATCCAGGATCATGATGTCAATATGATTTACCTGGCAGGGCCTGGACATGGCGGGCCTGCGATCCTGGCAAATGTCTACCTCGAAGGGACCTACAGTGAGGTCTACCCGCAAGTCTCTCAAGATACGGTGGGGATGCAACATCTCTTTCGCCAGTTCTCAACAACTGGGGGGGTGCCAAGCCATGTAAGTGTCCCTACTCCTGGCTCTATTCACGAAGGGGGGGAACTCGGCTATGTCCTCGCTCACGCCTTTGGCGCGGCCTTCGACAATCCAGATCTGATCGTGACAGCCGTGGTGGGCGATGGAGAAGCCGAAACTGCGCCGCTGGAAGGTGCCTGGAAAAGTATCAAATTTTTGAATCCGGTGCGCGATGGCGCGGTCCTCCCTATTTTACACTTGAATGGGTATAAAATTTCTGGCCCAACCGTGATGGGACGCGACGATGATGAAGATATCCAGAAGTTGATCGAAGGGCATGGCTACGATGTCCACTTCGTCGAAGGCGATGACCCAATGCAGATGCATCAGCTCTTTGCTGAGACATTGGACCTGTGCTATGCGAAGATTCGATCCTACCAGGAGGATGCGCGTACTCATGGATTGACTAGCAGACCACGTTGGCCCGCGATCATTCTCCGTACCCCAAAGGGATGGACCGGACCAAAAGAGGTCGATGGCCTGCCTGTTGAAGGGACATTTCGTTCGCACCAGGTTCCAGTAGCGGATGTGAAGGCGAACCCAGAACACCTGAGAATCCTTGAGGAGTGGATGCATAGCTATCACCCGGAGACGCTCTTCGACGAAACAGGCCGTTTGCTCCCAGAGCTTGCTGCGCTTGCGCCGCAGGGAGATCGTCGTATGGGAGCCAATCCCCATGCCAATGGCGGCAACCTCCTGATCGATCTGGATCTTCCGCCCTTTACGGACTATGCGATTGACGTGCAACAGCCCGCGACGGAGTTGCACGAATCAACACGCCAACTCGGTAAGATGCTGCGCGATCTGTTCACACGCAATGTCAGGCAACAAAACTTCCGTCTGTTCTGTCCTGATGAGACCAACTCAAATCGGCTTGGCAATGTCTTTGAGGTCGAAAACCGCTGTACGGTCGGGAAAATTATCTCGATTGATGATCATCTCTCACCTGATGGCAGAGTGATGGAGGTCTTGAGCGAGCATCTGTGCGAGGGCTGGCTCGAAGGCTATCTGCTTACCGGACGACATGGTCTGTTCGCGACGTACGAGTCCTTTGCCATGATTGCCGACTCGATGATTATTCAACACGCGAAGTGGTTAGAGGAGGGCATCAAGCTGCCCTGGCGCACACCAGTCTCTTCACTCAACATTCTGTTGACCTCAACCTGCTGGCGCAACGATCATAACGGCTTTAGCCACCAAGGACCCGGTTTGATCGACACGGTCCTCTCCAAGAAAGGTGCCGTCGCACGCATCTACTTACCACCCGATGCGAATTGCTTGCTCTCGGTCGCCGATCATTGTTTCCGTAGTCGTGACTATGTCAATCTCATTGTCATTGATAAGCAGCCACAACTGCAATGGATGAATATGGAGGATGCGATTGCCCATTGTAACCGGGGTATCTCGACCTGGCATTGGGCCAGTAATGACGAACACCTTGAACCAGATGTCGTACTGGCCTGTGCAGGAGATATCCCAACGCAAGAGACCATTGCCGCAGCATGGTGGTTGCGCCACCATATCCCTGAGTTGAAAGTGCGCGTGGTCAATGTGGTTGATCTCATGAAACTCTACCCGTCCTACTTACATCCCCATGGCATGGAGAATGCGGACTTTATTGGGCAGTTCACGCAAGAGAAACCTGTCGTGTTTGCTTTTCATGGCTACCCGCGTGCGGTCCATGAACTGGTGCATGGACGACCCAACGCCTATCGTTTCCATGTCCGTGGTTTTATCGAGGAAGGAACGACCACGACCCCATTCAACATGGTCGTGCTCAATAAAATGAGCCGCTATCACCTCTGCATCGAGGCTCTACGGAGAGCACCACGTGTGCGAGAACTCGCTCCGGCGTTGATCGCTGAGTGTAACGATCTGCTTGCCCAGCACACGAGCTATGTACGAGCGCATCTCGAAGATATGCCGGAAGTGCGCGACTGGGTCTGGACGGAGTAGAACCTCTGTTGCAAAGAGGGCGGAGAAGCGTGCAAGGGTATAGTCAGTCGTAGCCGACGCCCGCGACAATGCAAGACGATTCACAGGGGTGAAAAAGCGTCCCAGACCATGTTACCTGGATCACTTCGATGAGAAGGGAGGAGCGTTTCTCCCCTCAGTTGTGATCGGTGGAAAGGACTCCACCCCCCGATTTTTTTGAAAGGACACATATCTATGTCAGGATCATTTCGTATCGGTCGTATCGCAGGGATCGACATCAACATCCACGTGAGTTGGCTCATTATTCTTGTGCTGCTCACCTTCGCGCTTGCCAGTGGGTACTTTCCTGCAGCCTATCCAGGACATACAAACGTCACGTACGTTGTCTTGGGGCTGATCTCTACCATTCTCCTGTTTGTCTCCGTGCTGCTTCATGAGTTGGCCCATTCCTTTGTTGCTCGTGCTCGCGGGCTGCCTGTACATTCCATTGTGTTATTCATCTTTGGCGGAGTGTCAAACATTGAGCAGGAACCGCAAACCGCTGGCGTCGAATTTTCCATGGCGCTCGTTGGGCCGCTGGTGAGTTTGCTGATCGGTGCCCTCTGTTACGGACTACTGTTCCTGGTCAGGGGTAGTCAGTCGCCTGTTGTCTCCGTCCTCTCGTATCTCGCATTCACGAATATTCTCCTCGGCGTCTTCAACCTTATTCCAGGCTTTCCACTTGATGGTGGGCGCGTCCTACGCTCCATTATCTGGAAGGTGACCGGAAATGTGCACCTGGCAACAAACGTTGCCACCATGGCTGGCCAGGTCTTTGCCTACCTGTTCATCTTTTTCGGCATTGTGCAGTTCTTCGCTGGAAACGGGCTCAACGGCCTCTTTATCGCCTTCATCGGCTGGTTCCTGCTGAGCGCTGCTCACGCTGCCCGTACGCAGTCCGTGCTTGACACAACCTTTGAGGGTGTTCTGGTGAGTCAGGTGATGACGACCAGCGTGGTGACAACGCCCGCCAACATTTCCCTGCAAAAGTTCGTAGACGAGTACTTGCTCCCTCAAGGGCTGCGTTCGGCCTTTGTCATGCGGGGTGAGCAACTCGCAGGCCTCATCACGTTAAGCGATGTGCGCCACGTGCCTCGTGAACAGTGGTCGCAGACGCTAGTGGGCCTGACAATGGTACCCGTAGAGCGCCTCCATACCATTGCTCCCCATCAAAGCTTGAAAGAGGTTCTGCCATTGATGAATGGAGAAGATGTGAACCAGTTGCCTGTTCTGCTGGACGGAAAACTGGTTGGTGTGCTGACACGAGACGCGGTTCTCCGCTCATTGGAGATCAGGCGTACCCTTGGTCTCTCTCAAAAGAGAGCAGCGTAGTGGTTGAGCATGTTCCAATTATGAACGACAGCAAAAATCTCGCAGGCGTTGACATCAATGGGGTTGCGTGAGACGAGTACGGAAAGGGAAAGGAATAATGCCATGCATGCTCTTCCTACAAGAAAGGCACATTTCGCTCGAAAAACGCCACGATTGCTGCATATTGGTCGGCTGGTGATTCGCCAATTCTGGGCTTTTCGCTCGTTTCGGAAACTCAAGCCCGAAGAACGGAAACAACACCTTGAGGCCCCCAGGCAATTCGCGCAGTCGCTTCTGGAACTGGGACCTCTCTTTGTCAAACTTGGACAAATCTTGAGTACGCGACCAGATGTGCTTCCCGAAGAGTACATAACGGAACTGGCACGTTTACAGGAACATGTTCCTCCGTTTCCCTTCGCCCAGGTGAGAATGCTGATCAAAGAGCAGTTTCACAAAGAGGTTGAAGAACTCTTTCGCTCGTTTGAAAAAGACCCGATTGCTGCCGCCTCGCTCGCACAGGTACATCTGGCGGTACTCAACGATGGGACGCAGGTCGCGGTGAAAATGCAGCGACCGTTCGCGAGGGAAAGAATCACGTCAGACCTCGATCTTCTCTCCAAGTTGATCGAGATATTCAGGCATCTCTTTCCTGGAAAGGCTCGTCGGCTCAACCTCGTCTCAGGTTTCCACGAGTTTCAACGCTATACCCTCCAGGAACTCGATTTCTCCCTCGAAGCTAAAACGCTTGAGCGGTTCAAACACAATTTCTCGGCGTGGCCAGATATCATCATTCCTCACGTCTACTGGGAGTTTGTTACTCCAAAAGTTCTGACGATGGAGTGCGTATCGGGACTGAGACTTCACGAAATCGTCCCCACACTCTCGGAACTTCAGCGCAAACGCCTGAGCCACCGTCTGCTGGAGATGGAAATGAAAATGTTCATCGCTGACGGCTTCTTTCATGCAGACCTGCATCCCGGTAATATCTTTTTTACGCAGGATGGAAAGATTGTCCTCCTCGACTTTGGCATGTATGGAGAACTCAGCGACGAGCATCGAGATCACTTCATCCTCTACTGGTACGCGGGGCTGCAAAGACAACTCAAGCGAGCATTCTATCACCTCATTCAACAAACCACACGGCTCAAACACGCAGACGAGGACGCCTACTACAAGGCGTTCAAAGACTTGGCTGAACACTTCTACACCTCGACGATTGCTGAAAGAAGCCTCACACAAACCTACCTCGCCATCATTGTGAGTGGTGCGAAATTTGGCTTTGTGTTTCCAAGCGATTTACTCTTGCAGGCAAAGGCACTGACAACGGCGGAAGCACTCGCGTTTGCCTTGACGCCCGATCTCAAGTTTGAAACAGAAATGCCTCCGATCATCGCCGCTGAATTTGCAAAGCGGGCAACGGACTTTGGCAAGCTGAAAGTGCTGGCTGAGCGTGTCTTACCTGAATTGCTGCTCTTTGGAGATCTCCCTCCGGCTTCCATCTACGAACCGCCAGTGCGCGATGTCTCCTCTCAACCCAACTGGGGAGACATTCTCAAAGTGCTGAGCGAACAGGTGAAGGCACTTCAGCCCAATGTCGCCAACGTGAGATCTCTCCTGGACCCAAGCGCACACAAAGCGTTAGGGCACGTCTATTCTGACCACGAGGTGGATGACCTGCTCGAGAGCACTTGGGCGAGATATGCTGCTCTTGCTCCCTCGGTGCCCTCCCAGGAAACCCTCGGAGCACGCTTCATGGTGCATCTAAGTGCCTTGACGATTGCAATGTATGAGGCATTGCTGGCGAGAGGACAGACGGCGGAAGGCGCGACCACCCTCATCTACGATATGGCGTGGCTGGTGTATACGAAGATGGGGGAAGTGCCGTGGATGATGGCGGGTGCAATAAGCAATGAGAGCATCAAAAAACTACGCTTCGCAACGACAGCGTTTCGCACCTTCCCTTTCGATTCTCCTTCCTATCTCTGGAAGGATGTCGATGCTGCACCAGACGTGGTTGCATTTGATTGCCTCAAGTGTCCCGTTGCAGAGCATTTCCGCACGCACAACCTGTCGGACTTGTGCGTGAACACCTGGTGTAAACTCGATTACCCACTTGCTCGACAGTGGGGGTCCGAACTCACGCGAACGGGGACGATTGCGAGTGGAGCACCGGTATGTGATTTCAGGTGGTATGCAGTCAAAGGAAGAACTGATGAGGAATGAGCAGCGTGGGGATTCCTTCTCTTGGCATCAAACAAGGCAGAATAAAGTGGATTCTTCTGTCAGATTCATGCATCCTTTCGATGATGATAGCATAAGCGTCGTCCTATACCCATGACACAAAATCATCGAAAGGATTCGGAATGGGAACCTGCGTATGAGGCTTCCTCTGCTCCCCATAGACCTTCAAAGATCGGATACCAGAGGATAGGAAGAAGACTGTGAACCGCTCGTGATACAGTATGCCTCCTTTGTGAGGGGAATGTGATACCCAGGAACTATACTACCAGTACGACGTTTAGAGAAAATCGCCTTATTTGGTAGGTTGGTACCTGCCAAACAGATAAGAAAGTGAGGGTACTGATATGATGTGGGGTTACGGTTTCGGCTGGGGAGGAATGTTCGGGATGGTGCTCATCTGGGCACTCTGCATTGCGCTCCTGGTGGTGCTCGTCTGGGCACTTATACGTTGGGTCGGTGATAAAACAACCACTGCTCCCTCGAAGATGACAACCAATCCGCCTAGTGATCCATCGGCACTGGAGATACTCCATCAGCGTTATGCGCGTGGGGAGATTGACACGGCCACGTTTGAGTACAAGCGCGAACAGCTAGGAGCTTCTGGTGAGCAGAGTTATCAGTCTGGCAATCCCCCTCTCACGAATGTCCGTTAGATAGACAGTGTTCGAGCATATCCTCAAAGGAAAGTCTCACATGAGTCATCTGGAATGTTCTAGATAAGGGAGTAAAAAGAACCCTTCTGAGAGACTTGAGAGATCTGAAATCCAAGCCGAATTAGGAGGGTTCTCGTATCTGCGATTGGAGTATCCCATAGAACGCGCTGATGTTGGTTGCGCAGAATAACGTTCGCATTCATATTGAGGAAGTGCTGGTTGGTTTGGTTTTGATCGGCGGCATTGCCTGGTACTTCTGGGGGCCGCGCGAGAGCGGGGTGCGGGCCGTCACCACATCGACTGGCTATCAAGAAGCGATGGTGCTGGTGAAAGGGGGATATACTCCCGATGTGATCGTCGTGCAACACGGCAAGCCGGTGCGCCTGAACTTTCGGCGTGAAGAAACGGCAGCCTGCTCGGAGATGGTTCTCTTCAACGATTTCGGCAAGAGCGCACAGCTCCCGACAGGCGAAACCATTCCGGTAGAATTCTTGCCGGACAAGGCAGGTGAGTATGAGTCTTCCTGCCAGATGGGTATGTTCCGAAGCAAGTTGATTGTCGAGTAAACCTGTTGACAAGTCGCTGAGCAAGCTACGATAGCATTCTCTCAAGGAGACTACTCACCAAATACCAGTACTTTGTGCTCGTTAGAGCCAACGAAAACAAAGCGTCTGTCTATTCAGAAGAAGCTAGGAGAAGCGCTATCATGTCAATCATTTCGCCGACGATGCTCAATGGCATCATGCTGTTGTGGTTTCTGCTCACGGGGCTGTCTGTCGTGTATGTGGCCACTGACATTCGCCGGACGCCCGAATCTGCGGTGTTGAAATGGGCCTTTGTCTTAATCACTGCCTACACTGGACCCATCGGTGCGTTCTTGTATGTCCTGGGCTGTCGGGAACCGCTGCCAGGGCTGCATGAGCGCTACATCGCTGCACGCTGGCGGCAGGTGCTTGGCTCGACCATGCACTGCGTCGCTGGTGATGGTGCTGGCATCCTGGTAGGTGCGATCATCGGTGCCTTCTTTAGCCTCACAGGAGCCGCAGATCTCGCAGTGGAGTATCTGCTTGGCTTCGGCTTCGGCTGGACGATCTTTCAGGCTTTGTTCATGAAAGGGTCGGTTGGCGGTAACTATCGGCATGCGCTGCAGAAGACCTTCATCCCTGAGTTCGTCTCAATGAACGCACTTATGGCCGGCATGATCCCTGTGATGCGCTTCGGGATGACCACCATCATGGGAAGCCATAGCCCTGGCAATCCAGCCTTCTGGTTTGTCATGTCCATAGCGCTCTTGATCGGATTCATCATCGCTTATCCTGTCAATTGGTGGTTAGTCACTCACCACCTCAAGCACGGCATGATGACCATCCGCCCCTCAGAACCACAACCGATAGCCATGATGGCCGCAGGAGAGTCTGACCGTGCCCAGGTCGAGAAAGGGGAGCATCGGATGGAACCCGTCTCGCGTCGGGTCCAATTCCTGATGGTCGTTCTTACCTGTGGATTGCTTGCCCTGAGCATTGGGTCCGTTGCTCTCCTGGGCTGGCTCTAGCCGTAGACAGCCCTGCGGATGATCCAAATACGCCGGTCATTGTGGAAGAGCAAAGAACCAATACAGTCCTCCACAGAGACGGAGGATGAACGTGTATCCCTGTCCGATGAAGAGGAACGCTTCTCTCAATCCTTTGAGGGTGTCTCTCTGTGACGATATCGTGAGATACAACCGTGCTTCCGAGAGCATATGGTGAGACGCCTACGCTATGCTTAAAGCGGAAACATGATCGTGCGTATGCATGTGTTCCCGCAACGAAAGGGAACACGATCATGATATCTCAGAAGTGGGTAGATGAGAAAGCGTATAGAGAAGGTGCACAAGCATTTTCCATCGTTCTATTCCCGAAAAAAGTGCTTGACCCTGCATGCGCAGAATCAAGAGCACAAGACAGGAGGTAATCCATGGTACGACGCTCCAAAATGCATGGGACAAGATATATCCTTTCCTTCGCGCTGCTCACCCTCGTATTCCTCGGCCTGTTCGCTGCATGCGCAGGACTGCAACCGACCCAGAATCCGGCAGGGACTTCTGCACAGGATCCATCCATGCCACAACTGACTGAAGCGACTCATGGCATACTGGATACGACAGGAACAGTCCCACAGGGGTTTCTCGCGCAACTGAGGTTACGATCAGATACAGTGCAAGCACAAGGGTATCAGATCGCGGTGGTGTTCTTCAATGATCTGGCGAGTGATCCTCATCAGTTTGCCACCGATGTCTTCAATAAAAATGGGGTAGGGTTTAAAGACACGAATAACGGTGTCCTCTTTGTCATCTACCTCCAAAAACCTGGCAAAGATGGGCCTGCCCCCTGGCTCGCCTATATTACGGGTGGAGGGATATCTGGAGCGCTTCCAGATACACTGATGGACGACTATGTTCAAAGCACTTTTGTCCCAGCACGTGCGCAAGGGCAGTGGCAGGATGGCCTTCTGGCTTTCTACGACAAGGTCTCCACGACTGAGCGAGATCCAAGCGTCGCCAGGGAGTGGCAGACCACACATCCTACGTCAGCAACTGCTGCGAGATCTTCGAGTGCGGCAAGCAGCAGTCCAAACCCTGTCGTCATATCCCTACTCGTGTTTATCGCTATCCTCGGATGGCTAGGGATAAGTGCTGTCGTCGCTTCTCGACGACGGGAAAATTTCTTCTACACGGCTCTCCGCCTCCTCGGACGCATTGTATTTGTACTTGTTTTGTTGAGTAGAGGACGGGGTGGCTCTTCCTCTGGCAAAGGTGGCTCAGGATCGTGGGGAGGCGGGGGCAGTTCACCATCATCAGGTGGAGATGTTTAAACAGCATTGAAAGGAAGGATATGCGCATGTTTGACCAAGAAAAGCTCACAAATGACGCCAGAGGATCAGCATTCCGTACAAGGTCAGGCGACGATCACACGTCGCCCACCTATGGCGAGATGATCAACCCAGGAATGAGAGAAAAAGTGACCCCAACGAAGCGTTTTTGGACTCCTCTCAAGATACGCTCAGCCGTTGTTCTCGCCATTGTATTGTTTGGCAGCCTTTTCTTCATGTATCAAAATATCGGCATCCAGCAACGACAATACGACGTCCAAGGCAAGGTTGGCATGGTCTGGAATGAGGTAGATAGAACATCACAACTGCTCCAACAGGATGCGGCATTGCTCAACTCAACAATCGCCTCCCAAAACGATGCCATTACCAAAATTGCCCAGGCGCGAAGTAGTGCAGCGGCGCTCAAAGTCGGCCAGGGCACCACTGATCCCAATGCGGCTCTCACTGCTGCCGGACAGATGACAGAAGGACTTCGTGTCTTTGTCGAGAACTATCCGGATTATGGAGTGGGAAGTAATGCTCACTCGGTACTTGTGCAGACGGAAGGGTCCTTTAACCGTATCGAGTATGCACGAGGGCTGCTCATCAATGAACAAACGGGGTTCAACAAGTGGTTACTGGGTCAAATTCCCATGAACCTGTTCTACCATCCAGTGCAGATTTTGGGAGCAAACGCTAATCCCGCTGAGACAGTACCAGTACCACACTATGTGCAGCCCACACCAGCGCCGTAGTGACAACGAACAGAGGAACGATTCTCTTGAAATCTCTTTTGTACAAGAAAATGTCGTAGAGCGTCTACGCCTGGCAACATCTGTCTTCATGGCAGAATCGTTGCCAGGTCCATCTTGACCAATCACGCCTTGATCTGATGCACCGCTATCGGGGCGCAGCGAACCCCCTCACCGTCAGCCAGATCTCTTTGCAAGACATGCGGGAGCCGCAGAGAGTAAAAAACGTGACAGTCTCGGCAGGGGACCTGTGGTTTCCTGCTGACTTGTCTTCCCTTTTCCTGGCCTGCTCTGCTTTTCTGTGAGCGCTGCTGTTTCCTAGTGCTTTCTCATCGTTGTTTCCTCCCGTGCAGAAGGAGCGGTACTATCGGATGATACCAACGAATCGGTATCATCCGATAGTACCGCTCCTTCACAGGTGACGCACAACTGGGAGAGAAATGAGTCGTGGCCTGGAAATTCACTCACGACACGTACTGTGGACGAAAAGGTGGGTGCTTTCTAAAAACCAGGAAAGGGGGGCATGACCTGGAGAGGGGACAGGTCACAGGAAGAACTGCTCCTCTTACGTGAGTCGCAACAATCATGAGAAAGAGAATCGCAATAGTTATGGGGCCAGTCACAATAAATGTGGGAACCTACAACCGTCCAGAAAACATCCAGTGTCTTTGCATGAACGCGTGATTATTGGGACTAATCACGCGTTCATGCAAAGACACATGTCGGTACCAACTGTCAATACCATATGATATATGGTATTGACAGTTGGTACCGACATGTGCTAGACTACGCAAGAGCGCGGAATGGCGAAGTATTCCCGCGAAAATGTAGGAGAAACACTCATGGAAAACTTTTCAGAGGCACATTCCCCAGAAAAAATGGGGAAAGACGATACCGTTGTGTATGTTGAACAACTTACAGCGGAACATGATTACTGGCTGTCGATCACGGATGCCGCACGCGTATGTCGCGTCCAGGATGTGAGTATTCGACGGGCTATTACAAAAGGCAGCTTGCCAGTGCGACGCCAGCGGGCAGGACAAAATAAACGCACGCGCTTCGTGCGGGCCAGCGATCTCCCTCTTGCAAACTTTCCAATCATCGACGAGAGCGCGGCAATTACCACTGAGATTGGCAAAGTCGATATCCTCAGTATCCCACGTCAGCAACAACAGATTATGCACGATCATCAGCACGTACTTGCCGGACTGGCAGAAACGCAAGAAATACTCGTAAAAGAGCGGATAGAGGTCCAGTCACATTTTCGGCAGCACGAGGAGGAGTTCCAACTAGCGCTGCGTACGTTACAGTTGGAAAGTGCACAACAACTAGCCGAGGTCGCAGCAGTCCTGGCACACAAGCAAGAGAACCTCCAGCAGGATCTTGTAGCAGCAGAACAGCAGCGAGCCAATGAGCAACAGACCATACAGCACTATATAATGAACGTACAAGCAGATATACGCCAACACGAAACCCGCTATCAAGCGTTGCTGCTCAGTCACCAAGCTGAGGTCCAGGAGATGCTGAATGAACAAAAATCTGAGCTTCATCTCTACCAAAAAGAGGCTAAACTAGTGCTAGAGGCTCTAGCTACTGCACAACAAGAGGCATTCCTGACCTACCAACACGCAGTCAACACACAGGTCCAACGCATAGAACAAGACACGCTTACAGCTATAACATTATGTCAAGAAAATATAATGAGCAAACTAGACGGGTATAAACAAACGACTGAGGTGCAATTGAGTGGTCTAGTGAACCATATCTCACTTGTACAACAAGCCGCTGAAAGTGTGCGCCAAGACGGTATCGCACAACGTCAGGAATGGGAACAGGTGATACAGCAGCAGCAAACGCAGATCGATCTTCATGCGCAGCTTATACCTCTGCTCCCTTATGTTGGACAGCGCTTAGTAACTGAGCCAATGGTATCACAATGGAACCAGGAATTGGTTGCGCTGGAAATGCGACTCGCAACTGCACACAAGGAGGAGCTTGCAGGCGACCAACCGTTACTGGCTTTCCTTCGAGTGCCGGGCCGCCTAGAAGCACTTGAGCGCTTGTTGGCGGAGGATATTACCCAGACTAAATAGAAGGAGGGTTTCTCGCAGCCTGCTTTGGTGAGGTTCTGGCTACAAGCAGCGTATATTTTGATGGAGAGCCAAGAATATAAACGAACTGATGTAGCCTGCACAGGAGGTGCGTATGACATCTCTGCCAACTTTCTTCCAAGAGCCTGTCTGCTCCTATTCTCTCGGTGAGCAACCCGTTCCAGCGCACGATCCTGCTGATTTGGAGCGTCTGGAACGGCTGTTGCCGGAAACTGCTCACCACCTGGGTACACGCGATACACAAGAGTACGCCCTGGCCTATGCGGAACGCTATCAAGGTGATGTCATGCATTTGGAACATGAATGGGAGTTTCTCGCGGCTGCACAACTGCGAGCGTGGCAGCAAGAAAAATACGAGGTTGTGATACGCCTGACAACTGCGCTGGCCTATCCAGCAGGTCGGCGTGCCAATCTTGCGGAGGCTGAGCAGGTGTTACAAGTGGGCATTGAAGCGTGCCGTTGCCTCTCAGACACACAGCATCTCGCCTCCTTCCTTAATCGGCAAGGTGGCCTGATGATTGCACGCGGCCACTATTATCAGGGCCAACAACTCTGGTCTACTGGCGTCCAATTAGCCGAGTCTACGGGTTCTTTACCTGTTCTCTGGGAACCTCTTGCCAGTTTCGTCTATAGTGCCGATATTCTTGGGAGCTATGGAGCCGCTCGGCAGTTCATCGAACTCTTGCATGACGCCCAGCGAAACGCTGATCCTGAAAGTTTGACAGCAGCACTCTTTATTCGAGGTTTTTTTGCCCGCATCAGTCAGAACCCTGACCAAGCGTACGAGGATTTGAGCGCGTGCCTGCAACTTCTGCTTGCAGGCACGCGTAGTACGTGCTTGTCACCCTTGCAGCAACTGTTCAGCATAGTCGTGCAGGCCGAGTTGGCGCGTGTGCAGGGGCACTATACACGAGCACAAGCGTACACAGAAACAGCGCTCTCCCTCGCCCACGTCTACGGCGACCATTATACCCTAGGAATATTGCTCATCGACCAAGTGATCTTTACCTACCACCAGGACCAATTCGCGGATACACGCGTAGCCTTCCTCCATTTGCGTGAACTGGCTCAGCGTGTGGAAACACCTTATTTCTTAGAACGCAGTCACTTCTTCGAGGGCCATCTGATCGAGAATGCGAGGACACAGCCAGTTCAGCCGAAACTGCTCGCTGTGCTGCAAACCCCAACGGGACTGCATGAGCCACTAAGCACACGCGAAACAGAAGTGCTTCAACTGGTCGCCGAGGGACTGCCCAACCGAGAAATTGCCAAGCAACTGGTGATTACACCTAGCACCGTAAAAAAACATCTGGAACATATCTATGCTAAGCTCGATACGCACAACCGTACCTCTGCCATTGTCAGAGCACGCGCCCTCAACATGCTCGCCTAACCCATGTTGGTATCCTCATGCTTCACAGAATACGTCTTTTGGCGAATGACGCACCCTTCTCTTCCTGCTATGCTCAGGCCATTGAAGAAAACATTCTTCGGCTTGTTTTATGAGGAGAAAAGCATGAAGTATCGCACACCAGCCACACCAGCAGCCCAGCGCTTTCCATTTCGCCACTCACTCTTCCAGTCCAAATCGTATATTCTACTCGTATTGTGTATTGCGTTAGTATCTGCCTGTGCATCCAACCCAACAAACGCTTCTGGCACGCCCACATCCTCTCGCACACCAACATCACCTGTCACCCCAACGCCCGCTGTACCAACGATCACAAAAGCGTTGACAACGTATAAAGGACATACTGGGGCAGTTATTGGAGCGTCTTGGTCCCCGGATGGTAAAAACATCGCCTCCTGTGGCAACGACGGCACCGTACAGGTTTGGCAAGCACAAACTGGGCAAATGCTCTGGAACGTGCGTATTGGACGCTACGCCTTCGCCGTCGCCTGGTCGCCTGATGGTCAAACGGTTGCGGGAGGCGCGGCAGATGGCTCGATTGAACTCTTAAACGCCACGAACGGCCACCTGCTCGCCACCTATATAGGCCAGACTAGCTTCATCGAAGGACTGGCCTGGTCCCCTGATAGCAAATTCATCGCTTCAGGTAGTCAGGACAACACCGTCAATGTATGGAACGTCTCGACAGGCAAACTGCTCCTGACTTATAAAGGGCATACCGATGCAGTGCAGCGTGTGGCCTGGTCGCCCGATGGTAGCCGTATCGCCTCGGCCAGCTATGATGGCAGCGTGCAGGTCTGGGACGCCAAAACCGGCCAACACCTCCTGACCTACAAAGGCAATGGGGCACCGGTCTGGGAGGTTGCTTGGTCGCCTGACAGCACACACATCGTCTCTGGAACTGGTTCCGCAGGCGGCAATGGGGCCGTTACTGAGCATAACTCGGTGAAAATCTGGGATGCCACCAGCGGTCAGACCATCCTCACCTACACAGGCATCAATGACACAACCCAGACCTACGCTCTGGCTTGGTCCCCTGATGGCACGCGCATCGCTGCTGGCAACGACGACAATCTCGTGCGCATCTGGGATGCCGCGAGCGGACACACGTTGCTGGAATATAGCGGCCATAGTGACATCGTATTCAAAGTAGCTTGGTCCCCTGACGGTACCACCATCGCCTCCGCCAGTGCCGATGGTACCGTGCAGGTCTGGAGTCCGCATCTCTAAGCGTCGCAGATATGTACAGCCTGCTCTACCAGAAACGAAGGTGAGCTTCCAATTCGATTCGCTTGAGTTGAACGTCACGAAAAAGCTGCTATATGGCACCAATAGTACCGTATAGCAGCTTTTTCGTGGCTTGCACGCACACGTTGAGAGTGTTTTACTCCGCTTGTGCCTCTAGCCAGCGCTCCACATCGATAGCGGCGCGACAGCCATCACCAGCAGCGGTGACTGCTTGGCGGTAGCGATGGTCGGTTACATCTCCTGCGGCGAAGATACCAGGGATGTTGGTCATCGTAAACTTAATCGGAGTGAT
The DNA here is from genome assembly GCA_039923935.1 of Ktedonobacteraceae bacterium. Taxonomy (GTDB): domain Bacteria; phylum Chloroflexota; class Ktedonobacteria; order Ktedonobacterales; family Ktedonobacteraceae; genus Paraktedonobacter. The sequence continues at coordinate 645 of JBDTBU010000057.1, read as the reverse complement.
ATACCCGCCCTTGTCCTGATCAATAATGCCCTTGAACAGGTCAGTGTTGGGCTTGTGGCCGATAGCCAGGAACAATCCCTGAAATAGCAGTGTGCTCTCCTTATCCGTCTTGAGATTGCGCAGACGTAGCGCAGTCAGCGCCTCATCACCCAGAACCTCAACGACCTCGCTGTCCCAAACAAAGCTAATCTTGGGATTTTTGAAGGCGCGATCCTGCATAATCTTGCTAGCACGCAAACTGTCGCGACGATGAATGACCGTCACATGGCTGGCATAACGCGTTAGGAAGGTCGCTTCTTCCATCGCAGTATCGCCACCGCCAATCACAGCCACATTCTTGCCTTTAAAGAAGAAGCCATCACAGGTCGCGCAGGCGCTTACGCCCCGACCCTTCAAACGATCCTCGCTGGGCAGACCCAACCATTGCGCACTCGCTCCTGTCGAGATAATCACAGCGCGGGCCTGATACTCACCAGAATCGGCGGTCAGTGTGAAAGGCCGTTTGCTGAAATCGACGGCGGTCACGTCCTCGGCCAGCATCTCCGTGCCGAAGCGACGCGCCTGAGCCTCGAAAATCTCCATCATATCTGGTCCCAGAATGCCCTCTGCAAAGCCGGGGTAGTTCTCAACATCAGTGGTATCCAT
>JBDTBU010000056.1:0-6764 GCA_039923935.1 Ktedonobacteraceae bacterium | reverse complement strand
CTGTCGAGCGATGGCAAGTATCTCGCTGTCGCCAACACTCCGTCGCGTAGCGGACCAGACACTACCAGTACTGTTCAGGTCTTTGCGGTTCACTAGCACCACCTTGCCCAAGAAGCAGGACGAGACTCCAGGGAAGCAGCCTCGTGTGGAGTTGCTTCCCTGGAGTCTCGTTCTCACGCTTCCCCAAACGCCTGCTTGCTCAGCATAGTCAGCGTGACATCATCCATTGGCGGGTTGTTGAAGCCAGCTCGTACGTCGCGGTAGTAGCGTTGCAGTGGCAGGTTGAGCGAGAGAGCTGCCCCCCCAACCAAACGCATGGCTAGGTCGGTGACTTCTAGAGCGTGGTTAGTCGCCAAATACTTGGCTGCTGCGTACTGGCTAGCGGGAATACTCGCGGGATCGCGCAAAACCTGCTCGGCCAGCCCAAAGAGTACAGCCTCACTTTGCAACAGGGCAAGGTCCATCTTCGCCACTTTCTCTTGGATGTGCGGCACGCTGGCAATGGACTGGTTGAGCGAGTTGGGGCGTCTGCTTTTGGCAAAACGCACGGCCTCATTACGCGCACCTTGAGCAATCCCCAAGTAGAGCGCGGCCAGCGGCAGACCCCAAATGGACATGACCTCGTTTGGAATGTCCAACAGGTTTGTCAGTGCCTCAGCCTCCAGATGCACGTTTTCCAGGATCAGATCGTGGCTAGCACTCAGGCGCATACCCAGTGAATTCCAGGTCTCTTCGATCCGCACGCCCGGCATATTGCAGGGCACCAGCAGATTGCCACGCGTGCCGTTCAACGGGGGCAGATTGGCTGAGGCTGGGGCGTCGTCCTCGATGCTACAGCCTACCAGGAAGAACTGCATAACAACACTACCAGTAGAGTATGTTTTGCGTCCATTGAGCAGCCAACTGCCATCAGCTTGGCGACGCGCCGTGGTCGTGAGCCGTCCGCCACGGCTGGGGCTGCCCGTAGCGGGTTCGCTGACTGCGCTATTGATTAACGCACCCTGCTCTACCACTGCGCGACAAATACGCTCGAAGGTTGGGCTGTTGCTAGCGTGACCAGCCGCAATCCTGCCCAGAAAGGACAGATGCATTGTCGTAACCAGCGCGGTTGAGGGACATCCCTGGGCTAGCCGCGCCTGAGCCAGTGCTACCTCGACAATATCAGCGCCCCAACCACCAAACTCTCGCGGCACCGTGAGCCTCAAATAACCCGATTCGTGCAGGTCGCGGTAGTTTTCATAAGGGAAGCGTCCTTCCCACTCGCCTTCGTTGGCGCGTGGCAGAAAACGCTCCGCCAGTTCATCAGCCATTGCGAGAATACGCGTCTGGCGCTCAGTCGCGGGATAGAGAGGAAAAGCCATGGATGAGTATGCTCCTTTCAAACGGGCAGCCTGCGGCTTCGGGATGAAGAAGGGGTTGAGCAACACGCGCGAAGCCCTGCTGCAAACAGATTTGTGCAGGTTTTTTAGATAGTATATCTCATCTTGAAGGTGGCTTGCTTTTTTTTGCTCAACATGGTAAACCATTGACGAGCGTTATCTCTCTGTGAAGTGTCTCAAACACTGCTGAAGATGGTCTGTTTCCCTGCATAGCCGTATGTACACGCTCTTCGATAGAGCAGAGAAAAAAAGAATAGTTGGAGAAATATATGACTGAAATACGTCTGGAAGACTGGATTCGCGATATTCCAGATTTCCCCCAAAAGGGTGTGCTGTTTAAGGATATCACTCCCATGCTGCAAGATGGCGTGGCTTTCCGGGCTGCGTTAGAACGAATGGCTGCACACTACGCGGGTGCAGGTATTCAGACCGTCGTAGGTGTGGAGTCACGTGGCTTTATTTTTGGTGCCCCGCTGGCCTATTTGCTCAATTGCGGCTTTGTGCCAGTGCGCAAGTTTGGCAAGTTGCCCGCACCAACCGTCAATGTAGAGTATACTCTGGAATATGGCACCAATATTGTTGAGATACATACCGACGCTATCAAACCCGGCGAACGCGTACTGATCGTCGATGACCTGCTGGCAACCGGCGGCACAGTCTCTGCAACGGTTGAGTTGGTCGAGAAATTGGGCGGTCATATCGCTGGGGTGGCTTTTTTGGTCGAACTACTGGGCCTACACGGACGTGACCACCTAAAAGATCACGACGTTTTTGCACTGATTCAGTACTGATACGCTATTAAAGGATACACCCACGTATGCCAGCAAAAACGCCTGTGCCAGAAAACACTAGCAAGCGGCTCCGTCAACCAACGCAGGGACAGGCCCGTTTTGCCTTGACTGTTCTCTTAATCATCAATATATTAAACTACGCGGACCGCTATGTATTGTCAGCAGTTCTGCCAAAAATTCGTGTTGACCTGGGCTTAAATTTCCTGCAAGAGGGTTTGCTTGGTTCGTCCTTTCTGATTGTCTACGCACTCGCCACGCTGCCTTTGGGAGTTTGGGGAGACCGCAGTGTGCGCAAAAATATCGTGGGCCTCTGTGTGGGCATCTGGAGTGTAGCAACGGTGCTAGCTGGTCTGGCACGCAACTTCACCCAGCTTTTCATAGTGCGCTCGGTTCTGGGCATCGGTGAAGCTGGCTACGCCCCGGCCTCGCTCTCTTTGCTCGGTGACTACTTCCCCAAAGCGCATCGCGGACGCGTGCTCTCTTATTGGTCGATGGGCACACTAATCGGTGCGGCTATCGGATTTACGATGGGGGGACTGATCGCTGAGAACCTGGGCTGGCGCTGGGCCTTCTATATCGTTGGCCTGCCTGGCCTGCTCTGTGCCTTCCTGGCTTGGCGTATGGCCGAACCAACACGCGGCGCTTTCGACAATAGTGAAGAGGGGCTGGCAAACGGGGAGCCTGAGCAACACCTGCATGGCGGGATTGGCAAAGATTTCGGGATCACACTTCAAAAGCTGCTCAAAATTCCTACCTACTGGGTGCTAGTGGGCGCTCTCGTCTTTAGCTTCTTTACCATCGGCGGCACCTCGTTCTGGCTGACCAGTTATATCGTCGATACCTTTTCGACACCCTTTAGCCCGATGAGCCTCACTAAAGCAGGTCTGATTGCCGGTGCGGTCCTGGTCATTGGCGGCTTGGTTGGCACTGTCGTTGGCGGTTGGCTGGCTGACACATTTCAAAAACGCCTGCCCGAAGGCCGCTTGCTGGTGGCTGCTGGAGGTCTGCTGATTGGTGCGCCGCTGGTCCTGGTGGCGTTGCTGTTCCACACACTTTGGCCGTTTATTGTGGTCTTTATCCTGGCAGCCGTCACGCTGAATTTCTGCACCGGCCCGCTCAACGCCGTGATCCAGGATGTGGTCGCGCCTGAGATGCGCTCTACAGCCATCGGCCTTTCGCTCCTGCTGGCACACTTGCTCGGAGATGCAGCCGCGCCGTTCGTCATTGGGGCACTGGCTGGCAAAACCTCGCTACAGTTAGCCCTGCTGTTGACCGCGCCAACCGGCCTGTTTATCGCTGGCCTGATCTGTCTACTCGGCCTGCGTACCGTGAGCCGAGATATGCGCCGTATGCAAGAAACCATCCAGCATGTCGCAAGTTAAATGGTGCAGTGTATGCCCCTTTTGCTCGCCATATGCTGCAACGAAAGAGCCTCTAGCACATGCTAGAGGCTCTTGAAAAAGCGGGTTACGGGATTCGGACCCGTGGTCTCAACTTTGGGAAAGTTGCATGTTACCACTACACCAAACCCGCGAGTAACTTCTTAAAGTATAAAAGATCCTCTCCAAAAAGTCAAGCATTTCACGGGGCATTTTTTCGAGGGCAAACACAGCCGGTTTATGGTATGATTGGGAGAGATGTTTGAGATTTCGTCTGGGCACTCGTTCTACAAAGTATACAAAAAAAACAATGCGCCGAAGCCGCGCGTTAGAGGAGGAAGCATGGGCATCTTTTCACGGATCGCAATGCTTTTTAGGGTTCGCGCCAATGCAGCTCTGGATAAAGCTGAAGATCCTGGGCAAACGATGGACTATTCATACGGCAAACAGCTTGAGCAATTGCAGGAGATGAAGCGTTCAGTCGCCGATGTTGTGACGGCGAAAAAGCGTTTGGAGTTACAACAATCGCAAATGCTCGATAAAGCTAATCAGCGAGATCAACAGGCTCGCCAAGCACTAACAGTCAATCGCGAGGATCTAGCGCGTATGGCGCTCCAGGAAAAAGAGACACTGCTGATCCAGGTCAACAGCTTTGAGCAGCAGATCGCGCAATTGCACACGCAAGAAGAGAAACTACTCGGTATGCAGCGCCAGTTGACGACGCGTGTTGAAACATTCCGCACGCAAAAAGAGATGGTCAAGGCGCAGTACAACGCGGCTCAGGCTCAGGTCAGGATCAACGAGACAGTCACCGGGATATCGGCAGAGATGGGCGATATGGCGCAGGCGATGCAACGCGCTCAGGATAAGGTTCTCTCCATGCAGGCTCGCGCCGACGCGATGGAGACTCTGATTGATGAGGATCACTTCAGTATGCAGGCACTGCCCGCAGGCGGTGGAAGTGAACTGGACCGCGAATTGCAAAAAATCTCAGCCGAACAGAGTGTTGACGATCAGCTTCAGGCTTTAAAACAACAAATGCAACTCGGCGGTCCACAAACTAGCCAAAAACACATTGAAGGGCCAACCTCCTAAAAGGTTAGCTCTTCCGCTTTTCGCGCTCTTTCTTGGCCTTATAAAAAGACTTGGGTCGGGGGTGGCGCTCAGTATCAACGTATGCAGCCGGGGCGGAATCTTCGCGGTCTTTGATCTCAACTTCGCCCCGTTCGCTGATTAATTCCTGCAAATCGTTGTAGATGTTATAATTATCAGCAACTTCGTTCATACGCAGCATATGGCGCATAACCTGGACCTGCGACGCATTGGTTTTGTCGTTTTTTGCTGGCTCGGCTCGCTTCAGAAGCATCTCGACGAGATCCATACTATCGTCATGTGCGCCGATTCCCTCCAGGCGTTCGCGTACGACCAGCAACTGTTCATAGAGATTCATGTCACGGGCTCCCCTTCGTTAATATCTATCTTCTGGGGCTTATGGTAACATAGCCCGTTGCAGGCCGTCAAATTGTCTGGTTCTATCCCTTACCTGTGGGCAATGCGACAAAAAAGATGGCTCCAGCGCCAGGCACGCCGCTACTCTCCATCCAAATCGCACCACCCATCGCTGTGACAAGCTGACGGCAAAGATACAGGCCAAGCCCGAACCCATGTTGAGAGCTGTTTCTAGCCGCTTCCAGACGTGTGAACCGGGTAAACAGTTGCGCTTGCTCCCCTGGGGTAACTCCTGGCCCCCAGTCACGTACAGCGAGCACTACAAACGTATTCGACGCAGAATCTAAGGTGCGCGGCTCGCCCGCATCCCGTTGGAGATATGCCCGTACATGCTCGACATCAACACGTATGGCCTTGAGCGCAATCCGCGAGCCAGTCGGAGTATATTTCAGCGCATTTCCCAACAAATTGAGCAAAATCTGGCGCAAGCGGAGTTCATCCGCCCAAACGCACAGATCGGGGGGAATCTGGACATCAATTGGACGTTGCTCACGGGTGATGATCGGCTCCAGGATCTCAAGGATCAAGCGCGTTGATTGGGCAAGGTAAACTGTGCCTGCTTTAAAGACGACCTTCCCCGTATCCAGATGAGTGGCATCCAGCACATTGCCCAACAAAAGTACTAGCTCATCGCAACCACGCCGGGCATTCTGAATAAACCGCGCCTTGGACTCGTCATCAAGCGTCTCTCCATAGTCGCCCAACAGTTCTAGATAGCCCTGCACTGCTGTCAGGGGCGTGCGCAACTCATGCGAAGCTGTTAACAGGAAATTATTTTTGATGCGCTCCGACTCTCTCGCTTGCCAAATCGTCGTACGCAACTCACTATACAGGCGTGCACCTTCGATGACCACCGCTGCTTGATTGGCGAACAGTTCAAATAAGCCCATCCTTTCTGTGGTCGGACGTAACTCATTCAGGGGTGCGTCAGGCGTTAAAAAACCGAGCAACTGACCATCGCCACCTCTCAGCGGCACAATCATCAGGTCTTCAACACGCCACATATAGTTGGACGCGGAGAGCGCAGTGGGCATTAACTGCTCCGATGAGGGATTCACAATCACAAAATAGCTGGCAAAGGCTTTGTCCTGCCAGATCGGTGCCTCGGCAGGGAGAAAATAGGAGTTGCTCAGGCGATATTGCTCATCAACGATACGTGCTACCACTGCCGCTGGTAAAGGATGCTGGCGCAAATACTCCTCTTCAGCAACGTTGAGGCCACTGTTGGCTGCTACGCAAAAAAAACTCGTGCCATCAAAGAGATAGATGACCGTGTAGCGGCAACGCAAAGCCTGACAGGAAGTGGCCGCGATCCGCTTCAGAAGGGTGTCCGTATCCATTTGTAAACGCAAAGAAGCGCCTATCTCAACCACATAGTTGAGAACTTCGCGCAGGTATTCAGGGCTACTTTCGTAATCGCGACTGCTCACCGGGTCATGACCAGACGCGGGCTGTTGTTCCACGTCGTATGCCTCACTTCTCTTGTTAGGAACCGGACTACAATTGCGCAAGCAAAGGCAGCTTGATTGGTATCAGTTACAAACAAGCTGCTTTACCATCGTCTTCTCACCTTTTTACTGATCCTCTGAAAGCTATTATAGCAAGCAAGCATCCACTCGAACTAGGTTTGTATAAAAAGTACTACCTCCGCCAAAATCGGCCAGGCGGTCAGAGGTTGTCGCGTTGATATTGCGCTGATCGGGACT
>JBDTBU010000055.1:0-6953 GCA_039923935.1 Ktedonobacteraceae bacterium | reverse complement strand
TATTCTTCTTAGTAATAGAAATAAAGATATGTGAGGCCGACGCTATGCCACAAATAATGGTTTCCTCCTACCAGGAGAATATAACGATCAGCCCACGCCAGAGACGCTTGATGGGTATTTCGTCGGGCCTGCTGCTGGCAGTAATAGAATTTGTGCTTGGCTTTGTAGGTATTTGGCATTTCCATATCGATGATTTCTTGGTCGATCCCTTGCTTTGGTTAGGTTACATTGCCCTGCTCTATTTTATCGCTCCTATCCCGCTCAGTCTGTATATCTCTCGCCAAACTGGCAATATGGCTGAAGGACGGAAAGCGGGTAGTATGATTGGCTGGACAGGCGCTCTTCTCACTATTCTCAGCACAGGGGTATATGTTGGGGTAGCCTTCGGCTTCGGAGGTGAGGTCACTGCGTTCTTCGTAATTTTCGCCTTCTTGAATGCCTTCGGCGCTCTTGTTGGCCTCATAGGTGCCGCTATCGGCAGCACGTTAGGCAACATTATTAAAGTATGATTCAGCAGTATGTCCCAGTAGAGAGGAGAGCACAACACCCATGACCACAACCCGCTTATTCCTCATTCGCCATGGTGAGACGCTTGCCAATCGCGAAATGCGCTATATCGGCACACGCGATGACGCACTCAGCACTACTGGCGAAGTCCAGGCCACACAACTGGCCTCGGTGCTCACTCCGCTACCCATCGCGGCAATCTATAGCAGCCCGTTGCAACGTGCTCACCACACTGCCGAGGCCATCGCCACGCCACATCAACTGGCAGTGCAGGTGACGCCTGAATTGCGCGAGTGCAACTTTGGCGTGTGGGAAGGTCTGAGCCGTGCTGAGGTGCTAGCCCAGAGCGTAGAGGACGCCGCACGCCTGCACGCGTGGGAGCAGGATGCGACGACAGCACCACCGGGCGGTGAAAGCTTTGCCGCGATGCAACAACGTGTCCGCACGTTCGTCGAGCAACTAGCGGAGCAGCACGCCGGACAGACGCTCGTGCTAGTCTCACACGTAGGACCGATCAAGGTGCTCCTCGCGGCTGCTCTCGAAGCGCCGCTCTCGGCCTCGTTCCGCATCTTTCTCGACCCAGCCACAATCAGCGTGGTAGACTGGCAAGCGGGCGGTCACGCGCTGGTACGCTTGGTCAATAGCCACGCGCATATGGGCTGGACAGAAGCGCGTTGGATGCACTGATAGACCTTTTAGAAAAGCCCCTAGCTGGAAGCTACGGCCCACTCCTATATACCTACATACAAGCCCTCTGTATATTGCATAATAATTATGTTATACTGCTGAAAGCACTTTACTTTCCATACAAATTGTATTCTTCCTTGCCTCAAAATGATGAAATTATATGACTTAGTCAGAGGAGCATCCTATGTCACTAGAAGGGTGCCTATTAGGGCATTATCAACTCCTGCAACAGATTGGCAGCGGCGGCATGGGCACGGTTTACCTGGCCCAGGATACTCACCTGCCACGTGAGGTCGCCATCAAAGTGGTGCGCACCGATACAGAAATCTACCACAATTCCGAGGCGGCAGAAAAAATGGCGCGGCTCTTTCAGCGCGAAGTCCAGACTATCGCTCGCCTCGATCATTCCCATATTCTGCCAGTTTTCGATTCTGGCGAAATGAACATCAGCAACGCTCGATACATTTATCTTGTTATGCCGTATCGCCCGGAAGGTTCGCTAGTGGATTGGCTGCACAAACGCCAGCAGAGCCAACCTCTCGCGCTGCAAGAGATCGGCACATTGATCCAGCAAGCGGCGGAGGCTTTGCAATACGCACATGAACATGGCGTTGTCCATCAGGATGTCAAACCGTCCAACTTCCTCTTACGCACACGCACTCCTACTGCCGGCCAGCCTGAGACCTTACCTGAATTGCTGCTAGCGGACTTTGGTGTTGCCCGCATACTCACTGCCATCGCCAGCACAACGACGCAAGGTATCCGTGGCACACCATTCTATATGGCTCCTGAACAATGGGATGGCAGACCGGTCCAGGCTAGCGATCAATATGCCCTAGCTATCATGACCTTTCAGCTACTCACTGGTCAGTTTCCCTTTCAGGGTGGACCCGGCCAGGTGATGCGCAAGCATTACATGGAGCAGCCGCCTGCGCCCAGTAGCATCAATCCCCAACTTCCATCAGCACTTGATGCTGTGATTTTGCGTGCTCTCTCCAAGCAAGCAACTGAACGCTTTCCAGAGATTCAAGAGTTCGCCCACGCTTTCACACAAGCTCTGTATACCTCTGGCGTGCTCTCCATGCCCCACAATGTGACTGAGGACGCGACGCTTTTGCTCTCTCAATCCGCTAGCGCTACTCCAGCACCGCTTGCCGACAAAACTGCTCCTACTATCGAGTCGCCAACATTGCTCGCGTCTGACAGTACTGCACACGCTCTACCGGCAGAGGCGACATTACCCGTAATTGCTGAGGACTCAGTAGGGACCGCTGCCCCGCTCGTGCCTGAGATTGCGCCAGCGTCCCCAATACGTCGGTCAGCAACGATGCCATCCCCCTGGTTAACACCAACTGATCCAGACGATCTTCAAGCACTGCTCGACAGACCCCTGCCCCGCAAAAAGCATACTGCCCTTTACAAGGGTTTGCTCGTCGGCATGCTTGCGCTGATTGTACTGGCGGCTAGCGGCCTACTGCTCTATAGCAATACCCCCCGTTCCGCATTGGGCAGTACCCTGTCAACCTTGGGCACACAGCAACAAGGTCAAACTTCTGGCACAAACGGGGTTCCAGGCTCCGCCGCCGGCGCTGCCACAGCTACCCACTCGTCGGTTACCACCGGCGGACCAGGATCCACACCACCAATTGGTGGGATACCAACATACCCGCCTGGTGTCACATCGGCACCTACGCCCCAGCCTGGTGTCACATCGGCACCTACACCCCGGCTTGGTATCACACCCACACCTGTGCCTACGCCCCAGCCTGGTGTCACACCCACACCTACGGCTCCTCCACCTACGCCTGTACTAACGCCTACGCCTATACCGACGCCAGGGCCAAATACCAATTTGCTTGTGAATCCCGGTTTTGAGGGTCCCAATGGTTGGTGTGCCTGGGATAACCATACGAGTCAGAATGGCTGCAATGGAGATTTTGAGGACTCCAAGCAAGAAAGCGGAAATTCCCATGGTGGCGGCTGGCATCGGGTCAACGGATATGCAACGGCTGACATCACTACATTTCAGGTGATCAATGCTCCTGTCACTGGCAATTATTATGCATCCGTATGGGTAGAGACAGGTTGTAATACCACAGGCACGTACTTTTTCTTGAAAGATGCTAGTACTGGCAGAGCATCTGGTGTCAATAATATCGGTGCGTGTGTCCAGGGATGGAGTTACGTAAGGGTTGGTCCGTTTGCGGGGACTCAAGGCGAGCGTATTGATATTGAGCTGCGTTCGATCAACACGACCAACCAGTGGGCGCGTTTCGATGATGCAAGCCTGTGGTATGCCTAACTCGCTTGCCTTTGCGTTGTTTGTCGCATAGAATAAGGCAAACTCCTATGTACGCAACTTCAACGCATTGAGTAGCGTACATAGGAGTAGAGGAAACAACGTTAGAGGTAGGATAGAGTTGGCTCATTGTCTCAACCCACGCGCAGGCGGCGCACACGAAAACTCAGCGCAGGCGGTGTCATGCCGAAGCTGCGATTTTTTGGTGCAGGGCGCACACATCGGTAACTACGAGGTGGTCTCCCTGCTCGGCACTGGCAGCTTTGGGCACGTCTACGAGGTGCGCGAACCGGCTCCGCTCAGTCGTGTACTGGCCCTGAAGGTTTTGCGCGTCGAACAGTTGTCGGAGAAAGTCCGTGATAGTTTCTTTGACGAGGCTCAGCGCATCGCTAACCTGCAACATCCCAATATTCTGCCTGTCTATAACTTTGGTCAGATTACCGATGGCCGCCCCTATCTGGTAATGGAATATGCGCCGCGTATGATCCTCGATCTCTTTACAAAACCTGATAATACGCGTCGCCTAGCCTATGCCGAAGAGTTGCTGCCCTACGTTCAACAGGCAGCTTCGGCCCTTTTCCATATCCATGAAAGCGGCCTGATCCATCAGGATATTAAGCCCGCTAACTTGCTGATCGGGCGCAACGGGCAAATTCTGCTTTCAGACTTCGGGGCAACCTTCTACCTGGGTATGCAAACTCATGCCTCGCTAGGTGAAGTGACTGGCACTGCCGCCTATATGCCGCCGGAACAGTGGCAGGGCAATCCACGCCGCCATTCTGACCAGTATGCCCTGGCAGTGTGTATCTACGAGCTACTGGCCGGACGCGTGCCCTTTTCGTACCGCATGATGGAGCAAATGTGGAATGCCCATCTTAAAGAGCAGCCTCAACCGCCACAGCACTGGAATCCGCGTGTGCCCGCCGAGGTTGGCGCGGTACTTATACGCGCCCTCGCCAAGAACTACCAGCAGCGTTACCGTACAGTTGTCGAGTTCTCCGATAAATATACCGAAGCTGTGCGCACAGCCCAACAACGCTATGTCTGCCACAATTGCAAACACCAGAACCGCACGGGAGCACAACGTTGTAGCAACTGTGGCAGCACCTATGACGAGCGCCTCTGTCCCTTCTGCGACACACCCATTCGCTTTGGTCAACGTTGCTGTGCCGTTTGTGGCCGCTTGACCACGCCGCCGATTCTCCTTCCGCATAGCTCTGTGGCGGGCATCAGCGTGCGCCAGGGTCGCTATATCGTTAAGCATGTGCTCAAGGATAGCGAGAATACCAATGTGCTGACCGCGCTGGCCCTGGATACACACAAAAAGGATCAACGCGTGCTGCTCAAACGCTGGGAGTGCATCGATCTGCCGCTAGCGAGACGAGCACGCGAACTGGTCCACTACGAGCAGGCCAGCGCAGCCCTCACACAACTGAAACACCCGCTGGTCCCACATGTTTTAGATCGTTTTGTCGAGGGTCGCCATTATTATCTGGTCCTGAACTATATCCCTGGCGAAAGTCTAGAGGAGCGGCTACTCAAGCTGTTACGGCCCGTACCTGAGCGCGATGTGCTCGGCTATATGAACACGCTGCTGAACGTCCTGGTGGCACTGGAACAGATGAAGCCGCCGTTGCGCCACTACGACATCTCGCCAGCCAATATCATCATCGAGCAACAGCGCGGACGAGCCATTCTGACCGGCTTCCAACTGCCGCCACCGCCGCCAGAGAGACAGGACGGGCAGAGTCGCCATCGCACCACGCGCCAAATCGCCATCTCGCCCTATCTACCCGTCAGAGATCCCTTCTACGACCAGCGCACCTGCATCTACATGCTCGCCGCCAGTATGCACTACGCTCTGACCAATAATCCGCCACCGCATTATCCAGCCTACCCAGCCCTACGTGTTCTCAATCCAGCGATTTCGCCCGAACTCGAACGTATCCTCAGCCTCGCACTCATGGAAGACACCGCCGCACGCTACCAGAGTTATGTCGAGATGCAACGAGATTTGAAAAAGTTGTTATAAAAAGTGTGATATTTGTTTTTGTTAATAATATGTGCGAAATATATTATTAACAAAAACAAATATCACACTTGAAAAGAATCTTTAGCCGCGTTGTGCAATTGGCAGGCAGGGGACGTTTTTAGGGCCGATATACTCGGCGCGTGGGCGAATGAGACGGTTGTTGTCGTACTGCTCCAGGATATGCGAGGTCCAGCCAGTGATGCGGCTGCACGCGAACATGGGTGTGTCCAGATCGATGGGAAAGCCCATCATATAGTAGACCGAGGCAGAATAGAAATCGACGTTGGCGTACAGACCTTTGTGTTCTTTGATGTAGGCTTCGGTCAAACGGGACATCTCGTACCAACGCGAGTCGCCGGTGCTCTGGCCCAGTTCCTCAGACATCTTGCGCAGATGGGTTGCGCGTGGATCGTCAGTTTTATAGACGCGATGCCCAAAGCCCATGATGCGTTCTTTACGCTCTAATGCACCTTGTAAATAGGTTTCGGTCTTGGAGACATCGCCAATTCTCAAGAGCATACGCATGACCTGCTCGTTCGCCCCACCGTGCAGGGGACCGGAGAGTGCACCTATCGCGGACGTGACTGCGGCATACATGCCTGCCAACGTACCAGCGGTGACACGGGCTGCGAATGTAGATGCATTCAATTCGTGGTCGGCGTGCAAGGTCAGCACGGTGTCCAGCATCTTTGCGACGGCGGAATCGGGCATTTTACCTTTCAACATATACAGGAAATTCGTGGCATGATCGCCATCAGCCAGGGGGACTACCGGCTCGTTGCCGTTGCGCAGATGTTCCCAGGTAGCCACAATTGTCGGCATCACGGCGGTTAACTGGATGGCGCGTTTGCGGTTAGCGGCAGGAGATTTGTCGTCGGGGGTGGGATCGAAGAGAGCAAGGGCAGAAACGATGGTACGCAAGACATCCATTGGCGTCGAAGCTTTGGGCAACAAACGCATGAAATCGCTGATTGGGCCAGGCAGCGCACGCGAGGCTTGTAACTGCGTTTTGACCTCTGCGAGTTGGGTCTGAGTAGGCAAGGTACCATGCCAGAGCAAATAGGCGGTCTCTTCAAATGTGGCGTGATTGGCTAAATCGTGAATATCCACGCCAAAGTAGGTGAGTTTACCGAGTTTCCCGTCCAGATCGCAAATGTGGGAATGTGCCGCGACAATGTCTTCGAGTCCATCAGTGGTGGTAGCCATAATTTTCCTCCAAGGGATATGCGCTTCGTCGATGAATATGCAGTGCGCGGCGGCATCCGGCACGGATTGGCGGGTGTCGCTTCCCCGGCGAAGCTGACAACTTTCTCCACAACAAATTGGTTGCTGTCTTGTAAAGTATTATAGCCACGCCAAAGAACGAAGGTCAATGTTGCTAGCTAACGCTTTCAATAATCGTGTCTGCTCATACCTTCTACCACATCT
>JBDTBU010000054.1:0-4416 GCA_039923935.1 Ktedonobacteraceae bacterium | reverse complement strand
TCAAGCTGGGCCTCTGGCAGTGGGAACGTCCCTTCTAGTTCTACCGGGTTCTGGGTCGCGATGACGATAAAGGGCCGAGGCAACTGCATCGTTTCGCGCTCAACGGTGATCTGGCGCTCCTCCATCGCCTCTAGCAGTGCGGACTGCGTGCGCGGTGTGGCGCGGTTAATCTCGTCGGCCAGCACCACTTGAGAGAGCAGCGGGCCGGGTCGGAACTCGAACTCGCCATGTTTCTGGTTGTAGTACGTGATGCCGATAATGTCCGAGGGTAGCAGGTCCGGGGTGAACTGGATACGCTGGAATGTGCAGCCCAGCGAACGGGCGATAGATTTAGCCATCGTGGTTTTGCCGATGCCTGGCACATCCTCGAAAAGCACATGCCCCTCGCAGAGCAGTGCTACCATCAGCAAGTCGATCACTTCTTCCTTGCCAACAATCACATGCCCAACGCTCTGGCGTACTAGCCGCGCCATCTCTTGTACCTGGCGAATCTCGTCTGTTTGTGTCATTATGCTGAAATCCTTCAAAATAGAATAAAAAGGGACAAAGGCACCCATAGGAGGGTAGGTACAGACACGTTTCTGGTCTTTACAAAGTATACGTGTCAATATACTTAAACATCACCGTGCGGTAAAAAGTTACAAGCACTTTACCCCTCAACCATCACAACCACCGCTTGCGAACTGACCTGCTGGCCGTTCTGATCTGTGGCGATTACTTGGACTGTGGCCTGTATGGAATTGCTGCGCAGAGAAAAGACTCTGACGTTCCAGTGCAGAGTGGCCTGCCCATTGTCATCAGTAGTACGGGTTCCACTATTGAAGAAAAAGGGCGCGGCGTTGTAGGTGACTTGCAGTTTGACCTGAACGCCCGGTTCGCTAGTCTGGATGCTGACCGATACTTTGCTGTTATTGGAGACAACACTGGGGATATTAGCAATCTGTACGCTTAGGGAACCCTGCCCTGGCTGGTCCGTCGGGTTGGGCGATGGCTGTGGATTGAGATTGGGCGTGGGCACAACGGGCGGCTGACTGCTCTGATTGCTGCCCAGACCTGTTGCAGGCGTGCCAAAGTTTGGATTGTTATCCACTGTGCCGCTTGGCGTAGGTGCAGTGGGAGTCTGGCTATAGGCGAACCCGTTATTATTCAGGATTGTTGTGGCTCCGAATGTAACGAGGACAAGAGCTGCAACCACTACCAGCGCGATGGCAAACGAAAGCACCAGATAGGCGGGATCTTTGCGCCAGACCCCTCTGCGACGAGTCATGGGATTGTGGGGCAAGGGCGAGTATTGTGGATGGGTATACTGTGTTGGGTCTGGCGGCGGTACAGGCGACGATTGTGGGTAGATGTATTGTGTCGATTCGAGCGGCATAGGTGAGTGTACCGACTGATCTGCCCAAACAGGTGTTGTCTGCGGGTAGGCTTGGTGCATCTGCTCTGGCGGCGCGGGCAGGATTAATTTATCTGCTTGCGGTGATTGCGTATTCTGATTTGGATGGTTGAGCATGGTCTTCTTGTCCCTCTTCCGGCCCCCAAGGGAACCGCCCTGTAACCGTGTATTTTTGCACTTTAGCATTGAGTATACTGCATGGTGTGTCTTTTTAGCTAGGCTATAGTCCAGAAGGTCTATAGTTTTGGGCTTTTCAGTTAGATTCATTTCCCAATGTCCAAAGACATGAGGCAGGCAAAAAATGCTGCTACCTTCATATGAGGGTAGCAGCATGGAGGAGCAGAGCCGTGTCATTAAGGGAAGCTTAGTTATCCGAATTCGTGATGGCATCATCACCATCGTGACCGAAAGAGAAGGCGGCCAGGAGCGGCACTACTATATCGACTTTGGGTGTGCCAAAGCCAGTTGTGGGGTCCCAACCTGCTGTAGCGTTAAAGCCAGTGACGGAGACGGGATTGTTATTGGAATCAGGCTCAATCACGGAATTATTGCCTACGGTGATGTCATGGAAGGTGGCCGCACTGAGTCCACGGCTCTCGCCGATGCGGTAGAGCTCCGTGTTGATAAAGCCCAGATGATGGCCTGCCAACTGATTGGCCAGGGCCACAATGCCAGCCCAGTTGGGCGAACCAACACTGGTCCCGCCAAAGATGAAGAAAGCAGGATTCGCGCCGCCCTGGCAGGTTCCGCAGGCCACTAGCACTCCATGGTTGATAGAGCCGCTATAGGAGATGTCGGGCAGGCCACGCTGGCTTGCTGGAATAGCACTGATGCCTTCTTGATATTCGGGACGCTTAAATAGAACGCTAAAACCTCCACCAGTCGAGAAATTGCCTGGTGTGAAGGTAGGAGGCTCGTTTAAAGCCACTTCGTGATCGTAAGTACCTGGCTTTGGGTGATTCGCGGGACATGGAAAAGCGGTGCTGCAATCGGGAGCAGCAAACAATTCGGTCGCGCCCACTGCTGTTACCAGTGGATCGCTGGCTGGCCAGGAAGCTGCCCGCGTCCAGGAAAGCCCGTCGCAGGTTCGCTGGGCTGCTCCCTCATCGCCTGAAGAAGCTAGCAGCGTGATATGCTTGCGCGTAGCTTCTGCGAAAACACGATGCTCCTCTTTGAGTGTGGCAGTCGCTACGCAGCTTTCGTTTTCACCAAAGCTCTGTGAGATCACATTCCCCAGATTGTGCTCAACAGCAAAGCGTGTGGCGCTGACGAGATCAACGTTGCTATTCGTCTTGGCTAGGACAAGGGTGATATTGGCTGCTGGCGCAATCGCATGTGCCCATTGGACATCAAGGGCAATTTCACCCGCGAAGCCTGACTGGGATGCATTAGTTGGATCGAATGGAGTCAATCCATCGGGTGCGACTTGGGTAAAGACCGGGGTCGGCAGCCCAAAGGTCGTATCAAAGGCAGTCAACTCTTGTTGGATGAAGGGGTCTTGGAAGGCGTCAACAATGACAATTGTTTGTCCCTTCCCAGTGATACCAGCGTTCAGCAACGTATCAGTGTGATAGGCGTGACGAATTTGTTGAGGGCTATAACATACAATGAACTGCGGGCCACGATTAGTCTGACAATTAAAAGTAGCATTGGTGGCGGTGCCAGCCGGTTGAATGGCTGGATGAACACTGATACTGCCATCAAGCGAGCCGGCGCCTTGTGTTGCAGCTTGAGCAGTTACGGACGGGCCGACGCTACCAATGAGGCCCATCAGCAGTGTGAGCAAAACTGCTACACTGAGTACAAGACGTGATTGCCGAGGATTGGACATGGAATTCCTCCCTGTACTGTTCTTCCAGGTGAGCGGCGATACACCGAGCAATTGCGTATCGTGGCTTTCTCTGGGAATAAACGCTTCCTTATGTTAGAGATGAACGGCCTGATCTCCTGCTATACTCTACGTTGGGAAGTTACAAATAACCATCGATACTAATTGCGTCTTTAATCGTTCAAAATAAGAGAGAGAAGAGTAATATCAACGAAAGGTGAGATCGGTGTCGGATGCTGCTTCGCGACCCCCTGGCCAAGCACGGTCAGAGGGGAAGACCCCGTATGTAACCACGGCAGTCGGCTTGGGAGAGCCTGCTGGCAGGGTACGTGCACGCCGCTCCTCTTTGTTTACGCAGACAGTGGTCTGGGTAACGGCGCTGGTCTGCCTAGCCTTTTTATGTGGGGCGCTGATCCAGGCGTGGTCCAATAACCAGTTGGTGCAGCAGTTACAACGTGAGCAACAGATGACCCAACAACTCCAAAATGCACACAATGCTCTGGTCAAGCAGGTGGGTTATTATCAAGACCCCTATGTGGTCGAGAGCGAGGCACGCCAGAAACTAGGCTATGCGCGGCCCGGTGAACACGTTGTAGTGGTCGTCGGTACGGACAATCAGAACCAGGTGCAAGCGTCTCCCACAACCCATACGGCGGCCTCGCAAAGTTTTTGGCAAGCTTGGTGGGAGATCTTTTTCGGCAAAACATAGAGGATATTCGATTATATGCGTTGGATAAAGGAAGCATCCCTGCGCCTTTAGGCCGGTGAGTGTCGATAGTTAAGGAGTGATTTAGATGCGTCCACTGATTGGCATACCCTGCCAAGCGGATTTTCGGGCAGGGTCACAGCGACCTATTTACGGGAATAATCGTACCTATGTACATGCGGTGGAGAGTGCTGGCGGCCTGCCCATTCTCATTCCAATGCTCAATGATCTCAGCGAGCTGCAAGAGTTGCTCCCACGCTTGGATGGAATTTTGTTCACTGGCGGCATCGATCTTGAGGCTTCTCTCTATGGGGCGCAACGTCACC
Organism: Ktedonobacteraceae bacterium; assembly: GCA_039923935.1. Classification (GTDB taxonomy): domain Bacteria; phylum Chloroflexota; class Ktedonobacteria; order Ktedonobacterales; family Ktedonobacteraceae; genus Paraktedonobacter. The sequence continues at coordinate 163 of JBDTBU010000054.1, read as the reverse complement.
CAACGGAGGACGAGGCCGACCCCCAGTTGGATTTGCTTGAGATGACTATCGCGTCCTGGGCGCTGAAAGAAGATATGCCAGTCTTGGGGATCTGTCGCGGCATGCAAATGTTAAATGTGTTCCTGGGAGGGCATCTCTATCAGGATATCGCCAGTCAGTATCC